>MFTQ01000022.1 GCA_001785355.1 Candidatus Nomurabacteria bacterium RIFCSPHIGHO2_01_FULL_41_71 | reverse complement strand
GGCGATGTTGGTGCCACTGGTAACATTGGTATTGGTGACGGAAGAATAGAGGCCGTAAGCGGTATGAGCCAGGTTGGAGTTGGCGCCGCTTCTGGCCAGATTCAAGAGTTTGGAAGAACCCGACGCTCCCCCCGCCGTGGAAGTGGAAGTGATGTCCTGGGCAGAGCCGGTGCTTAAGGAGTTAGCGGTCACTCCCAGAGTAGTCCCGGTGGTGGACACTCCGGTAAAGGAAAAGGCTGTGCCGGTGGCGTCATCGGAAGTGGCGGCAATCTCTCCGGAGGAGAGAATGAGGTCGCCGTCAGTCAGAGTGACGGTGCCGGTGGTGAGAGTGAGTGAGGCGGTTTCGGCTCCGGCTCCGGCCATGGTGATGAGGCCAGTTCCCAAGAAAGAGAAAGTCGGATTAGTCGTGGCATTGCCCAAGGAGATGTTCTCGGAGCCGTCAGAAGTGGCGATGTTAATGTAGTTGTCCGAACCCTGCTGGAGGTCAAAGGCGTTGGCAATGGCGTCTGGGACATTGGCGGTAATGCCGGCGGTGGTGGAGGCGTTTAGGGTAATGCCGTCATTGCCGGTAATGGTAAGGAGTCCATCAGCAGTACTCCAGGTGGCGGCCGCGGCGGAAGAGAGAGTCAGGGCTCCGGCCGAGGTGGACCAGGTGGAACCAAGATTGGCGGTTAAGGTCAGAGCTTGGGAAGCGCCGGCTACCACAGAAAGCGCTCCTCCGGCCGGACCGGTGATGCTGGCGGCTCCGTCGGCGTCCACAAAGGTCAGGTCGCCCACCGAGGAGATCTGGAGGGAATCAGTGCCGTCTCCGATCTCCAGCTTGGAGGAGGGAGAGGTGTCTCCGATGCCGACGTTGCCGGCGGAGGTAATGCGCATCTTCTCGGTCGCTGTTTCAGAAAGTCCGGTAGCAAAGACCAAGTCGGTGTCATTGACGGATGCGGAGAACGTATCGTTTGCTTCCGCCCAGATAGAAGCGCCGACCAAGATAGCGTCCGTGCCATCGGATTCCAGAGGAGCGTTGAAATTAATTTGGCCCAGTTTATCGCCATCTACCACGGTCAGTTCTTTGGTGGCGAGGTAGAGAATCCCGGGGGATCCGGCTGCACCCTGGACATCCAGAAGTCCTTGGGGAGCGGTGGTTCCGATGCCTACTAAACCGGCATTAGTTATGCGTAACCGCTCTGATCCGGCTGTATAAAAGAATAAGACGTCCTCATCTGCGCCAGGGGCGGACTCTGCCAGGATATAAGTGTCTTGATCAACATCAATCACTCCGCCCAAACCCGACCAAACAACACCGCTGTAGCCCTCAAAGGTGGAAGTTGTAGTGTTGTAGCGGATAGCTCCTTGGATATCCGCGGGACGCTCCGCTGTGGTTCCAACTGGAATGATCAAAGCATCAGTATCGAAAATATGAAAAGCGGTTTGTGGATTTGTCGTCCCAATCCCGACGTTGCCGGCGGTGTTGATAGTCAAAAAAGCATTCGTCCCCGGAGTCGTGCCATCCCCGATCTGGAACAGGTCGTCATCATCGTTGCCATTGTCATCCGTCACTCCCGTCCAGAACTTGGTATCCGAAGTGTCTCCGGCATTAAAAATGAGAGTCGGATCTTGTTTGGTAATGGTGAGGTTGTCATTGTAGGTGGTGGCTCCGGAGAAAGAAGTTATTCCGGCCACAGAGAGATCGCCGGAGATGGAAGTATTGCCGTTTACTGTAAGTCCGATCGTTGTGATTTCTTGTAGTGATGTGTTGCCTCCAGTCTGAGTAATATTGCCGGTGACTTGCAAACTGTTCGCATGAAGTTCCTGCGCTCCAAGCGCCGCGAAGCCCGCAGAATTTCCCACCACTATTTGGGTGTTGTTATAGTTTGGCACAGTGGCAGACTGTGTAGCGGAAGGGAAGGAAGGAGGAGCAAGAGGAGTAAAAGCAGAGCCGCCAGCCGGACCGGTGTCTCCTTTTTCCCCCTGTGGTCCTCGCAATTCTTTTTTTATATCTTCAGGTAATCCGGAATTGAAGAGAGAGCGAAGAGCAGAGAGAAGACTCGCTTGTGTCGGCGAGGAATTGTTTACAATGTTTTTGACGACCACGGTACTTGACTGTGTCTTCGGGGCAGGAGACTTCGCCATTTTTCCCGTAATATATTTTCTGAAAGCCGATAACGCTTCAGATACGCTGACTAGCGGAGGTTTACCTCCTCCAGTTGGCCCAAGATAATTTTTATAAGCATCTATGGCGAAATCACTACTTTTGTCGGCAGAGAATCCGGAATCAATCTTGGTCACATCGGCCGGAAGGAAGCTCGCGGGGATTGAAAAAATGTTTTTTAAAACATTGGGAATATTTACGCTATTTAAAAAAAGTATTCCCGAAACGACCAGGACACCAAAAGCAGGCAATAATATTTTCTGCGCTCCCGACAGAATTTTTTTATAGGAATTAGAAAAATCTTTATAGTTTAACAAAGAATCTTCCGATACATACCATGTTCGTCCAATTCTCTTTGCAACTATTTTTTTCTCTCTGGCGAGCTGTCCGATGTAATCCTTTGAATAACCGGAAAGGGTACTAGCTTCTTTAGCTGAGATATACTTTTTTTTATCGAAAAATAATCCCGGTCCCATTGATATAATTATACTTTTTATGATTTCTCAAAAACAGCAAAATATGTGGAAAACAAAAAATATCTCGGCTAATCTCGGCTAAACCAGAGGTCATTTTTAAAGCTTTTTTAAAAATTAATTTTTATTATAAATTACCCTAATTTTTAACTAAAATTTAATCAAAAATTACTAAAAATTGATCTTTGACTAAAAATAAAAATAGGGGAAAAGAGGATGATGCTAAAATATGAATTTTAAGTTTTTCCACATACGAGTGTTGTAATATATTTTATATAATATATTATTATTATGTATATATTTTTATTAAGGTTTATTAATGTAGAAAATTATGAAAAACCTATATTTTACAATAAAACAAGCATCAGAAATTTTAGGCGTGTCCGCGCTTACTCTTCGTAATTGGGATAAAAAAGGGAAGCTAAAAGCGCATAGACACCCCATGAATAATTATAGAGTTTATAAACCAGAAGACCTGGAGGCCGTTATTCATGAAATAGAGGCCGGCGCGGGACTTCGGAAGAGTACAAAGAGGGAGTTTAAGAAGATCATTGTGAAGCATCTGGTTAATTAGCAATAGAAAACAAATATTCTAGAATGTCAATGCTTATTTTTATTGAAATAAATTAGTATTGGTGAAAAGTGAATTTTTTAAAAATGCCGATATAGCTCAGGTAGTAGAGCATCGTCTTGGTAAGACGAAGGTCATCAGTGCAAATCTGATTATCGGCTCCAAAAAAATAATTTTTTTGCGCCACCCTAGCTCAGTTGGTAGAGCACCATTTTCGTAAAGTGGGGGTCCCGAGTTCGATCCTCGGGGGTGGCTCATGGATAGAGAAGAAATTCAAAAAAAAATAAATATGCTCGAAACGGAAATGCAAAATCCAGATTTTTGGAGTGATAAAACGAAAGCGCAAGACACGATAAAAAAAATAAATAAATTCAAAATCGAGCTTGAAGGCTTGGGAAAATACGACAGAGGCAATGCCATCATTACCATCATTTCCGGCGCCGGCGGAGATGACGCGGAAGATTTTACAAGAATGCTTTATGATATGTACGGCAAGTATATTGTAAAACAAGGATTTCAACCGAGAGTTATTCATCAGCATTGGAATGAACACAATGGCATAAAAAATATTTCACTTGAAGTTGGCGGAAAGAATGCTTACGGATTACTAAAGAATGAATCCGGAGTGCATCGCCTGGTGCGGATATCTCCTTTCAACGCCAAGAAGATGCGACACACTTCTTTCTCTCTTGTGGAGGTTTTGCCGGAATTTTCAAAATTGGATGAAAGGGACATCGTAATTCCGGAAAAAGATTTGAGAATAGAATTCTCTCGCGCGGGCGGTCCGGGCGGACAAAATGTAAACAAGAGAGAGACAGCGGTGCGAATAGCGCATATCCCGACCGGTCTCTCTGTTCACGCTTCGGGAGAGCGGAGCCAAGAACAAAATCGAGAGCAAGCCCTGTCTATTTTACGCGCTAAAATTTTCAAAAAGGCGCAGGAAGAGAAGAAAAGCGTGGAAGAGAGCATGAAACTCAAAAATACTGAGATAGAATGGGGTAGTCAGATCCGTTCCTATGTGCTTCATCCATATAAAATGGTAAAGGATCATCGCACGGGAGTGGAAACTTCAGACGCGGAAGGGGTTTTGGATGGGAATTTGGATTTATTTATCGAAAGAAATGGAAAAAATTTGATTTTATAGATACCCGAGTTCGATAGTCTCTTAATTTGTGATAGAATGGACGGGATGATTTATTTCAACAATGTCACTAAAATTTACGATGAAGAGGATAAAGGCTCTCGGGCTCTGGACGATATCTCCCTTACCATCTCCGCCGGAGAGTTTGTCTCTGTCGTGGGACATTCCGGCGCGGGCAAGACCACTCTGGTCAAGATGATTCTGGCCGACGAGCGTCCTTCCGGAGGGAGCGTCTTTTTCGAGTCTTTGAATATTCACAAACTCAAGAACAAAGATTTGACGGAGCTTCGCCGGCGGATGGGAGTGATATTCCAAGATTTCAAACTGCTTTCCAACAAAACAGCCTATGAAAATATCGCTTTTGCCATGGAAGCGGCCGGGAAGACCGAAGAAGAAATAGCGAGCGATGTGCCGCATGTGTTGGATCTGGTGGATTTAGGGTACAAGGCTTCTCATTTTCCGCATCAGATGTCCGGAGGCGAACAGCAGAGACTTGCCATAGCGCGGGCCATCATCAACCAACCGGAGCTTATCATCGCCGATGAGCCGACGGGGAACCTTGATCCGGTCAACACTTTTGAAATCGTGCAGATACTAAAGAAGATAAACAACTTGGGCGCCACGGTAATCTTGGCTACTCATAATAAAGGAGTGGTGGACTCGGTGGGAAAAAGGGTGATTACGCTCGAGAAAGGCAGAATTATCCGCGATGACAAGGATGGGAAGTATGTGCTATGATAACTAAAAATGATTGAATTAAAGAGAATAGCCAAAACTGGATTCTTGAATTTCGCTCGGGGTGGCATGGTGTCTTTCGCGGCTGTGCTTACCATGACCATTACTCTCTCGGTGATCACTTCGATTATTCTTCTTCAGGCGGTGCTTTATTCCTCGCTTGAGCAAATCAAGAATAAAGTGGATGTCACCATTTATTTCCATGTAGGCGCGCCGGAAGAAGACATTTTTTCTCTTCAAGATTTTCTTTCTCGGATGCCGGAAGTGGCGAGCGTGTCTTATACTTCAGCCGAAGAAGCTCTTCGGATTTTCAGAGAAAGACATGCGAGCGATTACGCCACTTTGGCCGCGCTTGATGAGATAGGAGAAAATCCTCTGGGGGGATATTTGAATGTCCGGGCGAAAGAAATTTCCCAGTATGAAAACATCGCCAACTTTTTAGGCGGAGACAGCGTTCTCGCGAAGGGGGCGGAGTCTATCATCGACAAGGTGGATTATCATCAGAACAAGCTGGTGATAGACAGATTAAACGCTCTTATCGGCGGAGCGCAGAGGCTCGGATTCCTTATTACGCTTGTTCTTGTCATAATATCGATCGTGGTGGTCTTCAACACCATTCGGCTTGCTATTTTTATTTCGAAAGAAGAAATAGGAGTGATGCAGTTGGTGGGCGCTTCCAGAATCCGGGTGCAGGGACCTTTTATGGTGGAAGGAGTAATATACGGCGCTCTTTCCACTCTCTTTACCTTGGCAATCTTTTATCCCGCGACCATGTGGCTGGGCGAGAGAATGTCCGGATTTTTCGGTATGAATATTTATGAATACTATCTGTCTAATTTCTTTCAGCTCGGGGTTATGATTCTTTTCTCCGGCATGTTGCTCGGGGTGGTCTCGAGCTTTATAGCGGTCAGAAAATATTTGAATAAATAAAGTGGCGAAAAAAAGCAACAAATATATTTTCATAGTGGGCGGAGTGATGTCCTCGGTGGGCAAGGGCATCGCCGCCGCGTCCATCGGCAAGATTTTGCAATCGCGGGGATACCATGTGGCAAACTTGAAAGCGGATATGTATGTCAATCTTGACGCGGGTACTATCCGCCCGGCCGAACACGGGGAAGTTTTTGTGGGTGAAGACGGCATCGAAGCTGACCAGGATTTGGGCAATTATGAACGCTTTACGGATCAGGTCAGTGTTCGGGAGGATTATATTACCACTGGTCAGATTTACGCCGAAGTAATCAAGCGAGAACGCAACCTGGAATACGGAGGAGAAGATGTGGAAGTATATCCGGATATTCCCAAAGAAATTATCCGGCGCATTGAAGTCTGCCAGAAAAAGAATAAATCTGAAATTACCATCATCGAATACGGCGGCACGGTGGGAGAAGGTCAACTGCTCACTTTTCTGGAAGCTACTCGGATGATGAAGGCGAGCAATCCCTCGGATGTGCTTCTTGTTCTTATCAGCTATTTGCCCACTCCGTCGCTCTTGGGGGAACAGAAGTCCAAGCCGACCCAACGCGCCATTACCGATCTTCATTCGGTTGGACTCAATCCGGATTTTGTCATCTGCCGATCAGACAAGCCGGCCACGACGGATATCAAGCGCACCATCAGCAATGTTTGCAGTTTGCCGATAGAGAGGATAATTTCCGCGCCGGACGTGTATTCCATATATGATGTGCCGGTCAATTTTGAGAAAGAGAATTTCGGCACCACCTTGCTTACGACTCTTGGCCTTCCGCCACGGAGCAAAGACTTGGCCGATTGGACAAAGCTTGCCGAAAAAATCAAAAAAATAAAAAAGAATGTCCATATCGGTATCGTGGGAAAATATTTCAATTTTAAATCATGCAAAGATACCTATATTTCGGTGATAGAGTCCATCAATCACGCCGCTTGGGCTCTCGGTTATAAACCTGATATTGTATGGTTGGATTCGGAAATATACGAAGGAGACAAGCGCAAACTCAAAGAACTGGATAATTTGGACGGCATCGTTGTTCCGGGAGGTTTCGGCAAGCGGGGCACGGAAGGCATGATCTTGACGGCTGATTATGCGAGACGCAGAAAAATTCCTTATTTCGGACTTTGTCTGGGCATGCAGATTATGACCATCTCCTGGGCTCGCAATGTCTTGGGGCATAAGAACGCGAACTCTGTAGAGCTTGATGCCGATACCCCGTATCCCGTCATTGCCACTATGTCGGACCAAGTGGAAAAAATAAAAAATAAAAATTATGGCGCCAGTATGCGCTTGGGCGCTTATCCGGCGCATTTACAGAAGGGAAGCGTGGCGGAGTCCGCCTATGGCGTGTCTAAAATTTCGGAACGCCACCGTCACCGCTATGAGGTTAATCCGGAATATATCTCCGCTTTGGAAAAATCCGGCTTGGTGTTTTCGGGCCGGTCTCCGGACGGGATTTTGATGGAGATTGCCGAACTTCCGAAACGCGAGCATCCTTTTTACCTAGGCACTCAATTTCATCCGGAATTCAAGTCCCGTCCGCTTTCTCCGCATCCTCTTTTTGCCGCTTTTTTGAAAGCTTGCGTTTCTAGAAAAAGGAAAGTATTTTTATAAACCAGAACAAAAAATCACCGAGACAATCGGTGATTTTTTGTTCTGAATACTGCTCTCAGCAGGTATGCTATGACTGGATAGTATCTTAAGCAATTTCGACGCTCCTCGGAGTCCGAACCTTGCTCAAGGTTGCTGGGAGACTTGGATTCGAACCAAGATAACATCCTCCAGAGGGATGTGTCCTACCATTAGACGATCTCCCAGCTTTACCCGGAAAATAACAGCAATTTCTTAAAAAGAACCAGATAAAAATGAAAGCAGATTTATTTTTATTTCCACCATTACGATCTCCCGATGGTTCTCCATATAATAATATAAAATCAGGCTTACACTTTACTTTTTTTAAAAATCAAGTATACTTGAAGAGTGGCCAAGAAGTCAATTTAGTCGGTTTGACCGTTGTCACTTTTTGTCAATAATGATTAAATAAAATGGACGATACAACAAAGTGTCATGCTTGTGGCAATAATCCATGCACATGCCCAAAGCCGGAGACTCCAGCTCAATAGTTTAAAACAAAGACAGTCCTCGAAAGAGGGCTGTTTTTGTTGAGATTACATGTTTATAATTTATAGTATAATATATCCATAAACATTTTTAAACCATATAGTTCTTGATAAATTAGCCTACACAATCGGCTTGTGGGTTTGCTATAATCAACTTATTGAAACAAAAATTTTTCTCAAAACTGAAAATTATGTTTAAAAGCGCATCCTTCTGGCTGATCGTTGTCTTTTTCTTTGTATTGTTTTTTATATTTTTCTTTACGCCATTATTTTTAAGCGGGCAGATTTCTTATAATATGGAAGAATATAAAAAAAGTTTATTATCTCTCAAACCTGAACTTGAATTTCCCCCGCTTGATGTCGCTGACTATGACAAGAGAATGGAAGTTCTGGCGAACAATCCTCCGCCCAAAGTTGTTGCCCCCAAGTTAGATGAAAATGGCAACGAAATTCCTGAGCCACCCATACCCGCTCCAATATATCTCTGGCCAGTAAAGACAGTCTATCCGGGCGATGGCGCGATTTTGCCCTTTAAGCGCATCGTCGCTTATTACGGGAATTTATATTCTAAAAAAATGGGAGCGCTCGGGGAATATCCGGAGGAAGAAATGTTCGCGAAATTGAACGCAGAGGTATCCAAGTGGAAAACGGCTGATCCGGGTACTCCGGTGGTACCCGCTCTTCATTATATAGCGGTAGTGGCTCAAGGGAGCGCCGGAGAAGACGGCAAATACAGACTTCGCATGCCGGAGAGCGAAGTGAATAAGGTCATTGGTATGGCGGAGAAAATAGGCGCGATAGTATTCTTGGATTTTCAGGTGGCTTTCAGCACTCTTGCGGCAGAACTTCCGGTGTATAAAAAATATTTCAAAATGCCGAATGTGCATCTGGGCATTGATCCGGAATTTTCCATGAAAGGCTCGATCAGGCCCGGGAAGGTAGTCGGCACCTATGACGCGGCGGATATAAATTTTGCAATCGAACTTCTTTCCGGGATTGTAAAGGAAAATAATCTTCCTCCGAAAGTTTTAGTGGTGCATCGTTATACTCAAAAGATGGTTACCAATTACTCCGCTATCATTCCCACTCCTGAAGTGCAGATGGTGATGCATATGGACGGCTGGGGCCCGAAGGCGAAAAAGATAGGAACTTACAAGCAATTTATTTATAAAGAGCCGGTGCAGTTTGCGGGTTTTAAATTATTTTATAAAAATGATTTATGGGATCCCGGTACCACTTTGTTTACCCCCGAAGAACTGCTCCAATTAACTCCCCGGCCCATCTACATCCAGTACCAGTGATGTATTTTCAAAAATTATGCTATAATGTTTTTGTGTTAAGAATTAAAATCTCGTCGCAAGCCGAAATAAAATAAAAATATGAATAATAATATAAAAATCTTTATAGCGGTAGTAGTGGTTTTGGTACTTGGCGTTTTAGGTACGGTGCTTATGCGCGCGGGAAATATAGCTGTGGTTCAAGGTCCCGGAGAATACGATGAATTTGCCCAATGCTTATCGGATAAGGGAGCGAAGTTTTACGGAGCTTTTTGGTGTCCGCATTGCGCCAATCAGAAAAAAATGTTCGGTTCTTCCCAAAAGTTTCTTCCTTATATAGAGTGTTCCAATCCCGCGGGTTCCGCCCAACTTCCGATCTGCACGGAGAAGGGCATTAATACTTATCCCACCTGGGAATTTGCCGACGGCTCAAGGCTCTCCGGCGAGATTCCCATGGCGCAACTGGCGGAAAAAACAGGCTGTGTTCTTCCTCCGGAAAAATCGCTTTAAATCATAATGAATCCCGTCAATATTCATTATCTGAATATATTTCTCGGTTCGGGAGCCATTCTGCTTCAGATCTTTTCGGTGTTTGCGCTATTTATTCTTTTTTTGGGTCCCAAGAAAAATGCGTACTTGGATTTTTTAGACAAGCATTATCTGACTCTGGGTTTTGTCATATCTCTTTCCGCTTCTCTGTTTTCCATGGTGTATTCGGAGATAGTGGGTTTTTTACCATGTTACCTGTGTTGGTATCAAAGAATTTTTATGTTTTCACTTCCTTTTATTTTCGGCGCGGCCATCTGGCACAAAGATAGAAAGATAGTAAAATATACTCTGCCTTTGATCGCGGTCGGCTTTATCGTGTCAATTTATCAGAATTTTTTTTATTATTTCGGCGAAGGATCCGCTCTTCCTTGTGATGCTTCGGGTGTATCCTGTTATCAACAGCTGGTGTCGGAATTCGGCGGGTATATCTCGATTCCCATGCTTTCTCTCACATCTTTTTTAGCGCTTGCCGCTGTCGTTTTGGCGGCGCATTTTTATAAGAAAGAAGATTAATTTTACTTTATGAAAAACACAACTGTCATCATTTTTGCGCTTTTACTTGTAGTCGGAGCGGGGGTTTTATTTTATGTAAAATCAACGGGAAATTCCGCGCCGGCAGAAAAACTTGAAAAAAAAGATAATTTAAACAATAATAAGACCATGTCAATTGTCACTTTACATACCAATAAGGGAGACATAGAAATAGAACTTTTCGTGGACAGGACGCCCAATACCGTGGCTAATTTTACCAAGCTTGCCGGGGAGGGATTTTATAATGGAGTGAAGTTTCACCGGGTGATCCCGGGCTTTATGATTCAGGGCGGAGATCCGCTTACCAAGGATGATTCCAAGGTGGCTCTCTGGGGAACAGGTGGCCCCGGATACAGCTTTGCGGACGAGATTACTCCGGAGAACAAAAACGATATCGGCACCATCTCCATGGCGAATGCCGGACCGAATACCAATGGAAGCCAGTTTTTTATCAACACGGCGGCCAATAATTTTCTGGACGGGAAACATACCGTTTTCGGCAGGGTAGTATCGGGGATGGAAACAGTGAGTGCCATCGAAAACATTCCGACGGGCGAAGCGGACAGGCCGCTAAACCCGGTGGTCATAAATACCGTCACCATAAAATAAAAAAATAAAAATGCAAAACAAGCCGGCTCAAATCCTGATAATCGATCTCGGATCGCAGTATACCCAGATTATCAGGCGGAGCCTGCGCTATTTGGGTTTTCACTCGGTAATTATTTCGGACGTTGGACGTCCGACAATCGAACGTCCAACGTCCATATTGAAGTGGGTAGAAGAAAACAAGCCCAAGTGCATTATTCTCTCCGGGGGATCCGCGAGCGTGTATGATGCGGACGCGCCCAAAATACCTGAAGAAATCCTGACCCTTGGCTTGCCGATTTTGGGTATATGTTACGGTATGCAATGGTTGGCATATGTGCATGATAAAAATTCCATCCAGAAGATTCTGGAAAGCAAATCCTATGGTCCGGTGGAAATAAAAATTTACGGAAGTCAGACTTCCTTACTTTTTCGAAACTTAGGAGAGAAACTGAAAGCTTGGTCTTCGCACGGAGATTCCGTAAAATATCCTCCCTCGGGTTTTTCCGCTACCGCTACTTCTCAAGGAGGCGCAGTGCTTGAAGCCATGGAAAATGTCACCAAGAATTTTTATGCGGTGCAATTCCACCCCGAGGTGGAGCAGACGGAGGATAAGAATATTATTTTAAATAATTTCGTTTCAAATATATGCGGTTGTAAGCAAGATTACGACAAGAAAGACGTGATTGAAGAGATCAGAGAAAATACCAGAAAAGCTCTCGGAGATGGCACCGCTATCATCGGTGTTTCCGGAGGCGTGGATTCTACCACACTCGCTTCCATACTTACTCCGACGCTCGGCGACCAGCTCAAGGCTTTTATGATCGATACCGGTGGAATGCGCAAGGACGAAGTGGAGAGGGTAAAAGAGATTACACAGAAAGCGGAAATAAATCTGGAAGTCATAGATAAATATAAAGAAAAATTCATACAGGAGATTGGCAAGACTATAGATGCGGAAGAAAAGCGCGCCGCTTTCAGAAAAGTATACGGAGAAGTATTTAAAGATGTAGCGAAAGGGTATGGGGCGACCCACATGATCCAAGGTACGCTTGCGACCGACTTGATAGAGTCCGGAAGTGGCAGCGCCGGGGCGTCCGCCATGATCAAAACTCATCACAATGTGGATCTTGATTTGGGCCTGAAAGAGATAATGCCACTTCAGGACTATTTCAAATTTGAAGTCAGGGAGATGGCTCGCCTGTTTAATCTCAATGAGATTTTAACCGCCCGCCAGCCTTTTCCGGGACCGGGACTGTATTTGAGAGTTGTGGGAGTTCCCGTTACGGCAGAATTACTTGAAATAGTTCGTGAAGCAGATCATCGGGTGGCTGAAATTTTAAAAAAGCACGGAGTATATGACAAGATAGCCCAGAGCATTGTTGCTCTTTTGGGAGTGAATTCGGTTGGTGTAAAAGGGGATGGCAGAGTATACGGCTATTCGCTCGTAGTGCGGACGGTGGAGACAGTGGACTTCATGACCGTGAAAGGCTTTTATCTTTCGCCTGCCATATGCGAGGAGATCATAAGTACTCTGGTAAAACATCCAAAAATCGTGCGCGTGTTTTTTGACTGGACCTCTAAACCCCCGGCCACGACGGAATTCGAATAGAAATGCCAATTTTTTCAAAAAAGGAAATATCTGTGATGAGAAAACTTAACACTCCGGCTAAAGTGCAGGATTTTTTGAATAGTTTAAAATTTAATTTTGAGAAAAATGGCCAGACGCTGAAGTCCCCGCTTTTTACTTTAAGAAAGCAAAATGCGCACTGCATCGAGGGCGCGTTGCTCGGAGCTTACATTTTATCACTACATAAATTTACACCTTACTTGCTTCATTTAAAGACGATAAAAAATGATTTTGATCATGTCATCGCGCCGTTTAAGATTAATGGGTTGTGGGGTGCGCTTTCCAAAACCAATCATGCAGTACTCCGTTACCGCGAGCCGGTTTACAAAAGTATTCGCGAACTTGCCATGTCGTATTTTCATGAATACTTTCTAAATGACGGCGCAAAGACGATGCGCCAGTATTCGGCTTTGCTTAATTTGAATCGATTCGAAAATAGCTGGGAGACAATGAAAGGAGACTTGTGGGGCATAGACCAAGAGCTGGATAAAATAAAACATTACCAAGTGTTGCCTAAAGAGTTTATAAAAAAACTTCGCAAGGCGGATAAAGTGGAGATAGAAGCGGGGAAGATAGTGGAATACAAAAAATAATTTATGGTATAATGCAAGCATTATTATTTATACATTTTATTTAATATGGAATACCTATTTATCTTGGGCAGGATTATCTTGGGAGGGTTTTTTTTAAAGAACGGAATCAATCACTTGAAGAATTCCAAGGGTTTGGCGGGCTATGCGGAATCAAAAGGGGTGCCGGCGCCCAAGCTATCGGTGCTGGTGACCGGGATTATGCTTCTTCTCGGGGGCCTCGGGATCCTTCTGGGTGTTTATGTGGAATTTGCGGTGCTTCTATTGGTGTTGTTTCTTTTGGGCACTATAGCCAAGATGCATGCTTATTGGACCGTAGAAGATCCGATGGCTAAAATGACGGAAAATGTAAATTTTTACAAAAATCTCGCTCTGATCGGAGCGCTTCTCATGCTTCTCTCTATTCCAGCTCCTTGGGCGATGTCTCTGGGATTGTAGATGATCTTTACGATTGAGAAAAAACTTGAAGGCGGTCTGGGTCGGGCAGGGATACTGAAAATTTCGCGCGGAGTGATCCACACTCCCGCTTTTATACCTGTCGCCACCAAGGCTTCGGTCAAAGCGCTTACTCTCGAAGAAGTGCAGAGCTTGGGGGCAGAAGTGGTTCTTGCCAATACATATCACTTGTATTTACAACCGGGCGATGAATTGGTACGAGAAGCCGGAGGACTTCATCAGTTTATGAATTGGCCGGGGCCGATTATCACCGATTCCGGAGGCTTTCAAGTTTTCTCGCTCGGGGCGGCTTACGGAAAAGATGTTTCAAAAATTACAAAAATTTCCGATCCCAGTCTCCTTATTCCCGAACGTTTTGATGATTCAGACGCGCCACGACTTGCCAAGATAGGAGCTGACGGGGTTTCCTTCAAGTCGCACATCGACGGCTCTGTACATTATATCACTCCGGAGAAGTCAATACAGATTCAGCACAATCTGGGCGCGGATATAATCTTTGCCTTTGACGAATGCACTAGTCCTTCCGAGGATTTACGTTATCAAGAAGAAGCGCTTGAGCGGACTCACGCTTGGGCAAAGCGAAGTTTAGAGGAGCACAAGAAACTGAATAAAGAAAATAAAGTGATGTTGTTTGGAATAGTCCAAGGCGGAAGGGAAGAGTTATTAAGAAAAAAGTCCGCGGATTTCATAAAAAGCCTCGATTTCGATGGTTTTGGCATTGGAGGAAGTTTTACCAAGGAAGATATGTCGAGCGCGGTAAAATGGGTGAATGAAATACTCCCGGAAGAGAAGCCCAGGCATCTTTTGGGTATCGGAGAGCCGGAAGATATATTTATGGGTGTAGAAAACGGAGTGGATCTTTTTGACTGCGTGGCGCCGACACGCAACGCTCGCAACGGCACACTTTACACAAAGGAAGGGAAAATAAATATAAAGAATACCGAGTTTCGGGAGGATTTTAGTCCAATCGAAAAAAATTGCGGATGTTATGTGTGCTCGCCTTCACCCGATACTTTTGCTCAGTCGCTCGGTTCCTCGCTACGCTCAGCCACTCCTTTGCAAAAGCATGCAGGTTCGGCTCGCTACACTCGCGCATACTTGTGTCATCTCTTTCGCGGCAGGGAGATGCTGGCGGCCACCCTCGCTTCCATTCACAATCTGTATTTCATCGTAAATTTGGTCAAAAAAATCCGGCAATCCATACTGGACGATAAATTTTTTGACTTTAAAAAAGAGTTTTTGTATACTTACTTTCACTTAGATGGTCAAGAAAAAATCAAATAAGCGTCGAAAGAACTGGAAGAAATTTTGGAAGCTCGGAGTGGATGAATTCAACACCCAATATTTTGATGTAACCAAAGAAGGAGAGCTGATAGTGCAAGAGGGGAATTATGTGTATAATTTAAATGACATAGTAAAAAAATATGGATCTCCCACAGAGATCGTATTTCCTTTTATATTGGAAGAACGATTGGAAGATTTGCAAGATTATTTTCAAGCTTTTATGAAAATACAGGGATATAAAGGTAAATTTTATTACCACTATCCCATGAAGGTAAATCAAAATAAAGAATTTATTATGCCTCTTATTTCCGAAGGGGCGCATATGGAAGTTGGTTCGGTTAATGAATTATGGATAGTGAAAAAGCTTTGGGAAGGAGAAAAATTCAATTCCAAACTCCGAGTTCTTTGTAATGGACCCAAAACAGATGCATATATAGGATTAATCGAGGAACTTAAAAACAAAGGATTAAGCATAATCCCGGTCATAGAAGATGAGCATGAATTAAATAAGCTCCATAAAACTTATAAAGGTGATGTCGGTATCAGAGTGAATCTTGATACCAAGGCAGATACGCATTGGGATAAAAAAATAGATCGCTTTGGATTTACCGCCAAAGAGCTTTTAGAATTGCCAAAAATGAAAAATCTTAAATTACTGCATTATCATATCGGTTCTCAGATTATGACTTCCGGGAGCGTGATCAAGCCGATAGGAGAAGCAATGGATTTGTATATTAAGCTTGTGAAAACTCATCCGAATCTGGATACTTTGGATATTGGCGGAGGCTTCGGAGTACCCTACGAAAAGAAACCTTTTTATAATGCAAAGGAAGTCTCAGAAAAAATTATTCGACTTCTAAAAAAAATAAGCGATGAGGCCGGAGTCAGACATCCGAATTTGGTTGTAGAATGGGGCAGATACATTGTCGCTCCGGCTCAAATAACTATCTATAATATCATTGCGGAAAAACCGATACCGAAAGGAAATGCCAAGTCGTGGTATGTAATTGACGGGAGCTTTATGAATGATCTTTTGGATACTTGGGCTATTCATCAGAAATGGCACATTGTTCCCGTAAACAACGCCAGCACTAATGCATTAAAAAGTGTATGGCTCGCCGGAAGTTCCTGTGATTCGGATGACAAATATACTGCCGGAGGAAATTATATTTTGATGCCGAAATTAAAAGATGGCGAAAATCAATATTTTGCGGTGTTTGATTCGGGCGCCTATCAAGATGCTCTGGCGTCGCACCATTGTTTACTTTCTTCTCCAGCAAAGTTGATTGCCCAAGATGGAACTATAAAAATTGCTCGAAAGCGCGAGACGGCTGATTCTATCGGTAAACTTTTTGGCTGGAACGGGGATCATAGATAATGGAAAAGTGGCTGAATTTTCAATTAATTTTCGGACTCACCGTCGTTGTCTTGTCTTCTGTGGGACTTTTTTTAAATAAAAACGGCGAGGTAAAAATTATACCAGAGACTTATGTTGGCGTAGCTGGGCAAAATATTAAAGTTGAGCTGGCGAGAACCCCCGAAGTCCAGGCTCGTGGGCTCTCCGGCAGAGAGAGCCTGAAAGAAAACGAAGGAATGCTTTTCGTTTTTGATAATCTCGGCCGGCATGGTTTCTGGATGAAAGACATGAATTTTCCGATTGACATCATTTGGATTAGTGAAGATAAAAAAGTGGTTTACATTAAAAAAGACGCGAAGCCGCATTCATACCCGGAGATTTTCGCGCCGGATGAAGACGCGCTTTACGCGCTTGAAGTTGTTTTTGGATTTTCAGATAAATATGGATTGAAAGAAGGAGACTCTGTAGAATTCGCTTATTGATTTTTTCTGTGCTACAATATAACCTGCCCTGTGTTGGATAGTTGCTCTTTGGCGCAAGCTAAAGAGAGGAAAGTCCGAACACGCATTTCCGGGCATTGTCCGGAATTAAACGTAGTGGGTAATTCCCATCGTCCGCAAGGATAGAGGTGCGAACAGTGACGAACCGATTAAGTTCGGGTGAAACGGCAAAATCCTTACGCGCGCGCAAGATCGTGCCCCGCCCTCTGGATTAATGAGCTAAAACTAACAGTAAAGTAAAGGTTGGTTGATCCAGAGGGCGGGGAGAATCGCTTGAGTCCGCGAGTAATCGCGGACCTAGATAAATAGCCATCATTAGTCGCCTTTGCGGAAACGCTTTGGCATACTGAAACAGAATTCGGCTTATAGACACAGAGCAAAAACATGAAAAATCCTCTCTCACGAGAGGATTTTTCTATTTTTTCCAAACCAGCTTGCGTTTTTGTTTCAGGTATGCTATACTGTCATCGTGAGTGTGAGGCAAGACTCGCACTATTCGTAACAGCATAAGTGCCGCAGAACCCCGCCTTTCGGCGGGGTTCTGTTTTTTAGTTTGCGACAAATTTATTGATTTGCGATATGATAAATAAACAATGGCCAAAATGGAAGCCTCTCGTCGGCGCGGCGGAAAAATTTTTCAAATACTATAGTTTTGAGTGATTTTTCTCCCGTTGAGATTGAATCTACATTTTGCGAAGACTGGCCGAACTTTTGCCGAACGAGAAGGAGAAAGCCTGGGTTAAAAATCATTTGAGAAAAGAAGCGGTTTTTTTTGCTTAAAAATTATCAATCAGCGCTGAAATAAAAATTTGTTTGTGCTAGGTCTTGCCTAGCACAAGTTTTCTTGATCAAAGATTTTAGTGGTGATAGAATTACCCGATGGAAGAAGCAGGACAAAAAGGTCTTAATGAATACTATAAGGACAAATATGCTGAATTGTATGTAGGAAAAACATTAGAGGCTCCTTATACCATAAACAAGAGCAAAATGTTGGCAGAGGTAGCAAAAAGATTTGGTACTCATAGTGTATTGGATCTTGGCAGCAATGTGCATGGAAGTATACAGAAGGAAGGATCACTGCGAGTTCAGATGGAGAAAAGAGGTATAAACTATATTGGTATCGCTTCCGGTTTTTCTTACCTGGCCTGGCTTGATGAAAAATTTATACCGGGAAAAAAAGATTTATCAGATGCCGGGACGCATTCATTCGATAGCACACTGCACAGAAATGCCAAAAATACTTTGGCGAAGTATGATGAGTTAATAGACTCTGAAATTCATCTTGGTAATCTTGAAAATTCACTAATTGAGGCTTTAAAGCAAGGGGATATTGAAAAAATTTTTAAAATTTTGAACGATATCATATCTGTGATTGTATCAGACAAAATAGAAAGAGAAACAATCCAAAAATTCTTTAGTAAAATTAATTCTATGAGGTATCCGCCGGAGCGGTTGGCGGCAATTCAAAAAATATTTATAAATTCAAAATTTCCAAAATTGCTTCTCGGCAATTCTGCTCTTTTAGTATTAAGAAAGGGGGATAAATCTCAATGACAATCCAAGAAAAAGATTATTCACTCATAAGTAAAAAATTACTGAGCAAGGCGGATAAGGATGGTATAGAAAGAAAAATAGTGAAAGTCGTGGTCAGAAAAGGTGATGCCATACTGATGTTGAAACGAGCCGAAACTGAGCGCTTTTCCGGTTTATATGAGTTGCCGGGGGGGGACTTGAAGAGAATGAAAATGTTTTTTTTTGAGCCAGCAGAGAACTGCATGAAGAAACCGGCTTAGCTATAGTAGAATTTATCTCTCATCCCGAAAGTATTGATTTTAAGACTGTCTCTGATAAAAAAAAGTGCCGGGGGTACATTTTTGCTGTTTTGCCGGGAGAAAACAACATAGTTTTAAATCCGGATGAACACAGCGAATATGAATGGATATCTCGCGCCGAAATTGATACCTTGTTTATGTTGCCCGAAACCAGAATGATAATCAAAAAGATTCTTGATGGGTATTCGCTTGACTGATTTTTTTATTCTGTCAAGTTTTGGAAATGCAAGGTGTGGAAAACTTTTATCCGGGTGATTTTGATACAGAGTGAATTTTGTGGCGGGAGAGCGTTATTTTCAAGGCTTATTTTGCCGAATTTTTATTCCTCATATTTTC
>MFTQ01000021.1 GCA_001785355.1 Candidatus Nomurabacteria bacterium RIFCSPHIGHO2_01_FULL_41_71 | reverse complement strand
GCGCTTTAGCGCGCGGAGAACGCTATTCATCTACTTTGAAAAAAGTTCGCGCAAATGCTAGAATTACTGCACAAAGAGAGACGTTTGCGAAATTAGAAATAGGGAGCGAGCTTTCAGAATGAAAACTCGCGCTAGGTAATCCGCTTCCGCCCTTTGCGGAAGCGACAAAATCCCAAAGTTCTCCCCAGTGTATGGAAACAATTCAAACCAAAACTAAATGTGTTCTCTATGCGAGAAAAAGCACAGAGGAAGATGATAAACAAGTGATGAGTATTGAAGCACAGCTTTTTGAGTTACGCGAATATGCGAGCAGAGAACACATTAAAATCGTAAAAGTATTTACGGAAGCGAAAAGCGCAAAGAAGCCCGGGCGAGACCAGTTCGCCAAAATGATTGAGTATGTTGAGACTAGTAGTGAACCACTTGGAATTTTGGCATGGCATCCCGATCGTCTCGCCCGTAATTCTGTTGATGGCGGTAAAATTATTTATCTAGTGGACATCAACAAAATTGCTTCTTTACGCTTTCCGCAGTTTTGGTTTGAGCCAACTCCGCAAGGGAAATTTATGTTGCAAGTGGCGTTCGGACAGAGCAAGTATTTTTCTGACAACTTGGTAGAAAATGTGAAGCGTGGAATCCGCCAAAAAATCCGCCGTGGCGAATGGTTAACGCTCGCACCGATGGGCTATGTAAATAATTTTAAAACTCACAACATTGAGCCTGACCCTGTAAAATCCCGCGTCATCAAGCGAGCGTTCACTGCCTATGCCACTGGGAAATATACTCTCGTTGAGTTAGCAGATTTTTTGGCGGATCACGGCGTTGTCCAGAAAAAAGGAACGCCATTTGCAAAATGTTCCGTTGTGAAAATGCTGACCAATAGAGCATATATCGGTTTTGTCAAACATCGTGGAGAATGGCACGACGGAACATTTAAGCCGATTCTTTCCCCGACATTGTTTGAAGCAGTCCAAAAAATTCTTTCGGCGAGGAGAAAACCGCGTAAATCTAAAGTTCGTCATCCATTTCCATTTACTCAATTTATGACCTGTGGAGAATGTGGCTGTGCGATTACGGCACAATATGCTACGAACCGTTATGGTGTCACTTATACTTATTATCGTTGCACAAAGAAAAATGGAAATTGCGCACAGCCATACATTCAACAAAATCTCCTCGCCGAAAAAATACAGAAACTGCTTCAAACAGTGTCGCTTCCTCGTGAAGAAATTGAAAAAATGGAAAAACAAATCACCGAGTGGGAAGGTGAATCAATTTCTTCACGAGGAAATGTTGTCCAAAATCTTAAAACTAAACTTTCAGGAACGAAGGAGAAGCTGGACAAATTGGTTTCACTTTATCTCGACGGAGACATTGAACGAGAAATATATCTGGAACGAAAAGACCTTCTCCTTCGTTAAAAAGCAAAGTTTGAAGAAAGTTTTAGAGATTTTGGACAACAAGGAAAGAATCGGCTCGAACCCTTGCGGAGTTTCGTTTTGTCCTTAAGAGAAGCCATGGAATTAGAAAAAACTTCCAATCATATTGAATGGAAAAAGTTTTTTCAAAGTATTGGCTCTAACCCTTCTCTTAAGGACAAAACGGTTTCCATACACTGGGGGGAACTTTGGGATTTTGTCGCTTCCGCAAAGGGCGGAAGCGGATTACCTAGCGCGAGTTTTCATTCTGAAAACTCGCCCCTTATTTCTAATTTCGCAAACGTCTCTCTTTGTGCGCGTGGAAAGAATCGAACTTTCGACCTCTGTCTTATCAGGACAGCGTTCTACCACTGAACTACACGCGCGACTAAAAAACTATATCAAAAAATAAGAAGCAAAGCAAAATTTTTTTTATTTTGTCTACCAACTTGAACATATGTTGATTTCAGTAAACAAACAAAAAATCATCCTTCGCTTGCGCTTGGGATGATTTTTTGTTGAAAGTGTAAATTTTATTTTTAGTACTCTCTGCGTCCACCGCGAGAACCCCCGCCGTAACCGCCATTCCCGCCCCCGTATCCGCCATTCCCACCCGTGCGAGGAGGTCTAGCTTCCATCGGACGAGCTTCATTGACAGTCAATTTGCGTCCTTCGAATTCTTGGTCATTGAACATCGAGATGGCTTTCTGCGCTTCCTCGTCTGTTGACATTTCTACGAACCCGAAACCTTTTGAACGACCGGACATTTTGTCCATAATAATTACCGCCGAAACCACACTTCCGGCCTGTGCGAAGAGATCCTTAAGGGCATCTTCCTGGGTGCTGTAAGGGAGTCCCCCTACATATAGCTTTGTAGCCATACTATTTACTTCTTCCCTTTTTATAAAAAGGGACAAAAAACTATTAATAAACGTAGAAACTCTTTTCGCTAAATGAGAAACTACTCGGCAAGTATAGCACAAAAAGAAAGAAAAACAAGCAAATTTTATTCTTCTTCGTTTCCTATCGCCCCGGATTCTATATCTTTTATAATCTCCCCTAACCCGCCTTCCATTATTTTCGGCAGATTGTGCCAAGATTTCTTGATGCGATGGTCTGTCACACGATCTTGCGGAAAATTATAAGTGCGAATTTTCTCCGAACGATCGCCGGTGCCTATCTGACTTTTGCGTTCTCCCGAATATTTTTTTGCTTCTTCTTCTTCTTTTAATTGTTCCAATTTCGCTTTTAAAATCATCATGGCTTTCTCTCGGTTGGCCAGCTGGCTTCGTTCATTTGTAGAACGTACATCTATGCCTGTCGGCTTATGAAGAAGCCGAACGGCCGTCTCTACTTTATTCACATTCTGCCCCCCCTTGCCCCCGGAACGAGAATATTCCATTTCTATGTCGGCTGGATTAATTTCAAAATTTGTTTTTTTTCGAATCGGAAGAATCGCCACGGAAGCGGTAGAAGTATGCACTCGACCGTTTTTTTCAGTGGCTGGTATTCTCTGCACCCGATGAACGCCAGTTTCATAGCGCATCTTTTTATAAACATTCTGATTTTTTTTGCCTTTTATTTCAAAGCTTGCTTCCTTGTACCCGTTCAAGTCGCTTTTTTGTTCATAATTGGTTTTCCACTGCCAACCTTCGCTTTCCGCAAATTTTTCATACATATGCGCAAGTTCCCAGGCAAAAAGACTGGCCTCGTCGCCGCCGGCCCCCGCTCGCACTTCGAGTACTACCTCTCCTGGAAATTCTTCCTCTTCTTTGTCTTTATCCAGAATATCCTGAATTTGCTTTTCCACTTCTTCTTTCTCTTCCTGTATTGCTTTTAGTTCTTCACCGGCCAGTTCGTGCAGACTCTCGTCGGAAGAGAGCATTTCGCGCACCTCTGCTTCCTTTCGTAACAGACGCTCCAACATATCCGCAAGATAGCTTGTGCGATGGTCTTTTTTTAACTCTTCAATATTCATTATTTTTTCGCTCTAGCAGATAAAGCTTTACGCTTATTGAAACGATCCACGCGTCCAGCTGAATCTATTATTTTTTCATTTCCGGAATAAAAAGGATGGCAAGAACTGCAAATTTCCACTCTAATTTCAGGTAAGGTAGAACCAACTAGAAAAATCGCCCCGCAAGCGCAGGCAGCTTTAGTATTTAGATCGTATTTCGGATGTATATCCTTTTTCATTGCTTCGACAGCTTAACACGATTTTAGACTAAAAGCAAATCATATAAGCAAATCTATGTCATCCTGAATCTTTGACTTTAGGCCCATAACACTTCGACTGTATAAACAACTTGATCCCTTAGATCCATAATATCGACAAGCCGCCCGGTGTTGGGCGCTTGCGCTGTTACCTATCGCCCCAAGATCGGTGAGATATAAAGCTGAAGCAAAAAACGCATCTCGCGGAGCCCAAGGATTAGCTACATGTCCCAAGATAGAAACCAAACGGGATTCGAATAATTTCCAAGTAGATGGAATAAACTGCGCTGGTCCCATGGCTCCTCCCCAGCCGGCCACTCCGGCAATCGGACAGGAAACGGCAGTTTCGAAAGCATTGAAACCCAGAGCAGATGTTATTTCCAAAAATGGTTCCACGTCGCGAGTAGGTTTCATGACATTATAAAAAGGCGTGCCGGTATTTTTTCCCACTCCGGCGCCGGTACTCGTATTGGTCAGATAACACTGCCCGACGTTCGAACCCAAATTACTTTCTTGGGTAAGCACAGCCAAAAGAAAAGCCGGATCTATCCCGGTTTTGGCTTGTACTTCATTGGCATAAGCGAGCGCGGTGCCAAATTCGATTTTCTGCGAAATACCAGCCAACGAAAAAAGCGCGCTTCTGATCCGATCCGCTTTGGCTTTCTTTTCCGCAGCCAGTCGGAGATACTCTTGTTCTTTATTTTGAGAAATGGCTAAAAGCTGTTTTTTCTCAGCTTCGGATTGAGCCACTTTGCGTTCTGAATTTTCCAGTTCGGTTTTTGCGTCAGTTTCCGCATCTTGCTTAATTTCCAAATTTTTCTTTTCTGCTTCCGTCTCGGTTTTTATTCCCCTAATCTCCATTACCGATATCCGAACCGCTTCTTTTATTGCGGAATATGATTCTAAATCGCTGTAAAAATTAGAAAGAGTTCCATTTGAAAGAATCAGATGAATGGTGCTTTCATTATCGGACTCGTTAGTATTCCGTAAAAGCTGAGCCAGAGATTCATACTCCCGTTCTATTTTTTCTGAAAGAGTCTCTATCTTCGACACCTTGCTGGATATATCCACTTTCAGTTGAGCAATTTTCAGAGATCTTGCTTTTACTTTAGTCTGAAGCGCTTTGATTTGGCTGTTTAAAAAATTGACATCGCCTTTGAGCGTGCCTGTGTGCTTTTGTTGCTCTTTCTGTTTATTTAAAAGATCTTGGAGTTCTACTTCGATCTGGACAAGCTCGTTTCGGCAGTAATTTTTATCCATTTCCGAAGACGAAGAAGTGAGAGTAAGACAATCAAAAGCCGCCCGCGCGTCGCCTGCCCAAGCAACAATGGCAAATAAAAACACCCCAAACGATACAACAAAAAGTATGGTTTTCTGTACCATCACCGTAATTGTATCACAATTTATTTATTTTCAGCTTTTTCTTCTTTCTCCGAAGTAGTCTCTTTTGCATCAGTTTCGTCTTCTTCTTTCTTGCCTTTCTTTTCTACTTCAATAGCAGACAAATCAACAGGAACCGGTTCTTCTTCTTTTTCTTCTTTTTGTTCTACGATGGAAGCCACTATATCCCCGCCATTAGTCACCGCCCCCACTCCGAAGGGTAATTTTATATCGGATACGACAATATTGTCCGCCAAGGTGGCAAGCTTTGAAATATTTACGAATAAATTGTGCGGAAGATCTTTTGGTAAAGCTTCAATTTCTATTTCGTGAAGCACTTTTACCAGATTCCCCATCCCACTCTTCACCGCTTCCGATATTCCTTCGAAGACAAGTCCCACTTTCACTTTAATCTTCTTGGTCATATCTATAGCTAGAAAATCTACATGCATCGGCTCGCCGGAAACGGGATCCACCTGCACTTCGTGAATCAACGCGTCTATCTCGTCTTTACCGGAAGAAATTTTCACTGCGGAAGATTCTCCGGCCTCCTTCCAGATTTTCTTGAATTCAACATTACCGATGGAAATCGCGGTATTTGCTTTACCGGCTCCATAAAAGACTCCGGGGATCTCGCCGGATTTTCTCAAAATATTTGGTTTTATATTCAAATCCCGCTTTTTAGCCTTGATTGAAAACATAGAAACATTATATACAAAAACACTCAAAAAGCAAATTGAGAGGAGCAAAAAAGTATGTCTACTGAAAAAGACATATGTTTAATTCGGTAGACATAGTAAAGTTAAATATAGACGGACTGGCCCGGCGAGTTGCCGAGCCAGTCTGTTGTTTTACGCTAAACTCTGTGTGTAATTTTGTGTTCTGCCGCAATATGCTTTGTTATGTATTCTTTAGTACCACCTTGATTTTGAGTTGGAATTTTCTTGCCGGGGTTAAAAATATTTTTCGGATCAAAGATTTCTTTTATTTTTTTGAAAATTTGAAGCATGGCGGGAGAATACATTTTATTCAAATACGGAGTGCGAATCAGGCCATCGTTGTGTTCGGCGGTAATCGAGCCGTGATAGCGAAGCACTAGATCATATACCTTGTCGGAAAGTTCTAAAATTATCCTGCTCGTATCCGGTCGAGAGAAATCCATCAGGGGAATAATATGGAAATTTCCGTCTCCGGCGTGTCCCGCCAAGGTGTAGATCAGATCATACTTTTTTAAAATAGAATTTAGCTCCGGCAAAAACTTCGGCAAGAATTCCGGTCGTACGATTATATCGTCTATAAAAGGAGCTGTGCGCATGCCACGCACATGCTTGCGCAAAAGAGCAAAGCTCTCCCGCCGAATATTCCAATATTTATTCGCTTCGTTTTCGTCTTTGGTGATATGAATTTTGAGTTTGAAACCCTTGATTTTATTTTTTAATTCTAGACATTTTTTTTGCACATCATTTTCACTTTGACCGGCAAATTCGGCAAGTAATATTAATTTTGGAAATCCGGAAACAAGCATCATTCCAAATTCCGGAAGAAATGACCGCATTAATTCAAGCATCCCGATAAATCCTTTATTTTTTAAAAAATCAGGGAAAAATTTCACGGCCAGGCGCATAGTCTTGTCGTCATAGGCCTCCAGCGTCTCCGGAGAAAGAGCTAAAATTTCATCCACCAAACCGCCAAGCGGAGCAAGATCATTCATAAATATAACTACCAGCTTGGAGTGCTTCGTCTGGGAAACTAATTTGAAGGTGATCTCCGTCACAATCCCCAATGTCCCCTGCGAGCCGACTAAAAGTTTATTTAAGTCAAAAACAAGAGAAGAATTTTTTAGGCGGATGACATTCCATACGCTATAACCGGCCGAATTTTTGTGCACGTTCGGCCTTGCCCTTTTTATCTCTTCTTCATTCTGTCTGATTAGTTCATAAGTTTTTTTATAAATTTCTTCTTGTTTTGAAATCTCATTTAGGGCAAAAGACTTTACAACCCTCTCAATCCCGTCCGCGAAAACTATCTTGGCTGATAAAATATAATCTTCCGTTTTGCCATATTTAAGGGTACGTTCGCCGGCAGAATTATTGCCATACATCCCGCCCATGGCGTTTAGACTCTTGGAAGCCGTATAACAGGGCAAAATTAATCCTTTTTCTAACGTAATTTTCTCAAAATCCCGATAAAACATTCCCGGCTGGACAGTAATCGTAAAAGACTTCTCTCCAAAAGCGGAAGAATTTTGGGGAGACGTCTTTTGCTTTCTGGACGCCTGTGGAATATCATCCATAAACTTCACCAGATGATTCATATATCTGGTGAAATCTAAAATTATAGATTCCCCGATAGCCCCGCCGGACATGTCCGTACCCGCACAACGCGGCGTAATGGAAAGTTTCCCATACTTTTGTGCTAGGTCTTGCCTAACACAATTGTCTCCCACCCACTTAACTAAGTTTTTCACATCTTCGGAATCTTTTGGAAATAAAACCAATTTAGGCCGTACCATTAAAAGACTCGCGTCATGTGAATACTTTTCAAGTATCTCCCGCTCACTTTCCAAATCTCCCTTAAAAAATTTTTTGATTTCTTCTTTCATAAAAATTTTATCTATTCTATAATTCTATAGAATATTGGAACACTGTTTTATTTGTATTCTCCTATGGAAGCAAGACTGTTATTTCGTGCAGCCTCAAGAAGAAGTTTTTGCGCGCCTGAGACATCTTCTGGATTTTTCGCCCAACTTTGAAGCGCGGGATTTTGAATTGCGCGACCATAAGAGAAAGTTAAACGCCAAGGTAAGTTAGGAATTTTATTCATGGCATTTAAATTATTTACCGCTTCTTCATCAGTTTGCCCGCCGGATAAAAACACAATTCCGCCTATATCCTTTGGCACATGTTTCTTTAAAATCCTTATTGTCATTTCCGCCACTTTCCCTGAATCTGCCCGATTTTGCGCGTTTTTACCTGAAAGCACCATGCTGGTTTTCAAAATTATTCCCGGTATATACACACCGGCTGATTTTAATTCAGAAAATACAACATCTAGGTTACGCGCGGTTATTTCATAGCATTTTTCTATGGAATGATCGCCGTCGATCATTATTTCCGGTTCTACAAATGGCACAATTTCTTCTCTCTGGCAGATTAGGGCATATTCGGCCATGCGCTTGGCGTTCTCGTTCAAAAAATTTTCAGTCGGAATATTTTGCCCGATTCTTATCATCTCTCGCCATTTGGAAAAGCTTGCTCCAAGTTTTTTGTATTCTTTGATGCGATCCGAAAAATTATTTAGACCTTCGGTTACTTTTTCTTCTGTCCCATTAAAAGGCGCATATCCAGTATATGCCGTAATGCCGACACATATTCCTTTTTTTATTAAAACATCGGTAAAAGGCACGACTGCTTTGGTTTTTTGAAAAGCGGTTTCATCAACAAGAATATAGCCACTGATGTATTGTTCAATACCTGGAGCTGTGATAAGGAGTTCTCGGTATTCACGACGCTTTTCTTCCGTAAATGGCACGCTGAGCTTCTCAAAGCGACCCCGGCATGTACCCAAACTCTCATCTATTGCCAAAATTCCTTTCGGAGACGTTATTAATTTTTTAACTGTATTAATCAAAATTTCTTGATTCATAATTTTTTTACCCTAATAAATCTAGTAATATCTGCCTGGCGACAGCAGGGTTTGCGCTACCCTTGGTTTCTTTCATAACAGCTCCGATAAGCGACATAAGAGCGGTTTCTTTGCCGCTTTTATAATCCGCTACCGCTTTCGGATTGGCATTAATAATTCTCTCTGCGACAACCTTGAGAATTCCGGTGTCGCTTTCTTGAAGCAATCCTTTCGTTGTGGCGATTTTAAGTGGCGATTCGTCATTCACCACAATCATCGCCAAAATATCTTTGGTTGCGCGGGAAGAAATTTTATTTTCTGCCACTAGATTTACCAATTCCGCAAAATTTTTAGCACTTGGGAGCTTAACTTTCAAGTTGGCTTTCTTGAGACCTATATAGTCAGAGGTAATGTAGTTTGAAGCAATTTTAATTTTTTCTTTATTTCCTAAAATTTTTGCCATACCTTCAAACCAATCACCAAGCAAAGGATCATTGATATAAATCTCGATATCCTCATCTTTGATTCCAAAATCTTTTTCATACCGCGCGCGCTTTACCTTCGGCAGTTCCGGCAAATCTTTTTTCATTTGTTCTAAATCAAACGCTTCATGTAATTTTAATTTCGGCAAATCCGGATCCGGAAAATATCTATAATCTTGACTTGACTCTTTTTTTCTTTGGGAAAAAGTTTTCTGTTTGGCTTCATCCCAGCCACGAGTTTCTTGAATTATTTTACTCTCCTTTTCGTCATCCAAGAGTTCTTCCATACGAATAAGTTCGTAAAAAATAGCCCGTTCCGCGCTCCGAAAAGAATTTAAATTTTTTATTTCTACTTTAGTGCCAAATTTCTTGGAATCGTTTGAAATTGAAACATTCGCTTCCACTCGCATCTCTCCTTTTTCCATATTCGCTTCCGATACGCCAAGATACCAGAGAATAAGCTGAAGCTCCTTGGCAAAGCGCACAGCGCCCTCAGCAGTTTTCTCGGCGCTTTGAAAAGTGCACGGCTCGGTGACAAGCTCCATAAGCGGAACTCCCGAACGATTAAAATCAACCAAAGAATAATCGACGAAATGCTTATTGTTGGCGGTATCTTCCTCGAGATGCACTCTGGTAATATCAAAACCAGATAGATATCCGCCTGCCACTATTGGATACTTGTACTGAGAAATCTGATAGCCTTTAGGAACATCCGGATAAAAGTAATTCTTGCGGTCAAATTCAGTAAAATCCGCAATATTGCCGCCTACGGCAAGACCTACTTTGATCACATTTTCAATAGCTTTTTTGTTAAGTACCGGCAGGGCCCCCGGATGAGCCATGCATATCGGACAAATATTGACATTTGGTTTCTCTGCGTTAGGGTCATTCTTGCACGAACAAAACATCTTCGTATTCGTCGAAAGCTGTGCATGTATTTCAAGTCCTATGGTATAAAAATATTTATTCATATATTGCTTTTCAAAATCTGATATAAATGTTTTCGAGTATATTCTAACAAAAAAATATTCAATTTGTCTATTGTTTACCATCTTTACCATATGATAATTATGGTAAACAATTCAAATTGATTTCAAACTGCCATTCTTTGTCACTTCCAATATTTCTATAAACTCATGAATACCCAACTCTCCTACAGCTAAAATAAATTCTTTTGGCAATTTTACCTTTCCTATCCAAACACTTTTGTGGACTATATTAAAACCCAAACGTCGTAATATATCTCTCAAAATCGCTCTTTCTTTATTAAAAAACACGGGAATATCATAACTCACTATAATCATCCGGTCTCCTTTTTCCTTTTTGTAAGAATTTTTATTCAAAATTTTTCTCTTTTTTAATAAATTCAGCTTTTTCTTTCCTTCTAAAGAAAGCGTGATTTTGTTTAAAGAATTTTCCGTTATTAATCCTTCGCTCTTTAATTTTGAAAGATAAATTTGCAAATGTCTTTTTTTGTCGCGATTCATTTTATAGGCATCTCTCCTTTGAGCCAAGTATTCATATTTTCGGTCTATTTCCCCCATACTTGCGCCGTATCCTGCGCTTAAAATCGCCATATTGATATCAATCATACTTAGACTGGTATCTTCAATAAAATCCAAAATTTGATATAAGATTTTGCCTTTCATTTTTTTATTAAATGTTTACTGATTTTATCATATGGTAATTATAGTAAACAAGGGGATTAGCTTTTCTTTAAAATCTTTATTAATTCATCTCTAAATTTCTTTATTGCTTTATCGTCAAAAAGAGAAATTGCAAAAACATTTTTTGTTATTTTTTGAAATTCTTTCGTCTTTTTGGCGATAATTTTTGGATTTTCTGCCACATCACTTTTAGTCAGGATAACGATTTCTTTTTTAAAAGACAATTCATCTTCGTTCAAATTAAATTTTTTATCGTATTTTTTCAATTCTCTTCGAATTTCTTTGTAAGTTTTTAGCATATTCGCATTCTCGAAAGAAACTAAATGCGCGAGTATCTTTGTGCGTTTGATGTGACGCAGAAATTTAATACCGAGACCCTTGCCTTCAGACGCGCCTTCGATCAGTCCCGGAATATCGGCAATAATGTATCCATAGAAATTTCCCAAATTAGGATCCAGGGTAGTAAAAGGATAATCCCCCACTTTGGAACGCGCGTTGGTAAGGACATTAAGAAGCGACGACTTGCCGGCATTGGGAAGTCCAATCAACCCGACATCGGCAAAAAGCTCAAGTTCGATTCGAAAATTCGCCTTCTCACCCTCGCCTCCCGGACGCCATTCTTTTGGCGTGGTATTGTCGGAACGCTTAAAATGCTCATTGCCCCATCCGCCGTGACCACCGCGAAGGAGCAATATTCGCTCGTCTTCTTTTTTGAATCGCCATATCTCATCCGTCTCCAGATTGGTGACAACAGATCCCACCGGCAAATCAAGTATAAAATCTTCCCCCTTCCTGCCATGAAGACTTGCGCTACCTCCATCTTCTCCCCGTCCGGCAGAGAAATTTTTCTGAGCTTTATATTTTGATAAAATATGCGCATCCCGTACCGCCTGCACATAAAAATCTCCTCCCCGGCCACCATCGCCTCCGGCAGGTCCGCCCTTGGGTATAAATTTCTCCTGACGCCAACGCACCACTCCGTCACCTCCTCGCCCGGCAGAAGCTTCAAAAGTTATTTCATCAATAAAAGACATTTTTAGAATTCTACCGTAATCTGCGCCAATTTTACAGCCCCTTCCTTGGACTTAGCTACCGCCAAAAATAATCCCCGATGGCAAAACACCGCATCCGCTACTTTTGTAGTTTCTTGCAATTCTTCATCCCGAAGTCCAGCCCAAGCCGAGGGAAAATTCTTTCTGTTCTTGAATATTTTCGGATTCTCTCTTACGGCTTTGATGTGCCAATTGTTACTGCTTTCTTTGAAATAAATTACGAAAAGCGGCTCCGGAAAAGTGCCGAGAATATCATAGGGATAATTCCGATCCAAAACAATCACTCTTTTGTCCGGACTGCTTTTGTAATTTTCGACGACTGCTTCTTCGGCAAGAAGCAAGTCTTTCGCCTGAATAATTTCCCTGGAGAGGATTTCCTTGGCGATGGAAACGCTTTTTTGAAACATTTCATCATTAATTAAGCCCTCTCTCCAGGTAGCTTCCGTGGCGAGGAACGCATGTTGGATAAGATACGGAGACACTTCATGCTTGTTTTCCACAAGGTCTAACCCGTTATCGTGCGCATCCACCGGAGATACCAGCTTTTTCTCCACAATATCCGCCGCTTTGTTTGATTCACACAATTCCTTTCCGAATTTTTTCCAAACCAAACCAAAAGAAGCATATTCGATACCATTTGCCCTTTTACCAGCGCCGCCCCGCTGATGATGGTCAAATCTGTTTTTAGCTTCATCGTAGATTCCTCCAACATCAAAAACATAATCCCCTTCTTCGATCAGTTTCTCCTCTCGAGTACGCACTACTTCATACTGATCTCCCTTGCGATCAAGAAGAAGCATAAACGCCGCACAGGCAAAAACATCATCAGTGTGAAAAGAGCCATTGTGCGTGATTAATTTCTTTTTTTGCATTTTAAATATTTTAAAAAAGTGAATCCACCGCTTCCTTTACCATAGCGCCGTCCGCCCTGCCTTTCAAATCCTTCATAAGAGCGAACATGAGTATGCCCTTTTTTGAAGAATCCGTAATGTCAAGTTCTTCTTTCTTCTTTCTAGCCAGACTCTCCACCTCACTTCTCTCCATCATTTTGGGCAAATATGTCTCAAGTATTTCAAGCTCTGCTTCTTCTTCGACCACCAAATCCTCTCTGCCTCCCTTTCGGAATTCTCCGATCGAATCCTTTCTCTGTTTTGCCAGCTTTCCCACTACCGCTAACGCCTCTTCGTCCGTGAGTACATCCTGTGGCTTTTTTCCTTTAGCTACCAATTCATTGGTAAACGCCGCAGACATAGCCCGATAAACCTTGAGCCGTAACGCGTCCTTAGCCAGCATCGCTTCTTTTATTCCATTTTTTATTTGTTCGTGAAGCATTTAAGAAGAAATATTATCATTTCTGGATGAATTATAACAGAAATGTGCTAAAATAGCACTATGCCGTATAAATTAATATTTTTCGACACCGAAACCACCGGCAATACGGACAAAGATTTCTTTTGCCAGATCGCCTATAAAACAAACAGTGAGAATTTTATTGGACTTTACAAACCCCCTATTAAAATTCCGCCCGAAGCTTCGGCCGTGCATCACATCACCAACAAAATAGTGACTGATAAACCGTCTTTTGCCCAAAGCGGCGACTTGAAAAAAATCAAGAAACTTTTTGAGGATGAAAAAGCTGTTGTTGTGGCTCATAATGCGCCTTTTGACCTCTTGATGATCAAGAAAGAAAATATAGAGCCAAAAAAATTCATCTGCACTCTACGCCTTGCGAGATATTTGGATAAAGAAGAAAAAATAGAAAAATATAATTTGCAATACTTGCGATACTTGCTTGAAATAGAAATAGAAGCCACCGCTCACGATGCCCTCGGCGACGTGTTGGTTTTAGAAAAACTTTTTGAAAGGCTCAAAAATAAAATGCAAAAAGAATTGGGCGAGAATGCCGACGAGGAAGAGATTATAGAAAAAATGATGGAAATCTCCTCGCATCCTTCCCTTCTCCACACTTTCAAATTCGGAAAGCACAACGGCAAAAGGATCGAAGAAGTGATGAAGATAGACCGCGGCTACCTGGAGTGGCTCCTGGAACAAAAACTAAACGGCGACGGCATAGACGAAGACTGGATTTATACCCTGAAGCATTATCTAAATAAATAAATTTTTTCCGAAAAAATAAATTACCTAACTTTTTCGATCGGTAGAGTTCGGTAATTTTGTATTTTATATTTTGGTGAAATTAAAAAAGCCGCCAGGGTCTTCAAAGAAGTCTTAACGACTTTGCGCTTTGGGTTGGACGGGCTTCTATTGCTTTCTCCGTCCAACCCCCCTTTTTTATCGCCAAGGCCACTACCAATGGGAGTTTCATGCTCCCTCCTTTCAATAAAAAAAACTAATATATATATATATCGCTTTGTCAAGGGCTCGGATAATTTGGTTTTAGATGGTAGAATTGACTCATGCAAATCATTTGGATAATTTTAGCGGTGATTGGCGGAGGCTTGGTTGTGTATTTTTTCTTGAAGAGCAAGAAAGAAGAAAAGAAAGACGATCTCGGGCTACAGTTGATACTGCAACAGCTAAACGAGCTTGCCCGCACAATAGATAACAAAATCGGCGAGTCGCATAAACAGGTGCGGGACAGTTTGCAGTTTCATTCCAGTGAATCAAATAAAATAATTCGCGATGTGACGGAGCGCCTCACCCGCCTCGACGAAACCAACAAGCAAGTTATCTCCTTCGCCGACCAACTCCAAAGCTTGGAGAATATTTTGAAAAATCCGAAACAACGCGGAATCCTCGGAGAATATTACCTTGAGACAGTATTGAAAAACGTGCTTCCGCCCGGGAGCTACCAGATGCAATACCCTTTCCCGGATGGCACGATTGTGGACGCGGTGGTATTCGTGAAAGATAAAATCATCCCGATTGATTCTAAATTCTCGCTGGAGAATTACAATAAAATGGCGGAAGAAAGAGACCTGGCGGAAAAGAAAAAATTAGAAACAGTTTTTGTAAATGACTTAAAAAATAGAATTACTGAAACGGCAAAATATATCCAACCCGCACAAAACACAACTGATTTTGCTTTTATGTTTATCCCCCATGAAGCTATTTACTATGACTTACTAACCAATAAAGTAGGCGCATTAACGTCGGACAATAAAGACAATCAGAATGAAAATCTGATCCAGCGCGCGGCCGGCAAATATAAAGTGATTATCACCTCCCCGACTTCTTTTCTGGCATACTTGCAAACAGTCCTCCAAGGACTCAAGGCGCTTCAGATAGAAGAGTCCGCCAAAGAAATTATTAAAAAAGTGGAAGATCTGGGCAGGCATTTGAAAAGCTATGACGAGTATCACGGCAAACTGGGCAACGCTCTCGGCACAGCTGTGAATCATTACAACGCTTCAAATAAAGAATTGAAAAAAATTGACAAAGACGTGCTAAGAATTGCGGGTTCTTCTCCGGATATTTCTCTTTTGGAAATTGATAAACCTAAGGCTCTAGAATAGAACGCAGATTCTTAAGGGCTTCCAGGCTGTAACGAAAATTCGGCTCGATCCTAAGAGCCTCCATGTATTCTCTTTCTGCTTCTTTCTGCATACCCATAACTTGCAGGCATCGGGCCAGATTGTGATGAGTCTGAGGATATGCGTCATTTACGGCTATGGCCATCTCATAATTCGGAATAGCCGATACGCAATCGTTCCTATCGGCAAGCTCCATAGCCAGATTGTTGTAAATACGGGCGGAATTTTTCGTATATCGTATTTCATTTTTATAAAATCTGACCGGGTCTCCCCATTCGGCATTCCGCGCCATAATGCGGAAAGAAAACAAGAGAAATATAAAGAAAAGAAAAATGATAATAATATTTTTTGATTTTTCACCAAGATTGTCAAATATATAACAAAGAAAAAATATCATTCCAATAATGGGCATATACAGCCAGTGTTCGAGATATATGGAATTAACCGGAATGACGCCGGAGACAGGGAGAAGCGCGCCGAGAAACCAAAAGAAACCAAAAAATAACTCCGGCCTTTTCTTAAAAACTAAAAAAATTGACGCCAAAAAGCCGAAAATCAGAAAAATTAAACTGAAAATGGACTGCGTCTCGGTGTATGAATCATAAAAAATATAGGGTCTCTCGTAATGCAAATGCAAAGGAAAAAGAATCATTTTAAAATATTCCGGCAAAATGTGAACAAAGGTGGAAATACGAAGCCAGATATTCTCCGTATATGGATTGATGTCTCCGGTAAGACCCATGACACCGGTAAAATTGAGAAAATTTATGCGAATATAAAGAAAGAAGGAAAAAATGGCGGACAAGAACAAAATAAATAAAATCGGCTTGAAAAAATCTTCCACTTCTTGCCGAGACCATTTAAAAATCAAAACAAGTCCCATCAGGCCCAGGGAAACAACTTGGCTTTCTTTGGAAAAAAGGCCGATAAAAAAAACCAGTGCGCCCAACAGAAGCCATTTGTAAAATTTCTCGTCCGATTCGAAAGTTTTGAGAAAAATAAGAAGCGCGCCGAGAATGGTGGAGACGACCAGGGGCTCCGAAAGTCCGGATATGTAGCTTACCGCCTGGGTGAGAATGGGATGAAGAAGAAACAGTAAAGATCCTAAAAACGAAGCGCGCCGAGAAATTCCAAGTCGGGAGAATAATAAGAAAATCAGAAAACCGTTAAAAATATGAAACAACAATGGCGCCAGATGAAAGAAAGAAGGCGAAAAGCCGAAGAAGGTGTAAAGCAGAGTATAAATAAGTTGTTGGTTGGGACGATAAAAATTGTCGTTCAAAAGCCCCGAACCAGCCGTGGTGCTGGAAGAATATATCTCTTCCACATTTGAAGGCGAACGAATTTGAGCGTTGTTTTCGATAAAAATATTGTCATCGAAAACAAAATCTCCGAATAAGATATTTCCGTAGGCGAATAAAACCGCGCAAACAAAAACTAGAAACACAAAGCTGTTCTTGGAAATTATTTTTTGAATTTTATAATTTATAAAATCCGGCATGCTTTCGCGCTTTGAGTATATCATATTTGTGTGATATATTTTTCTCATTGGCCCTATCGTCTAATAGTTAGGACAAAAGCTTCTCAAGCTTTAAATCTGGGTGCGATCCCCAGTAGGGTCACCGCGATAAATCGGAGCCATGGCGCATAAGCCAACAATTTTGCTTTTCGCTCTAAGGGATGCTTTGCTTCTACTCCTTTGCCAACCATTCGCTGTCTTGACGAACGAGGAGTTTTTCTTTGTTCCCACGATCCGCGAGTATCGCTTCCACGGCGCGCTCCATACGCATGGTTTGAGAACCTTTGACGAGCACCAAATCGCCAGAGCGAATAAAAGTCTTTAAGAAATTTCCGGCTTTTTGCGAATTCACGAACTCAAAAACTTTTTCTTTATCCATTCCTGCTTCCATCGCGCCTTCTTTTATAGCCTGCGCTCTCTGGCCGACTACTACAAGCGCGTCTGCGTTTTCTCTGGCTATTCTACCGATATTTTTGTGCGCATCACTAGTATGCTTGCCAAGCTCAAGCATGTCGCCCAGGACGGCAATCTTTCTTTTGATCCCGAATGAAGCCGAGGGGTCGTCATATCTTATTTCCCCCAGAGTTTTAAGAGCGGACTCGCAAGCGAAAGGAGAAGAATTGTAAGTATCATCTATTATGAGAGCATTGTTGATGCCCGCAAGCAGGCGCATTCGGCCCGGGGGAACATCGTAATTTTTAAGCGCGGAGATAGCGGAAAGCATATTGAGTTTCAACTCCGAAGCCAAAGTGAGAGCGGCAAGCGCGGCGTATACGTGATTTTTGCCGAAAACTCCTTCCACGGAAACCGGCAGGCTCGCTCCCCCTTCATCCACTCGAAAAATTATTCCGTCCGGAATATTCTTTTCATTGTAAGAAATACTAAGCTGACTTCCCCGCACCTCCGCCTTCTCTCCAAAGCCGAAAGTCATAACCCTATTTTTAGTCTTTTCTCCAAGCGCGAGCACCGATTCATCATCCGCATTCAGCGCCAAGACGCCGTCTTTTTTTAAAGTTTTTATAAGCCCGCTTTTTTCCTCTATCAAATGCCTGCGGGAATTGAAAAATTCTATATGAGCCGGGGTATCTCCTATAGTGGTGATGACCACTGCATCCGTCTTGAGCCAGGACGCCGTGCGTTTCATGTCTCCGGTTTTCCCCACTCCGACCTCCAGTACCAGCCATTTTGGATACTTATGCGGAGACAAATACAACCACATCCCCCGCAAGACATTCCGAATCCAGAGCACCGGATTGTTCCATCCGTTCGACACTCCGAGAATAGTAAGCGGAAGACCCACTTCACTGTTATAACTTTTCTCGCTTTTACGAACATGCGAAACCTTGGAAATCACCGCATAAATCGCATCCTTGGTGGAAGTCTTGCCTACCGAGCCGGTGATGGCAATGATTTTCGGCTTATACTTGGCAATCACAAGCCTGGATTCCACTTGCAGAATATAAATTATTATTTTTTTGAAAAATGTTTTCACTTCGTTTATTTATTTTACCGATCCGGAGGCACTTCATAATAATTCAGCAGAAACTTGGTGATATCCAGAAATGGATCTGCCCAAGTGGTGGCCGCGTATTCCACTCCCTTTGGATTGACCGCATACAAAAACACTATGAATTCCGGATCATACGCCGGAAAATATCCGAAAAATGAATGGGTATGCCTGTCCTTATAGTATCCTCCGGCTTCCGCATTGGCAACTTGAGCTGTGCCGGTTTTCACCGCCACGCTAAAGCGTTCAAATCTTTCAGTTCCTCCTTTGATCGCCTTATCCATCACTCCGACCAACATTTCGGTAATTTTAGCGGAAGTTTCCGTGGAAATTTTCGTAGGCAGAGTCTCATATTCCATTTTTTTAGAGGTGCCATCCGCATATCTGATCTCCCGCACCAGATGCGGAACCACCAGCTTTCCTCCATTTGAAAGAGAAGCAAGGGCTCGTAGCATGCCAATCGGAGTAAGAGCGATCCCCTGTCCGAAAGAAGCGTTCGCGAATTCTATGTCTCTTGGGCTTTCCAGATTGGAAACCAATCCGGAGGTTTCATTGGGAAGATCGATGCCGGTCTTATCTTTGATGCCATAAGAAAGGAGATAATCCTTGAGATTTTTTTTGCCAAGTTTTTGATAAACGAAAACCATGCCGGTATTGAGAGACTGATTTAGCACTTCCTGCATATTGACCACCCCGCGGGCTTTCTTGTCGAAGTTGAAAATTTCTTTTTTTTCCACCCAGACAGATCCCCTGTCTTCATATTTGGTTTCCGGAGCAATCACTCCTTCGTTTAGAGCGGCCGCCATTACCAAAGGCTTCACCACTGATCCGAATTCAAGCACATTCTCCACCAAAGGATTCGAAAAGATGGAAATTTTTTCTACTTTGGAAAAAGTATTGAGATTAAAATCAGGCTTCACTCCGAGCGCGTAGATCGAGCCGTTTTTCGGATTCATGATGATTCCGCCTATCGAATCCGTCTGGTATTTCTCTCCTGTTTCTTTTAGCTTTTCTTCTAATAAACTCTGCACCGACGGTTCAATAGTCGTTATTACATTTCCTTCCCTACTCTCTTCTTCGAATAAAACTTCGTTTATATTGGAAAAAACTTCCGCAAAAAAATTCACATAAGGATTATTTTTATTTCTGGAGAGCGTCGTATTATATTGCCTCTCCAGCCCATATCGGCCGGAAAGCTCGTCTCCCTTATATCCCACGAACCCGAGTGCGTGAGAAGCAAGATTGTCTCCGGGATAAAATCTCCATTTCTCTTTAAAAATATTTACGCCAGGGATTTTAAGAGCGGATACCGCATCCGCTTCCTCTTTGGAGAGATGATTGGCTATTTCTTCATAAGGGTCGTTTTTCTTGGCCGCCTTGGAAGCGAAATCATCTTTGTTTATCTCTCTGATTACGGAAAGCTTCTGATGTGCGTCTTCCCAATCGGAGAGCTTGGATGGATCGACGGCCAATTTATATCCGGATATCTGCATAGCCGCGGAAACAAGCTGGTCCGCTTTGCTAGTAAAAAAAATCGTACCTCTTTCAAAAATATTTTCAGCTGGAGTGGCATACTGCCTGTCCGCCCTCTCGGAATATGAGCTATTATGAACCACTTGCACCAGAAAAAGCTTAAACAGAAGAATAAAAGAAAACAACATTATAAAAAAAAGCAAAATTCTTGTTCTCCAAAACAAACTAGATCTCATTGTCCGGCTCCGTAGTTAGATTAGAAGTGTCGAATCCGAGAGATTTGCGAGCGGCGAAAGCCGGCTTGGCTTCCTTAAAGCCGAGAGTGCGGGAAAGCCCCAGATCCACTTTCTTCGAAAGAGCGAGATATTCGAGTTCCAGTTCGCCCACCTCGCTTGAAAGCGTGGACACTTCCTTCTCGAGCGATTTCCTTTCGTTAATATTGAATATCATATTTCCCAGTATCACCACATAAGCGATAGCCAGGACCCCAAAAGCTCCGAACATAACATGCAAAATGTATCCGAAAAAAACGCTGTCTCTAATTACATCGGTTTTCTCCACATACATTTTTAGTTTTAAACCTGCTTGTTTCATTGTTTTTGAATTATTCTCAATTTCGCGCTTCTTGATCTTGGATTATTTTTTATTTCTTCTCTTTTGGCCACAATGGGCTTTTTGTTTATTAAAATCGCCTCTCCTGCTTTCTGTTTATCTTTAAAAAATCTCTTTGTAATCCTGTCTTCCAGACTGTGAAAGCTTATGACCGCCATCCTGCCCCCCGATCGAAGAGATTCAAAACCTACTTTGAGCCCCTCTCGAAGCGCCTCGAGCTCGTCGTTTACCGCTATGCGGATTGCCTGGAAGGTCTTGGTGGCAAAGTGCAGTCTCCCTTCTCTGTATCGCGCCGGCACCGCTCTTTTGATAATCCCCACCAAATCAAAAGTGGTTTCAATCGGTTTCTGTTTTCTCGCTTGCGCGATCGCTCCGGCGATCCTTCTGCCATATCTTTCTTCGCCAAAACCATAGATGATATCCGCGAGATTTTGTTCGTCCCAATCGTTTACAATCTCCCGGGCGGTGAGATCTTCCGGACGGGGATTTTCTTTCATGGTCATGAAGAGCGGCTCGTCCTTCATGAAAGAAAATCCCCGTCCGGAATTTTCCAGCTGATCGGAGCTCAAGCCTAAATCAAAAATAATTCCGTCAACTTTTTCTTTTCCTTCCTTTTTCAATACTTCATCTAAATTTCTGAAGTTCTTGTTATGAAAAGAAATTCCCGGCTGAGACTTCCATACACTTGCATCTTGATCTAAAGCTATGATTTTTACCTCGGGAAATCTTTTCAAAATTTCTGCCGAGTGTCCTCCACCGCCGAATGTGGCATCAAGCACCACTGAATCTTCTTTCAGATCAAGGCCATCTATTGTTTCATTTAAAAGAACTGTCTTATGCATTTCCAAGCTTCTCCGCTAACCGCTCCGCTTCTTTGGCAACTTTTTGCTTCTGCTCCGACCATGCTTTTTCGTTCCAAACCTCTACCCTGTCGGATACCCCGATGATCGCCGCCTTGTCCCGAAGCCGTATCCCTTCCTGCAAAAATTCCGGTATCAGTATCCGCCCGATCGAATCCACTTCCACTTCCGCCGCTCGACCAAACATATATCTGTTAAAACTTCGCTGGTCTGCTTTTAAAAAAGATAAATCGGAATCCGAATCGGAAAGTTTTTTAGCAACTTTTTCCCATTCTTTGCTTGTGAAAACAAACAAGCATCGACCGAGCCCCGGGGTGATAATAATTTTTCTGCCCATCTCTTTGCGAAACTTAAAAGGCAAGGATACCCGATTCTTCTCGTCTATTGTGTGAATGTACTCTCCGATCAGCATAAATTTTCTAAAAATTACTTATCCCCATTTTTCCCACTTTTTCCCACTTGATACGCATTATAAACCACGGCGTGAAACCCTTGCAAACGAAGGGTGTGGATAACTTTTTAATCAAGAAAAAATCTGTGTTAATATCGAAAATACCGTGGAGCCGGGGGAGCCGGAGTGCAAGGTCCGGCGAAAGGTCTTTTTGCCCCGTTCTTGACGCGGGCGAGGCAAAGAGTTTCCGGCCCACGGTACAAATCGGGCGATTGATTCCAATCGCCCAAAAGCGCCTCGAAGTCTTCGACTTTCGAGGCATATTTATTTGTCTTTTTTACCAAATTGCCAAAGCCTTGCTTTGGCAATTTGGTAATTCCTTATTCTTCTTCCCCAAATTTAAGCCATTCAAGAATTTCAGAATCAAAATCCTTTATATTTTGAAAATAATCCAGAAAATTTTTTCTGTCTAAAATCTTATTTTCCGGACGAATGACACCTTTATAATCCAAATAACTTGACCATTTATAGTCTTTCAAAAACTTTTTAGCTTTTTTAAAATCCTTAATTCCATTCTCACGCCATTTACGGTCAATTAATTTTATCGGATTCAAATGAATATATGAAAAATTATATTTCGCCTGAGGATCACTCTTGATGTGAACAGATTTGAATTTACTTTCAAACAAACTACCTGTTCTATTGTATTTTTTATTAAAATATTTTGAATATGAAGTAAGAAGTTTATGCATGAATGCCGTAAGGCTATTCTCAAAGTTGCCAAAGCCTTGCTTTGGCAACTTTTTTGGGGTTACATAGAGATGAAAATGATTAGACATCAAAACCCATGCGCCTATTGCAATAATTGTTTCTCCCCTATCAAACTCCCATGCGATTATATTAGTCCTAACAATATTTTCCCTGTAATTCACATTCTTTGTAGAGTTACAAAGATACAGCAACTGAGTAAAACGCTCCCTGTCTTTATCATCTAAAAATATATCTTGTTTACTATTACCCCTGCTAAAAATATGGTAAAACTCCCTCTGGACAAATGGAATTTTTCGAATAGACATACACTCATGTTTACTGCCAAAGCCTTGCTTTGGCAAGCTCTGGCAAGTCTTGCCTGTGGATAACTCAAAAGGCACAGTTTGTTATAATACACATTATGAAAGAAGGTATAGATTTAACACAAAATGAGGAGCTTATTTCCGAGTTCGGTGTTTTGCTGTCTAGACAGCGTAACGTAACTGGTAAAAGCAGAAAAAACCTGGCGGCCCAACTTAGTGTGTCACAAGTTGCATTAGAAAGATGGGAAAGTAGTGTAAACCTCCCTGACGAAGAAAAATTGCTGAAAATTGCCGAAGTCTACGGCATAGATTTAGATAAGCTCAAGGAAAAATATGAAATTTCAAAAAAAGCTAAAGAAGTGCTCAGAACTGAAAGAAAACCCAAAGCCGTACAAGAGAAAACATCTGATACTATGTTTCCGGGGCAAATCCATCAAACAAAAGAAATAAGAAGAACAAATCCTCAAGTGTTCGCTATTAGGCGCAAGTAGTAGCTTGCCCTGTATTTTACCTTGTCCGAGACAAGGCGAGTCTTAAATTTAGAGAAGATTTTTTATTAAGAAAAATTGGTAATACCTTCATTCATTGTTTATGATCTCGCCTTTTAATCTGGCTAATTCTCGCAAGTAAACACCTTTGGCGCGAGTCAGATTATCAAGTTTATGTGGATCAATTTTTTCACCATCACGAACAATCTCTGCATCAATAACTGCTATCATTGATTCCAGCTCCTCAACTGTTCGAGTTGGTTTTTTATTTTCTAATTCATTGTTACCAAATGATTGTTCCATAAATATTATTTAAATTATTTTTAATTCTCCTTGGGCTTCATTAACGGGAATATTTGAGTTTCGCGAAGGGGTTTATCTGACAATATTGAAAAAAGTCTCTCGCCAAACCCGAATCCGCAAGTAGGCGGCATACCATACTCGAGCATTTCCACAAATTCGTCATCCGGCATCATGGCCTCTTCATCCCCCGCTTCTATTAGCTTTCTCTGAACTTCAAAACGTTCATGCTGATCTATGGGGTCATTTAATTCCGAATATCCATTCCCTACTTCGCTACCTGCAATGAGTGGCTGAAATCTTTCTGTGGTCAACGGATTCGCGGGATTAATTTTTGACAGTGGGGCTACTAGAGTCGGATGATGAATAAGCATTGCCGGACCGGATATTTGCTTTCGGCAATACTTCCAGAGCGAATCCGTCAAGCGTTCTTTGCCCATACCCTCATATTTCACTCCAAGCTCGTCTAATTTTTTCATCATATCTTTTTCGCCTGCGGAAAGAACATCCACCCCGGTCCGATTTTTTATTTCTGAAACATAATCTATTTCTTTCCACTCATCCATCAGATCAAAAGTGTGTCCGTGACTCGAGAATTTGGTCGTGCAAAAAACTTTCTTGGCTATTTCAATATACATCTCTCGTACTAGAGCCATACCGTCGTTGTAATTGGCAAAGCCCCAGTAAAATTCCATATTTGTAAATTCCTGCGCATGCTCCGGACTAGTACCCTCGTTCCTGTATATTCTCCCGATTTCAAAGGTTTTTGGAAATCCTCCAGCCATCAGCCTTTTCTGCCAAAGCTCGCCGACAGAAATTCTTAAATACACATCCATATCATAATCATTATGGTGAGTCTTAAAAGGAGTGGCTTCGGCGCCACCGGTAGTCGTCTCAAGTGTCGGAGTTTCTACTTCCAGAAATCCTTTTTGCTTCATAAATTCCCGAGTGACATCCCAAAATTTTGCCTTCTTTTCGAAAAGTTCCTTAAGCTCCGGATTCATCAAGATATCCAAATATCGTTTTCTGTATCTCTCTTCGGAGTCTGTGAGTCCATGCCATTTCTCTGGAAGCGGCCGCAGACTTTTTGAGAGCATGCGCCAGTCTTTTGCTTCTATTGTTTTTTCTCCCCTGTTTGTCTTAAAAAAAATTCCCCGTACTTCTACGAAATCCCCAATGTCGACTACTTCGTTCCAAAAATCGAGTTTTTCGGCTCCCAAGACGTCCTTTTTGAGCACTCCCTGGAAACTGCCGGTGCCGTCGTATAAAGTGAAAAAAATTATTGCTCCCTGTCCACGGATAGACATGATGCGTCCGGCAATCCATTTTTCTTTCCTATTTTTTTCTAAATTGTCAAAACTATCAACCGCGTCTTTTAAAGAAATTTCTCTTTTTGAATCCGCCGGATACGGATCCATCCCCGCCTTTCGAAGCAGATTTATTTTTTTTATCCGGATGTCCCTGATCTCGTCGAGTGAAGACATTTTTATTCCGCCCCAGGGGCGATTAAGACACTTTTATTATTTTATAATTTACCGTTCCCCGTGGAGTCTCGAAGGATATCCTATCTCCCTTTTTTTTTCCGAACATAGCCGCGCCGAACGGAGAACGATTGGAAATTTTTCCTTCAGCCATGGAGGCTTCCTCCGAACCCACTATCACATAAATCTTCTCTTCGGTCATTCCCGCTTTCTGCACCACTACTTTCGATCCCACTTGAATAATATTTCCGCCCTTACTTTGAATTACCTGGGCAGACTGAAGAATTTGTTCGATCTTTTGGATCCTGACTTCGAGTTTCCCCTGATCCTCCCTCGCTTGGTGATATTCCGCGTTCTCCGATAAGTCACCCAGAGATTTGGCATACTGCAAAGCTTCTAAAATCTCTTTTCTTCTCGGACCGCGCAAATCCGCAAGCTCCGTTTCTAATTCCTGTTTTTTCTCTTCGGTTATATAGTCCGCCACTTGCTGCATAATTAATAATTATTATATTTTTTTAGCGGAAAGTCAATAAATCCAAATCCAACTGGTTGCTAAAAATAATTTTTGTGATATTCTCTAGTCATCCGCCTTCGCCAAGGCTTCGGCGGACAAAATATGGCCAAAGCAGTGATTGAAGTCAAAAAAAATCCGAATGAAAACAACGCAAGCGTCTTGCGTCGTTTTTCGCGCAGGGTGCAAGAGTCTGGCATCATCCACAAGATTAAGGGTTCACGCTACAATGAAAGAAAAGAATCCAGGCTAAAAGTTAAGAAAAGTGCTCTGAAAAGAATCAAAAAAAGAAAAGAAATTGAAATCCTAAGGAAGCTCGGCAAGATCGGTGGCGGACATCAGACTCGCAGATAAAATGCAAGGCGGTTTCTTCACTACAAACACGACCCGTCTCCGGATCCCTCGGTTGCAATTTTCAGCTATAAAGAACGACATCTTGGGCGAAAACTACTCCTTATCGATAGCTTTCGTGGATGAGAAAAAATCCCGGGAGTTGAACAAAAAATACAGGAAAAAAGATAAAGTCGCCAACGTGCTGTCTTTTTCTCTTAAAAAAAAAGAAGGTGAAATAATATTGTGCGGAACAGTGATCAAGAAAGAGGCCGAAAGTTTTGGAAAAACTTTCGGCCTCCACTTGGGCATTCTGGTTATCCACGGCATGCTTCATTTGAAAGGAATGCGTCATGGCAGTATAATGGACAAAGCGGAAAAAAAATATGACCAGAAATATTTCTATCGGAATAGACGTAGGTTCCTCCATGACCCGGATAGTAGTGGGGGAATTTCTCAAAGGAGAACAAAATCCTAAAATAATCGGCGCGGGCGAAAGCCCCACTTTTGGCATGAGGCACGGCTACGTGATCAATATAGAAGAGATAGCCTCCTCGGTAAAGAAGGCGGCAGAAATAGCGGAGAGATCAAGCGGCATTAAGATAAGGCGGGCTCTGGTGTCGCTCTCCGGCGCCACTCTTCGAAGCGTGGTTTCGACCGGAGTCTCCATTATCACCAAATCCGATGGAGAAGTCACAAGCCTTGATGTAAACAAGGCGTTGGATGAATGTGAAGATAATCTTAATTTAAATAACAAAAAAATAATTCAAGTGGTGCCACTTTCCTTCCGATTAGACGGAAAAGAAGTGCTCGGCAGACTCGAGGGCTTGCGCGGAAACAAGCTGGAAGCAAAGGCTCTTTTCGTCACTTATTCTTCCGTGCATCTGGAAGATCTGCTAGCCGCAGTAGCGGAGGCCGGGATAGAAGCAGTGGATGTGGTCCCGGGAGGAGTAGCCGGAAGCATGATCGCCCTCTCGCAAAGACAGAAAGTGGTGGGTTCGGCGGTGGTGGATATCGGAGCGGAAAAAGTCTCTATTTCTATTTTTGAAAACGGATTGCTCTCCTCTATTCATACTTTTTCGATAGGCGGAGAAGACATTACCAACGATATAGCCCTCGGTATGAAAATTCCCCTCGAAACAGCGGAGAGTTTGAAGCTTGGAAACTTAATCGAGGAATATTCAAAGAAAAAACTGGAAGAAATAATAGAAGCTCGTCTGTCTGATATCTTTGAACTTTTAGAAAATCATTTAAAAAAAATAAAACGTTCCGAGCTTTTGCCGGCCGGAATCGTATTCATCGGCGGAGGCGCCAATACCCCCCGCTTGGTGGAACTTGCCGAAGATGCGCTGAAGCTCCCTTCTAAAATAGGAGAAACAGAAATTTTCGGCAACGCTAAAACCAAGCTTCGAGATCCGGCTTGGTTCATCGCTCTAGGCACTATAATAGCCGTACGAGGCAAAGAAGAATATTCCGGAAATTCTTTCCATCAATTCTGGAAAGAAACAAAAAAAACTCTGAAGTCGGGACTAAAACAGCTGATGCCTTAATCCACTTGGAGGTCTTGCCTCCAAGTGCTATAATTTAGGTATGTCTATGAGAAAAATGGCCTTCCTGCCAGGAGAGTATTATCATATTTATAATAGGGGCGTAGATAAAAGAAATATATTTTCCGATAAAAAAGATTTGGGAAGATTTTTTCAAAGTATGAAAGAATTTAATACTAAAAATCCCATTGGTAGTTTGTATGAGAATAGTTTTGTAAAAGAAAAGCAACTTGGAGGCAAGACCTCCAAGTTGGTAAGATTTGTAACTTACTGTTTGAATCCTAATCATTATCACTTTCTTCTCACTCCCCTTGTGGAAAAAGGAGTGGAAAAATTTATGCAACGACTTGGAACTGGTTACACTATGTATTTTAACGAAAGAAATAAGAGATCGGGTTCACTCTTTCAGGGAAAATTTAAAAGTAAACACATAAATTCAAATGAGTATTTACTTCAAGTTGGCGCTTATATAAATTTAAACAACTATGACAAAAATGGGGTAATTAAAAAATCGTTAAACATGTCAAGTTGGATAGAATATACCCAATCTAGTAATATCAATTTTTGTGAAAAATCTATGATTCTTGGCCAATTCAAATCCAAAAAAGAATACGAGAAATTTGCACTAGAAACTTGGAAAACTACATGTAATAGAAAGGAAGAGGTCAAAAACTTTGAATTTGATTAATTCGAACTTGGAGGGAACTTGGAGGTCTTGCCTCCAAGTGGGGTTTGCTTTTTTTCGGACTAGTGGTAGTATGCCCATATACAAGCCCGACATACCAATCGGATTAATTTTATCAAGAAAATATGCCAAAAGTAAACCAAGCGATAGAGAGTTTTGCCAGAATAATAGTGCTCGGAATAGGCGGATCAGGCAAGAATGCGGTAAACCACATGATCAACTCTAAAGTCAAGGGGGTGTCGTTTATCTGCATGAATACCGATACTCAAGATCTGCATCATTCTCTGGCCGACAAGAAAATTCACATAGGGAAAAATCTTACCAAGGGTCTCGGCGCCGGCATGAATCCGGAAGTGGGACGCAAGGCGGCCGAGGAAACCAAATCAGAAATTCAGGATGTAATGAAAGGGGCGGATATGGTGTTTATCGCCTGCGGAATGGGCGGAGGTACCGGCACGGGAGCGGCGCCGATAGTGGCGCGAGCGGCTAGAGAGCAAGGCATTCTTACCATCGCGGTTACCACCAAGCCATTTTTCTTCGAAGGAGCTCATCGCATGAAGATAGCGGAAAAGGGTATTGAGGAATTGGCCAAAGAAGTGGACGCCATTATTATCATCCCCAATGACAAGCTTCTCCAGCTGGCGGACAAAAATACTAATTTCAAGGATGCTTTCGCCCAGTGCGACGATGTACTCCGCCAGGCGGTAGAAGGCATCTCCGACCTCATCACCACTCCGGGTATCATCAATGTGGACTTCGCGGATATCCGAGCCATCATGCAAGACGCCGGCTCCGCCCTGATGGGTATCGGCCTTTCTTCCGGAGACAAGCGCGCCGAAAAGGCGGCGCTTCAGGCTATTAATTCTCCTCTTCTTGAGGTCTCCATCAATGGAGCCAAAGGAGTGCTTTTTGCTATCTCCGGCGGAGACGACATTACCATTCACGAGATCCAAGACGCCGCTAAAATAATAACAGAATCCATAGACAAGGACGCGAAGGTCATTTTCGGCACCATCAGAGACGACAAACTCAAAAAGGGAGAACTCAAAGTCACTGTCATTGCCACCAGTTTCGGCGTGGGTGAAACATCCAGAAAGAGTTTATTCTCCGCAGTTTCGAGCGGACCGACTTTAAAAGAAGACAACGCGGGGCAAGCAAAAAAAGAAATACATAACACGATTCAGAGCAACATCGGAAGTGGAAACGATTTTATGAAAAAAGAAGACAAGAAAAAAGAGGAAGAAATTATAATCGAAGACGACGGAGACGACTGGAGCGCAGTGCCCGCATTTTTGAGGAGAAAGAAGAACTAATTTACGAAATAGTGTATAATGTGAATATGATATGCGATTTAATAATTATCGGCGGCGGTCCCGCCGGAGCCGCCGCCGCGGTTTATGCCGCGCGCAAAAAATTACGTACCCTCCTTATCGTCTCCGAATGGGGCGGGCAGTCAGTGGTATCCGAACAGGTATACAATTGGATCGGCACCACCTCCCTCTCCGGAGCTGAACTGGCGGAAAATTTAAGGAAACACGTGATGGCTAATACGGGAAGCGGGCAAACACTTGAAGTGAAAGAAACCAAAGTGACTGATGTTTCAGACGTTGGACATCCGAATACCGGACGTCCAACGTCTGAAATGTCCAAAAGAATCTTCCTGATAAAAACAGAAACAGGAGAAGAATTCGAAACCAAGACCGTGCTGGTGGCAACCGGGTCGGCCAGAAGAAAACTCGAAGCCAAGAACGCGGATCGACTAGAACACAAGGGCCTTACCTACTGCGCTTCCTGCGATGGACCACTCTTTGCGGATATGGATGTGGCGGTCATAGGAGGCGGAAATGCGGGCTTTGAAACAGCCGCCCAACTACTCGCGTATTGCAAGTCGGTGACGCTTATAAACAGAAGCGACACTTTTCGAGCGGATGAAATTACAGTGGAAAAAGTTTTAAAAAATCCGAAAATGAGTGTAATAAAAAATGCCGATATTCTGGAGGTAAGAGGTGAAAAATTCGTAGAGGGATTAATATATAAAAATAAAAAAACTGACGAAGAAAAAGAACTTAAAGTTTCTGGAATTTTCGTGGAGATCGGACAGATTCCGAATACCAATTTTGTAAAAGATATACTCTCCCTAGACGAGATCGGCAGGATAAAAATTGAACCATCCACCGGCAAGACTGACGTGCCGGGTATCTGGGCCGCCGGAGACTGCACGAACGTGCTCTATCACCAGAATAATATAGCGGCTGGCGATGCCGTCCGTGCGCTTGAAGATATTTATCTTTACTTGCACGCGAGGTAATGAAGTTTAAATCTTTTATTCGAAATTTATTTCTTTAATACCATAATGGCTACGGTCGTTGCTATTGTGGTATCGTCAAAATTTTATAAAACCCGCACCCGATAAAAATGACCAAAAACTTTCTGGTTGATATGGTAAACTTCCGCAGGTTTAATTTGATACAAAACATGGTTAAGGGATTCGTCCGCCCATGAAAAACGCTTGCGAAAAAACGCGTAAAGACGCTTGTAATCTGTTTTAGAAACCCGCCTCGCCTGACCAACCATCTGAAAACCTTTGATAAAACCGGGCTCGCCCCAGTCATGGCTTATCGCCACTGCCACATTGGAATTTTTCTCTATATGCTTACAATGCTTTGTCTCCGGCCTCGAGAAAAAATATAAATTAAATTCTTTATCATAAGCGAAGAAAACCGTGGCCGCCCAAGGTTTGCCCTTATTGGCAGTTGCCAAAATCATCAACCTATTGCCTGCAAGATATTTAAGTGCGGTTTCTCTGATTTTCTTTTTTGAAATATTTTTTGTTGTCATATTTTCTCAATCCCGTACGAAAGCGGAGGGTACAGGACTTGAACCTGTAAGGGATTTCTCCCGCTGGTTTTCGAAACCAGTGCCATACCATTAGGCGAACCCTCCGCCTTTGCACCGGACAAGTTTATTATAATTTTTCAATTTCCTTCAAATCCTTATCCGGCAGATATAAGATAATCAACCCGAGAATGATCCCGCCAAAAGCGCTCCAGATATGACTACCGTCAAAAATTAATTTATCCAATCCGTCCAAAACATACCATATCCCTCGCCAGATCAAAACCAGACCGATGACGACGGAAATATTCTTGGCAAGGTATAACATTGTTACTTTATTTCTTAACATACGCGGACGGATTATAGCATTTTTTGCGAATTTTTCAAAAATGAGCTACTATACCGCCATGGCCCTGTCGTCTAATGGTTAGGACAACGGGTTTTCAATCCGTTAACCGGGGTTCGACTCCCCGCAGGGTCACATAAGAGAGATTTTTTGTTTTCAAACACCTTAAATCCATTTCTACACTTATAATTCAAGGTTTCTCCGGATAGTAAAAGTTCGGAAAATACTTTTGTAATAATTTGTTGTTTTTCTGTGGGATTTGCCAAAGTGTAATACAGATACGCGTCTTCTAGAAGTTCGGAAAGAAATACCACATCTTTGACCACTTCCTGCATTGAAACATTATTTGACTTCTCTTGCTCTCGGAGGTTTTCAAGTTTTTTTGCTATATCGGATTCTTCATTGAGATAATCCTGTCCAGTGTAAACGCCATTTTTGAGCAAGGTAAGTTTATTCTTACGCAAGTATGATAAATCCTCGTTGAGTTTTTTCTTCTCTTGATCAATGGCCTTAATTTGAGCTACGCGCTTGTCTTCAAGTGTAGAAACTTCATCTCGCACTTGGCTGTCAATGTCAGCTTTTTCTTCTTTGGTAAAAGAAAGATTAAACATGATTGCACCGACTTTTTGCTCAATAAAATCAACATCAATGTTTCTTTTTGTGTTAATGCAATTTTTCATACAACGCGCTCCGTAATACTCTTTTTGTTTGATTTTATTTTTGTAAGGAGTATACACACGCTCACAATGACCACAGCGTATAAGTCCTCTGTAAGCGAAATAAAGTTTATTTTTGTAATGAACGCTGACTCTTTTCTTATTCAAAAGACCCTGCACCCTATAAAATAAATCTTCTTCAACAAGCGCCTCATGACTAATACTTTTCACATACACTCCATTATTCCCCAACACCTTTCCAATATAGAATAAGTTAGTAAGTATCTTGTGGATATGATTGAAAGTAATAGGACGGGCAACCGGCTCAATTTTTACTTCCTCATCACGAAGCATTTCTTCGGTAGTTCTTTTTCGGCGAACAGGTCGCATGGTCAAACCATTATCGTTTGCCCAACGGGCAAGGTCAGCTAAACTCCATGTGTCTTCTGCATATTTTTCAAATAGTTGTTTGACCAACGAAGCACGCTCTGGATCAAAAGGTTTATTACGAGGGTCTCCAGTGTTTAAGTATCCTATTGGGGCCTTATAGGTGCATACGCCTTCTGCACGAAGCTTCCTGTTTGTATTTGTTACTTTCTCGCTAGTATTCCTTGAGTGGTGTTGTGCAAACATTCCATCAACATCCATGTGTAGCTCTCCGGCACTCGTATGATCATAGTTTGCTTGAACGAACCGAATATCTAAATCATTAAATTTCATCAATTTGCGTATAATGTTGTCGTCATTTTTATTACGGCTAGCTCTATCCCAACAAAGAAATATGACACCTCTATATTCGCCATTTATTAGTGCATGGACTAACTGCTCAAATTTCGGTCTGTTAATTTGATATTGTATGCTTCGGCCATCAGCGCCGATTGTGAGTTTATTGTCTTCTTTGAAGCCAGTATGTTTTTCGCTTATTATTCCTCCCTTACAAAATCCTTGAATATCAACTTTTGCAATTGATAATTTTTCTCTTTTTGCAAACTTAATTGCTTCAATCGTTTGGTATGAGATAGAGTTTTTTTGGTTATCTTGATCGTCCGTGCTTTTCCGATTGTATATCAGATACTCATTCTTATAAGGTTTTTCATCTTTATTCTTACGCATGTGATTATACTTATATAATAGCCAACTTTTTTCTTTTAAGCAAAATCTTCCTGCGCTCTTTATCAAGGGATACCCCGTCTCTTATAAGCCGAGCGCGTATACTGCGCAATACATCTCCTAAACCCGAGATGTTTTGTATTTCTTGCGAGGAATAAAATGACTTTTTATTGCCACTTAATCCATTATTAGATTCCCGAAGCCCGTCTTGCGGGCTTCGGAGGGTCATGGTCCTTGTGGCCGAACTAATTCTTTTGTAAAAATCTTTTTCATATTGTTCTAGCTATTTTTTTCTGTTCTTTTCCAATAATCGTCTTATGTGTTCTTTTTCCGATTCCGTTATCTGGTAGCCGTCCCTTGAGGTTGGTCTCCCATCTAACAGCTCGGAATCTTTCGTCAGCATCCCGGAAATCATAGTGAGGTTGAAGGCACTTTCTTTACTGAAATCTTTCTCATCAAGTGCATCTAAAACTTTTGTGCGAATTTCTCTCATTTTTCTCACAATCGGATCAAGCGCTTCTTTGACAGCCGGAGAGTTAAAAACTCTTTCCGGATTATTCACTGCGTCCGGGCCATATCCTGCTTGCCTCAAGACCTCTGCCTTACTCCCCACCTTTCCCGCATTTTCCCGCACAATTGCAATAACACGGGATTGCTTGAAAGTAGGAGAACGCTTGATGATTTTCACCTTTGGCTTTTCTCTATTTCCTTTTTTTATTACCCTTATTTTCATGTATATTAAATAAAAAAACGGCCGACTTAACTGCAAAACTTGCAATTAAACCATGTGGCCGATCTATCATTCCATATTCAATTACTTTAATTGTAGCATACCAAATTTAGTATGCAAGTTGTGTTGTTTTTAGGTCAAAAAAGAGCTACTATGAAATTACAACACCTAAACCGGTAAAATGGCATGGTGAAAATAAATCCACGCGGGTAAAAACGGCTACACAAGCCGCCTACTCGCGTGGTCTGTGCCCGAAAGGGTGCAGGGCAGTTCCGAAAGGAATTGTCGCGGTCTTGTGTAGCCATTTTTGCTATCAACTCCGCTATTACTAGCATTAAAAACCACGCGAAATGGAAAACAAAAAACGCTTTTTGTCATTCAAGCAAATGACACGCAAGGATTATGGCCGAAATGCCATCACTGGGCTTTTAGGAGGGTATGTTTTAAGCATTGCAGGTTATCCGCTTTTTGAGGTTATAGGTAGCATAGTGGCCCTTTTAGGGCTTATATGTGGTCTTGTGTGGCTTTACCGAACTATAACAAAGAAGCCATGAGGCCTCCGCAGAACCTGTGGGAAATTATCGTGCTTCTACTCTTAATCAGTGCAATAATTTTTCCCTTTGCGCTAGATACATGGCTACCCCATAATTCTAATTATCCAAATGAGTGAAGACATAGAAAAATTAAAAAAATTAACTATAAAGGTGTTGCAAGAAGAACACGACAATCACATGGAAAATAAAAAACAATTTAAGAATCTACTCGTTAGTATTTTGCTTACTGTTTTACCTGTATTTATATTCATCATTACTCCCGGTCTTGCGGATAAATACTTCCACATCTTTTCCGGCCAGTTAATCTATACGGGTCAAGATCACTACTTTGGATTTTCGCCCACCTTTCTTCTAGATTTGCCATACTTCTTACCTCCTTTGCTGTGGACTTTGGCCTTATGGTTCTGTCTTAAAGTTAGAAAAGAAACAGCGAGCAGAAAATCATTTCTCAATTACTCAATACTTTCTCTCGCTGTCTTGAATAGTGTTTTTTTCTTGTATTCCATATGGTTTATCTCTAGCTTCTTTCTAAAATAGATAGCTATATTTTCTATAGATTATTTATCTTTTTTATGGTATTTTGAGTTGATAATAGCAGAAAAATAATTTATGAAATTTGACCTAAAACAACGAGAAAGATTGCTGGTCGCTACTCTATATTTTATAGCTCTTGTTGTTATTTACAAAATAATAGGTGGAGATTTTGATTCTTTGTTGGGTAAAGCATCTAACGACAATACTATATGGTTTTTCTCCGGCGCACTGATGATTGTTTTAGGTAAATATGTGATAGAAACATATTTTACAAAACCATCTGACGCACTAGCCAATTCAATCGCTGTTCTTGCTGGAATGATTAGCTTATCAAATAAATCAGCTCTATGGGCATATACACCGATACTTTGCTATACACTGTTAGTTTTTTTAGGAAGTATTTTTTGTATTGCCACGAAAGATACTCACAGGGAAAAATTAAAAAAGGCCAGTCAATTGGCATATAAACTCGTAGGAATATTAGGTAAGGCAGAAGTTTTATTTTCTATAGTTTATCTTTCCGCTAGTTATTCTTATTTTGCCATCCCCAATAACTACCTAAATTTCATAATCGCGATTGCTTTCTGGGTAGTCCTAGTATTTTTTGACTTAGGCGGATTGATTGTCAAAAAAGCTATAGGATTATTTAATTTGTTTAATCCAAAGGGAACAGAAGAATTGGGAACAGCAATCGGTTGCGAAAACCCATTTTTTTATAGAGTTGAAATAGATTTACAAAAAAATACTCAAGCACCCAATGTAAAATACGGTGACTTGGTGGCAATTGAGACAAGTCAAAATGTGGGTTCAATTGGTATGGTTGTTGATAAAAAACATCTTCTTAGTAAGAGATGGCTAAGTATTTATTTGTTAAGAGACGAGACAGGTGTGCCTGTGAAAATTGACCTTCGTTCCAAGAAGATTATTTCCGACCCCAAATCAATCTTTTCTCAAAAGAACTGCGCATATTCAATTGAATTGACATCCTTGCCGGAAGAAGAAAGGAAGAAAATAAACGACAACACTTTATATAAAGAAAGGAATACATTTATTGGATATGTCACAACGGGTTCCAATATCAGCACTATAAATTTTTCTATTATCGGCAATGTTGATGAAAAGGAAAAACAAATATCAGAGGGTTTTGTTTTGAAAACAGAAATTTATGGAAAAGAAACTTTATATCAAGTTATAAACGGGAATACAAAAGAAGAACATCTTGAGAATTTTGACTCTCATGGATTCGTTGTTGGCGTGGCTCGGAAATTGGGAAACTATGACAAAGCAACAAAAATTCTTGATGTTAGTAGATGGGTTCCCTCCGTTTATTCTCCACTATTCTTTATAAATAATCCAAAAATGACCGATGAACAAAAAAGAAAGTGCGCAAAGGAATCAATTGGACATCTTCCAAATACTGATTATGAAATACCATTGAAAGACATCAACTCTGTTGTGACTCACAATACAGCTGTTCTTGGAATTTTAGGCATAGGAAAATCATGTCTGACTTTTGAACTCATACAAAAAGTTTTAAGTGGCACTGAAGCAAAAGTTGTTTGTTTTGATATTACAGGAGAATACTTTGATGCGCTGACAGGTTATGGTTGTTCTCCTGTAGTGCTTTCCGATAAAGATTTAATATCCGAGTTATCAACCAACTATACGACAATAAATAAAGATGTGCATCGTGGCGGAAATCATGGGAATTTTAGGCAAAAAATAACTGAATTACTCAATGCTTTTTTTGACAATGGTGACCGGCTCTTAATAATAAATCCAGAAGATTATGATGTAAGCAAACAAACTAACGATGTAAAACCGAAGAAAGTGGGAGCGGGCCAAAATGATTGGCAAGATCAAGCACCAATGGCCGACCTTTCTCTGGTGGAAAAAACAAGAATAATATCAGAGATTATCCTTGAAAACGCAAAAGCAAAAGGTCAGTCAAAAGATGCTAAATACCTGCTAGTATTTGAAGAAGCTCACTCACTTGTTCCAGAATGGAATTCCGTTGCAAATAAAGGAGACGAAGGTGCAACAAATGGAATCGCTAAGGTTATTTTGCAAGGAAGAAAATTCGGTTTGGGAAGTTTGATTATTACCCAAAGAACAGCAAATGTTAGTAAGAGTATATTAAACCAATGTAATACAATTTTTGCTCTTCGTGTATTTGATGATACTGGTAAAACTTTCTTAGAAAATTATATCGGCCGTGACTACGCAGATACACTCTCTACTCTTGAGGAAAGACACGCTATTGGAATTGGTAAGGGTCTTATGTTGAGACAACCAGTAATAATAAAGTTGAACGATCAAGAAAATATCATTCCAGCTAAAAGTAAATGATTATATGACCCAAGAAGAAACCCTTGATGTATTGAAGATGGGGCATAATGTTTTTCTTACTGGACCAGCCGGGAGTGGAAAAACATATGTTCTAAATTCCTACATTGCTTATCTAAAAAAGAACAGAATTCCCGTTGCGGTGACTGCTAGCACGGGTATTGCCGCGACTCACATGAACGGACGAACAATTCATTCGTGGTCTGGTGTTGGAAAGAAGAAAACTCTTGAAAATAAAGATTTCTATAAAATTATTAATAGTCAAAATATACAAGCGCGAGTATTGAAAGCCAAAGTTCTCATAATTGATGAAGTTTCAATGTTGGAAGCAAGAGTAATTGACCTTGTGGAAAAAGTTTGTCGCTCTATTAGAAAAAATGAATCTGCATTTGGAGGGCTTCAAGTTGTATTGAGTGGAGACCTTTTTCAGCTTCCTCCGGTTTACAAAAAAGGAGAACCTAAACCAGAATTTATTTTTGCTTCAAATGCTTGGCATAGAGCAAGATTTACTGTCTGTTATTTAGAAAAACAGTATCGTCAAGAAGATTTGCGCTTTTTAGCAATTCTAAATTCCATACGAGAAGATGCTGTTAATAAAGAAACATTTAGCCACCTGATGGAAAGGTATCAAAAAAACATTGAGGGAATACTGAAACCGACAAAACTCTATACCCACAATGCAGATGTTGATGCCATCAATGCTTTTGAACTTGCGCAAATAGACGAACCTCCCAACTTCTACAAAATGACATCTTGGGGAGAATCTGATTTAGTAAAAATTCTAAAGGATGATTGCTTGGCCCCTGAAACTTTAGAAGTAAAAAAGGGGGCTTTGGTAATGTTTGTAAAAAACAATTTTGATCGTGGGTATGTAAATGGAACTTTAGGTATGGTCATTGATTTTGATAAGGATAGCAATTATCCCATTGTTAAAACCCGCAATGGCAACATCATTGCAAGTCCAACCAGTTGGGAATTTGAAGAAGATGATATTGTTCTAGCCGGAATCAGTCAGATTCCGCTTCGTCTTGCTTGGGCTATTACGGTCCACAAGAGTCAAGGAATGACGCTTGATTATGCTGAAATTGACTTGAGCAAAGCATTTGCGGAGGGAATGGGTTATGTTGCTTTATCTCGCGTGCGTTCACTTTCTGGGATCAAGTTAATGGGTTTGAATGAAATGTCTCTAAAGATAAGCAGTGAAATTAAGGAACAAGATGAGGGACTAAAATCACTTTCAAAAGAAGCTAGGGAAGAAATTAACTCTATTGAACCTTCTAAAAAGGAAGATATTAAAAATAATCTAATTAAGATATGGGCAGAAGCAGAAAATGAAGATGATGACGACTTTGAAATACCTTTTTAATTAAACAAATGAACAATAAAACAAGAAGCCCTGTTTCAAAATTACTCTGGGCACAGTATAGATTGAAAAATAATCCAACCACTGCAGAACTTATATTTAAGGGATTTTTAGAAGAACTGAATATACCATTTCGTTTCCAAAAAGGCATGATAACTAGCAGGAAAAAAGGCAGTGTGCGTATTATGGACTTTTACATCCCAAGAATAAAAATGATTTTTGAAATAGACGGGGAATATCACAATAACACAAATCAACAAATAAAAGATTTTGAACGAGAACAGGAAATAGGAAGAAAAAGGAAAGGCGTTTTGTTTGTTCGTTTTACTAACCAACAAATACTCAAAGAACCTGAACAGGTAAAAACAATCCTCAAAGAAGCATACAATGACAGAATAATAGATTTCTATTACATACAAAATAGGCGACTTGGAGTAAAAGCAAAAGCAAAATATAAAATTATAGGGTAATTCAAAGATTTTTATTATGACTACAAAAGATCACATAAAGGAATGGTTTAGTAGGGTTTCAGAACGAGGCGGTTATATAGAAAAACAAGACATCATTTTCCTTATGGTTCAAGCGCGACACTTAATTGAAAATCACCCAGACATTTCAAAATATAAAACCATAGAATTCTATAGCGACTGGATAGTGCATACAAAATTAGACCGGCCTTCAGACATGCGATTGGCGATTTTTCGCGATATAACTAATGCTTTATCCAAATACTGGAAATCTGATGCAAGAGCTCTGCATGGTGAAATATCAAAAATAATTGGCTTAAATTCTTTAAGAAAAGAACTAGCTTCTCTTTTTCAAGAAAACGACCTTAACATGGAACTTTTTAGCAATCATGAAAATTGGAAAACCATTGCCGGTGCTTTGACTTACTTTTTACAAAATAAGCCATTAGTTTTTCCTCTTGAAAATAAGGGCAAGTTTAAGACCTCTATAAAAGCAATAATGACCCTTGAAAAACCAGCTGATTTTTGGATAAAAAATCTATCCATAATTGGGATCAATGACCGCCCTCATTGGTGTTTTGAATTAGGTGGAGAAAAAAACACCACAAAGATAGTAGGTGAATTATTTATTGAAAAATTTTAGCCAAGAATGACTTTATTTCTGTTAATGCTAAACTAGAAAAATGAAGACAAAAGAAGATATAGAAAAACAAATTGAAATTGAGCTAAAAAAGCGAGAAAAATCTATTCGCAATAAAAATGCTATTGAGAAATTACTGGGCCTTGCGCCGGGCCTTGATGCTCTATATGGAGTATTAGTCGGCTCAAAAGAAGCTATTGAAATAGAGCGCCAGAAACTCTCTTTGGAGAAAGTTTTGGAGTTGGTCATTGCCATTGATAATAAACTGAATGGAGAAGACATCAGTAATGTAGAACCGGGCCTGAAAATTTTAATTTCTAATGTTGTGGCAGAAGGAGACATTACTGGATTGGATGGCCGAACCTCCGATGATTCTGTGCAGAAGATTTTTGAAAAACCGGTAGATATAGCCATAAAAGATTCCCGCTCCGGAGGCAGTATCACAGGTTTGAAATTAAATGTTGATAAGGAAATGGAGATAAAAGATAAAACAAAAGTAGAGACCGATTTAGGAACTGTTAGTTTTAATCCAGCTTTGGGGAAAATCACTCTAGGAGAAGGGCTAGACGGCAAGGAAAGCTAAACTTTGTAATTCTGATATACTTAATTTTATCCCTTGAGATTCTTTTATGAGTTCGGAAAGCCAACTCTTGGGTTCACCTAAAGAAATCTGTTTTAAAAACACAAATCCTATTTCTTTGGGCGGAGATTTCTGGTCAAAGTCCGCATAAGAAGATTGAGCTCCATGGTCGCCACTCCGACCACTTTGTCCGCGCCTCCGTAATATATAAAAAGCAGGCCGTCCTTTTCAACCATTCCGCACGGGAAGATGACGTTGTTTACGATCCCCTCCCTCTCATATATCTCCATCGGCTCGAATATCGGGTCGGCGGTGCGCGAGAGCACGATAGCCGGATCTTTCAGATCAAGCAGAACAGCTCCTATCCGATATGTATTATGACTCTTGGAAACTCCGTGATACAGGAGTAGCCAGCCATACTTGGTCTTTATCGGAGGAGCGCAGATGCCCACCTTGGCGCTGTCCCAGGTGTTGATCCTCGGGCCGATAATCCGAATGCATTTCTTGACCGTCTCTTTTCTGAAATCAAGCGTCTTGAAATAATCTCCGCACATTTCATTCTCTACCCGATGTAAAATAAAATATTCTCCGTTTATTTTCTGAGGAAAAATACAGGTATCCTTGTCATCGAAACCCTCCGGAGTTATAAGGACCGGCTTCTCCCATTTCCAATTTTTCACTAGAAAATCGCGCTCTTTAATGGAAGTAATGGCGACTCGAGGCGGACCGATGCCATCGAAAGCCGTGTAGCACATGTAAATGGTTTTGCCGATCTTGGTTATACGCGGGTCTTCACAACCGGAATTTCCTTCAGCTACTTTTTTTATCTCAAAATTTTCTTTCGGGATATATATCGGATTTATCTCCCGCTTGCCCACATTAAATCCATCTTTACTAGATGCGTACCCGATACTGGAGACATTGTCGTCCGAAAGAGCTCGATATAATATGTGAGTAGTCCGTCCAAGACGCAGAGCCGCGGGATTAAAAGTCGCTTTCGCTTCCCAGGCATGCTTCGAGTTCGGTATAATAACGGGGTTTTTGGCAAAACGTTTGAAACACAGACGCGAGTTAGTCTCCGGACGGATGGTTTCCAGAAGATCATCCAGGTTTACGGAAGCTACGCACACAGTCATGTCGGTAGCGCCGTAATATATAAGAAGGGTATCACCGGTGGCCGACCGAGAAGACTTTTTTAAAATTGATCCGGATGGGAAAACCACATTCGACACATGTCCCAGAAGTTCATAGGGCTCTCTCGGCACCAGCACCGGACCGCGGGTGCTCCCTACAACCTTGAACGGATCATTCAAATCCAAAATCACCGCCTCAATCCCGAACACGCGATCCGGGTTTCCGCCGGAGAAATAATTTTGAATATGAGAGTAGAGGATGAGCCACCCATGCGGAGTTTTAACGGGAGGAGCGCCCGCTTCGACATGATCCAAAGGGTCCCTTCTCAAGTCAATGGTATATTTGTCTATATTGGCATACCACTTTTCCCAGAAAGCAGGATCCCAAAATTCTTCCATTCTATCAACCTGTGCCAAAGCAATCCTCGCGGGGGGAGTGTCAGTGTTGGTTGTAAGAATCGCGGTAATCTTGCCATTGATACGCTCCGAAAAAAGTGACATCGCTTTGGCATTGAAAGGCGTTACCGGATGCCTTTCTTGAATTTTCTTTAAATCCGAAGACACGGCGACAGCGACTTTAATACCGTCCGACTCGAAGGGATACTTCGAAAGAGCGGTATAGAAAATATAGTATTGTCCTTCAAAGTAAGTTATGCGCGGATCTTCACAGCCATACTTTTCCCATTCTTCCGTGGGAACGATAAAGGGTGCTCGATCTTCAAAGTGCGCTCCGTCCTTGCTCTTGCCTATGCCAATAATAGAGATTTGTTCCGGAGTGCGAAGATGATCCGGCGCGGACACAGCCCGGTAGATGCCGAAAAATATCGCGCCTTTTTTAATCACGCTCATATTGAAAGTCGCATACGCTTCCCAGTAATGGTCTCGATCAGGCACAAGAATGGGATTGTGGTGAGATCTGTTTACGACGAACATATCAGACTTTTACTTTTTTATTTTTTAATGCCGGCACCCCGGAACTTACAAGTTCTTTTAAAAATTCATCCAAGCGGGTCTGCGCCACGCAAGAGACTTTGTCCGCTCCGCCATAATACACGAACAAGTTTCCATCTTTCACCACCGCTCCGCAAGAATACACCACCCCACCCTTATATCCCTCATTCTCATACCACAGATCCGGCTCAAGAATGGGGTGTTTGGAAACATGCAAGATTTTCTCCGGATTTTTTGCGTCCAAGATCATCGCCCAAAGCTTGTATCTGTGAGAATCGTGCTTTTCCATTTTATGATATAAAATTAGCCAGCCAAACTTGGTCTTTATCGGAGCGGGTCCTACGCCTCGCACAAGCCTGTCTCTCGCCTGCCACAGGAGACTGCCCTGATGAACGCTGTAAATAAAATTTTTGCCATCGAGCTCATCCAGAGATCTGAAATAATCCACCATGATTTTTGGAGAAATGCTGTGGAGAATGGCATATTTATCATTTATCTTTTCGGGGAAAATAACCCAATTTTTATGAATTTCGCCGGGCGGAGAAATAAATACTGGCCTCCGCCAATTCCAGCGCCCGGAAACAAAGTCATCCAGAGATACGGAAGTCAGGGTAAGTCTGACGGATCCCCAGCCGTCGAAAGCGGTATAAATCATATAAGCGGTATCTCCGAGCTTGGTAAGCCTGGGATCTTCGCATCCGCCACCCCAACCCCCGCCGGAAATATAGTCAATGCGCGGAACGGAAAACTTGTTAAAATTCGCGTAAGTCGGAATGCGCCCGCCATGCGTAAAAACAGGCTCTGGCGACCGCAAAGTAAAATTTATTCCGTCTTCGCTTGAAGCATAGCCAAGTACGGAGACATCACCCTCCCCGATGGCTCGGTAAATGACATGCACTTTGCCATCGTGATAGAGAGCGGTAGGATTGAAAGCGGCTTTGGATTCCCAAGAATTTGCTCCCGGTTCAATAATGGGATTACCCGGAGATCTGCTAAGTTTTAATTTGCTTTTTCTGTCTGCGCTTTTCCTGCGTACCTGCTTTTTGACAGGCTTCTTTTTTAGAGAGGCGCTTTTTGTCTTCTTTTTAATTTTTTCTTTTATTTTTTTAAGCGCGGCCATATTTATCTTCATAACGAGTTATATCTTCTTCGTCAAAGTCTCCGATAGCTATTTCAATCAATACCAAACCAGACTCTCCGGCAATCCAACGATGCTTGGCGCCAACCGGAGCATCATATTCGTCACCGGAAACAACATTGTATTCCTTGTCTTCTACGCGTATTATACCGCTACCTTCCACAATATGCCAAAATTCCGAGCGCCTAGTGTGGCTCTGCCAGCTGGTTTTTTCTCCCGGTTTAATTCTGTGAAGTTTTACAGTCGAAAGACTATTGTGGGTCAGCTGTCTGAAAGTGCCCCACGGACGTTCAATTGTAAAAGGCTTGAATTCTTTCATACGATTTAATTATACCTTATTTCCTTTTAATAATAATATTTTCTGCATTAGCATATCAGCCGGAAGAAATTCACCCTGAAGTGACACATAAAATTTACCTTGAATCTTAGTTTTATCAGCTGAAATAGGTGTTCCACTGGCTTGCAATAATTCATGGTCGTTATAATTATCCCCTATCGCCATAACATTTTGCTTCTTTAATTTGAAAATCTTCATTACTTTTTGTAAACCAAGTGCTTTAGTCTGATCTTTTTTAATCAAAACATCATAGGCTTCACCATTCCAATGAGTACAAAGACCACGCTCTTTCTGTACTGTTTCTTCAATCTTTTGATCTTTCTTTTTGCAATGAACAGTGATAATAAACTCTTTCGGTTCAAAGCCTCTAACATTCTTATTCTTAAAAGCTATTCGTTTCAATTTAAAAAATACATCTTGTAAACGTTCAAAACTATTAATGTGCTGGTGGATTTTTCCTTTATACCATGTCGCACTACCACATTCATAAGTTAAACTAACAAAAGGTAAAATTTCTCTAAACATTTCTTGCAACATATAAAGTCCTCTACCGGAACTAATATTTATCAAAAATCCTTTTCTGTATAATTCTTTTATTTGTTCTATTTGTTTCGGTGCGATTATTTTTGTTTGTAGGGTTGTAGTATTGCCTACCTGTTTTATTTTTGTTCCTCTGGGAACGATTACACCATCAACATCAAAAACAATCATTTTAATTTCTTTCAAATCTTCTTTAGTCATCTGATTTAATGATTTCATATTTCTATTATATCACTTAACTTTTCTCTTCTTAGCTTGTTTCACCAATTCAGACGAAGACCGCACCTTGCCACCGTGACCAACATTAAAAACCATTTGTATGCCGAGCCTTTTGCAAACTTCATATTCCGGAACTGGGACATTTTCTTTGCGGTCTCCCCCATTGGCAAAGATATGTGGTCGGATTAATTCAAGCTCACGGCAAACTGTTATGTCATTTGTATCCGGTTTATGAACAGTCAAAACAACTTTATCAACCGGTCTAAATGATTCTATAATTTCTTTGCGGTCCGCGTCAGACATAAAAGTATATCCTTTTTTAAACTTAAGCCAATTGTCGTTATTGACGACCACCACGAGTTCGTCGCCCAACTTTTTAGCCTCTTTAAATAATCGCACATGACCAATATGAACTGGGTCAAAACCTCCGCTGACCATGACCACTTTTTTTGTTTTCTTTGCCTTTCCTTTTCTCGACATATGTGTATTATATAACAAAATGATAAACAAGGAAAAAATCAGAATTCTGGTTCTGGCTGCCGGTTTGGGTAAAAGAATGAGAAGCGATCTTCCCAAGGCTCTGGCGCAGGTCCGCGGCAAGCCCATGATCGGATATGTCTTGGAAGCGATTCATAAATCCGGCGTTGACGACAGGCCGATAATCGTAGTCGGACACAAAAAGAAAAAAATCATGGAAAGGCTCGGAGAGAAATATGATTATGTCGTGCAAGAAAAACAGGAAGGCACCGGACATGCGGTCATGAGCGCGCAAAAATTCATGCAAGACAAAGCGGAGCATGTTTTGATTCTCCCAAGCGATCATCCTTATGTGAACGAAAAAACTATCAAGGATCTTGCCCGGAGACACTTGGCATCGAAAACAAAAATAACCATGGCTACTATTTATCTCTCTGATTTCAAAGACTGGCGAGTGTTCTTTTACAACAACTTCTCCAGAATTGTCAGAGATAAAAATGGAGAAATATTGCGCGATGTGCAGGTGAAGGATCTGAAAGAAGAAGAAAAAAATATAACCGAAGTAAATCCCATATATTTGTGCTTCGAAGCAAAGTGGCTGTGGAAAAAAATCAAAGATTTAAAAACCGACAATGCCCAGAAAGAATACTATCTCACGGATCTCATAAGGGTAGCCATTTTGGAGGGAGAAAAAATAGAATCTTTTGATATAGACCCGCGCGAAGGATTGGGAGCAAATTCAAAAGAAGAGCTTGAGACGCTGGAGAAATTTGAGGTATAATTGCGGCTATTATGAAAAATCCGTTCGACAACGCCATGAGTCAGCTCGACCAAGCCGCTAGGGCCGGTAATTTTGGTCATGCTTTTATTTCTAGAATGAAGGTGCCAGACAGAGATATCAGAATATCCATACCGGTTGAAATGGACGATGGCTCTATAAAAATCTTCGAAGGATACAGAGTGGAATACAATAACACGCTTGGTCCGTATAAAGGAGGCATCCGCTATCATCCGGACACCGACATAAATGAAATCAAGGCCCTTGCTTTCTGGATGACTCTCAAATGCGCGGCCGCCGGTATTCCCATGGGCGGAGGCAAGGGAGGCGTAACAGTCGATCCGAAAAATCTTTCGAAAGGAGAACTGGAGAGGCTTTCTCGCGGATGGGTGAGAAGATTGGCGGATGTACTGGGTCCGCGCAAAGACGTGCCGGCCCCGGATGTCAACACCACTCCGGAGATCATGGCTTGGATAGCGGATGAATTTGAGAAAATCACCGGAGACAAAACCAAGGCAGTAATAACCGGCAAGCCTATAGACAAAGGAGGCTCGGAGGGAAGAAATACTTCCACGGCGCAAGGAGCTTTTTACGTGTTTGAAAAATTCAAGAAAGAATTAGGGTTGCCGGAGAAATGCGCGGTAGCCATACAAGGATTTGGGAACGCCGGATCTTTCGCCGGAGTTGTCTTTAGCCGAGCCGGACATAAAGTGGTAGCCATTTCGGATTCGAAAGGCGGAGTCTACAATCCTCTGGGTTTAGATATGGATAAACTCCTGGAACACAAAAAATCGACCGGAACCCTATCCGGATTTTCCGGCGCAAAAAATATTTCAAATATGGAACTACTTGAAATCGAATGTGATCTCCTCATTCCGGCGGCTTTGGAAAACCAAATAAATGAAACAAATGCGGAGAAAATAAAAGCCAAAGTGGTGCTGGAACTTGCCAACGGCCCCACTACTCCGGAAGCAGATGAAATTCTATTTAAAAGGGATGTGCCGATAGTACCGGATATTTTGGTAAACTCCGGCGGGGTGATAGTGTCGTATTTCGAATGGGAGCAGAATCTGAAAAAAGAGCACTGGAGCGAAAAGGAAGTTTTCGATAAATTGAAAAAGATGCTCGAAGAAAATTCGGAGAAAATATTGAAAAAGTCAAAAGAATTGAAAACGACTTTCCGCATGAGCACTTTCATCGTCGCGCTTGAAAGAATAGAGGAAAAAATGATATAAAGGATCTAAGCGCGGTTAGCTCAGCGGTAGAGCGACCCCTTGACGTGGGGTAGGCCGGGGGTTCAATCCCCTCACCGCGCACAATGAAAATCCTTTCGATTGAAACTTCTTGCGACGACACTTGTATTAGTATAATAGAGGCGACAGGAGGAATAAAAAATGCCGAGTTCAAAATACTGGCAAACTGTTCAAATTCACAGATAAAAACCCATATACCCTACGGCGGAGTGTATCCGGCGCTTGCCAAGCGGGAGCACATAAAAAATCTGCCGATACTACTCGAAAAAAGTTTAAAAGAGACCAAGCTAAGCAAAAAACATAAGCCTGTGAACCTCATCGCCGTCACTTATGGCCCAGGTCTGGAGATGTGCCTTTGGGAGGGGATTTTGTTCGCGAAAAAATTGGCCAAAAAATGGGGTGTGCCGGTTATTCCCGTGAATCATATGGAGGGACATGTGCTGTCCATATTCGGGAAAAGCAAAGGAAAATTCAAAATTCCTGATATAAAATTCCCAATACTTTCACTGCTTGTATCCGGCGGACACACGCAACTGGTTTTGATAAAAAAGTGGATGAATTATAAAATCATCGGCGAAACTTTGGACGACGCGGTCGGTGAAGCCTTTGACAAAGTCGCCCGGATGCTCGAACTCCCCTACCCCGGCGGACCCCATATTTCGGCCTTAGCCGAAAAATTACGAATTAAAAATTACGAATTAAAAATTAAACTGCCGAGACCAATGTTGAAATCTCCTAATTTTAATTTTTCTTTCGCAGGATTAAAAACGGCTGTTTTTTATTTAATAAAAAAAATAGGAAAACTGGATGAAAAAACAAAAGCGCAAATAGCGCTCGAATTCGAAAACGCCGCTGTAGAATGCCTGGTTTATAAAACCGGAAAGGCTATGGAAAAATACAAAATTAAAACTCTTATCGTCGCCGGCGGAGTGGCCGGGAACGCGCACCTGCAGAGGGAAATAAAAAAAATAACAAAAAACAAAGTAAAATTATTTTTTCCACCAAAGGGACTATCGGGAGATAATTCCATCATGATCGGCATCGCGGGATATTTAAATTACATAAAAAATAAAAAGAAAACGCCGAACTTAAGCAGTATCAAGGCAACTGGCAATTTAAAGCTTTAATATGATATTATTCGAACATGGACCCAAAGCTACTCAAGCCCTACGACCCTAAAAAAACAGAAGGGCGCATCTACAAACTCTGGGAAGAAAGCGGATTTTTTCAGCCCGAAACCGGCGCGCCTTGGACACACTCGCCGGATACGAACCTAAACTTTGGAAAATCATTTTCCATCATCATGCCTCCGGTCAACGCCAACGGATCTCTGCATGCCGGCCACGGCCTGGTAATGACCATTGAAGACGTAATGATACGCTACAAGCGAATGAGAGGATTCAAGACTCTTTGGCTACCCGGACTTGACCATGCCGGTTTTGAAACACAAGTTGTTTACGAAAAAAAATTGGAAAAAGAAGGCCGGAGCAGATTCGACATGAACCCAGATAATTTGTATAAAGAAATCCTAGATTTTACTCTCGACAATTCATCCAACATAAAAAATCAAATCAAAAAAATGGGCGCTTCTTGCGACTGGTCTCGCGAAAAATTCACTTTAGATAAAGATATAGTGGAAAAAGTTCGCCAAAGTTTTAAAAAACTATACGACGATGGAATGGCCTATCGCGGAGAGAAGATAGTAAGCTGGTGCCCGAAACATCGGATATCCTTTTCTGATTTGGAAATAAAAGACGAAGAAAGGACGGACAGCTTTTACTATCTAAAATACGGGCCATTCGTCATCGGCACAGCCAGACCGGAGACGAAATTCGGAGACAAATACGTGGTTATGCATCCGGATGATAAAAGATACGCTGATTATAAAAACGGACAAAAGATAAAACTTGAGTGGATTAACGGCCCCATCACCGCTACTATAGTAAAAGACGAGGCGATCGATATGGAATTTGGCACTGGTGTCATGACTATCACCCCTTGGCACGATACGGCTGATTTTGAGATTGCGGACAGGCACGGACTGGACAAGGAGCAGATCATTGATGAAACCGGGAAATTACTGCCAATCGCGGGAGAATTCGCCGGCACACATATAAATAAAGCCAGGCCTCTCATAATTGAAAAATTAAAAAGCAAAGGTTTGGTGGAAAAAATCGACGAAAATTACAAACATATCGTCCGAACCTGCTATAAATGCGGAACCCTTATCGAACCGCAAATTAAAAGTCAATGGTTTATAAAAATGAAGCCGCTGGCTAAAAAAGCGCTTGAAAATATAAAAGACGGAAAAATAAAATACATTCCGGATCATTATCAGAAAATCTCGATTCACTGGCTCGAAAAAATTATTGACTGGAATATTTCAAGACAGATAGTCTGGGGCATACCGATACCGGCCAAGATATGTCAAGCCTGCGGGCACGGAATGGCGGACCTGGAAGACACAATATCCGCCTGCGACAAATGCGGGGGTAAAGTTCTCAAAGACAAGGATACCTTCGATACTTGGTTTTCTTCCGGCCAGTGGCCGTATTTATCGCTAGGCTACCCGGACCAAAAAGATTACGCCGCATTTTATCCCACCAGTATAATGGAAACCGGAGGGGACATTATATTTTTCTGGGTATCCAGAATGATAATGCTCGGGCTTTATATGACTGGGAAAGTTCCTTTCAATATAGTTTATCTGCATGGAATGGTACTCGACCCAAAAGCTCAAAAGATGTCAAAAAGCAAAGGAAATGTTATCGATCCGATGACACTCACGGAAAAATACGGAACCGATGCTTTTCGCATAGCCATGATAGTCGGCAATACCCCGGGCACTTCCCTCGCCCTATCGGAAGATAAAATCCGCGGATATAAAAACTTCGCCAATAAAATCTGGAACATTACCCGGTTCGTGCTGGAGAATCAAAAAAGTGGGGAATCAGAAACAAAAAAGAATGTCATAGAAGAATTTGAAAATATCAAAAAAGACATAACCGCCGATATGGAAAATTATCGTTTTTATCTGGCAAGCGAAAAAATTTATCATTACATCTGGCACAAATTTGCGGATGAAATAATCGAGCAAAGCAAAAAAGACGATGATATGAAAAAATCGCTTTTACCCATCTGGCAAGATTGCCTGAAAATACTCCATCCCTTTACGCCTTTTGTCACCGAAGAAATTTGGTCAATGATGTCTGCCTCATCCCCGCCTGCCGGACAGGCGGGGATAGACAGGCCCGACCAAAAAAATTTATTAATAGCGGAAAAATGGCCATGCTAAACATCGGTAATCCAAAAATTATAGGAATCGCATTCTTGATTGGTATTATCCCTTCCCTACTGTGGCTGTGGTTTTGGCTTCGGGAAGACAGAAAAAATCCAGAGCCTAAAGGATTGCTCGCAATGGTTTTCTTTCTGGGTATGGCAAGTGTCTTGCTGGTTCTGCCGGTCCAGAAAGTTGTTCAAGGATTTTCCCTGCCTCATGGTTGGGAACTTGTGGCCTGGGCCGGCGTAGAGGAATTGATAAAATTCTTAATGGTTCTTTTCATCGTTTCAAATACCAGCCAGGCCGATGAACCCACAGACTGGCCTATATATCTCATAACCGTGGCTTTAGGATTTGCCGCGCTGGAAAACACCCTTTTCCTGATAAAACCAATCTCTCTGGGTCAGACAGCGGTAGGGCTCCTTACCGGGCACTTGCGCTTCCTGGGATCTACTTTGCTACATACCGTCTCAAGCGGAGTAATCGGCGTGAGTATGGGGCTTTCTTTCTTTATGGACGGACGCAGAAAATTTTTATACACTATAGTTGGAATTATCCTTGCCATCGGCTTGCATAGCGCCTTTAATTTTTTTATAATGAAGAATGGAGGAGCGGATTTTTTGAAAGTGTTTTCCTTCTTGTGGGTAGGCGCTATAATTATATTCCTCCTTTTTGAGAAATTGAGAAGAATGGATCTTAATAATAATTGAAAAAAATTATGGAAAAAGAAAATAGAAAAAGAACTTTTTTTGAAAAATTAACCGGAACAATGCGCTTGGAAGAAGGGCCGGAAGAAGTTTCTCCCAGTAAGCACGTAACCAAGCTGGAAAAGAAAAACGGGCAAGGGGGTGGCAACTGGATTGAAGAAGAGAATGATGAAGCAGAACTCACTATAGATGTATATCAGACAGCATCCGATATCGTAATCCAAGCCATGGTGGCCGGAGTAAAACCGGAAGATCTAGAGCTTACCATAGCGAGAGACATGGTTACCATTCAGGGCAAGCGTGGAGAAAATCGCAATGTCGATGAAGATAATTATTTCGTCAGAGAGCTTTACTGGGGCAAATTTTCCCGTACCATCGTTCTTCCTCAAGAAATAGAGCCTGAAGAAGTAGAAGCGGTGGAGAGACACGGACTCCTTACCATCAAGCTCCAGAAAGTGGACAAAGACAAGAAAAATGTCATCCGAGTAAAGTCTATTTAAACTAAAATTTGGTGCCTGGGGGCAGGATCGCACTGCCGACCCTTCCCTCTTCAGGGGAATGCTCTACTGACTGAGCTACCCAGGCAATCTTTTATCTTATTAATTTTTCAAATTCTGAAAAAGCTGGTTGAAATTTTCGAGGTCATCTTTGGCCCCGCCATAAATGTTTACCATCTGATCTATGTAGGGCTGGATGAAATAATAAGCCCCCACTGCCGAGCCTACAATGAGTGTCCAATAAATTATACTCACAAAACGCCTTACCTGCATCGAGCGCTTGAGCTTAAGCAAAATAACATTATTCTCTTGCGAAAGCCTCAAATTCTCTTCCAAGAGCTTTTTGGATTCCGGATCCATTTGGGTATATTAGCATAAATTTCATACAAATCCAGCACTTAGAGCCAGTTTTTCCTGAGTGGTTATACATATTTTATATTTTCCTATACCTCGTCGTTCGTCCTTGTCCAATACGTTCAACTTTCTTGAGACGCAAAAGAGTATCGAGTGCTTGAGACACGGTTGGGCGAGCAACTTTTGTTTTTAAAGATATGTCTCTAGGCGTGGCTTCCCCAACATTACTAAGATGGAGCCACACTAAAAGTTGTTTGGGGGAAAGAAGTTTATCAATATTTTCTTTTGACAGCAACTCAATTGCTTGTTTTGCTTGTGTAAGCAGAACATTGAAAAAGAATTCAAGCCAAGGCACAACATTCGGATTATCGGTTTTTAAAGTTTTCTGACTTTTTCTAAGAGCTACATAATATTCCGCCTTATTATCTTCAATCAATTTCTCATGCGAGACATACGGCATGTATGCGTAACCAGCTTGGAGCATTAATAAATTTGTAAGAACGCGTGAAAGTCTACCATTGCCATCTTGAAATGGGTGGATATTAAGAAATTCCACAATAAAATTTCCAATAATTATTAATGGATGAATTTCTTTTAAAGAGAGAGATTTTTTAGTCCATTCGAATAATTCTTGCATTTCTTTCGGTGTGAGCCAGGCAGGTGTGGTATCAAATAAAATACCTATAGATTGACCCACTTCATTTACCATTTCAACTCTGTTTTCAGTTTTTTTGTATTCTCCGCGATGAAATTTATCTTTCTCAACATATTTTAAAATTTCCTTATGAAGATGTTGAATGCTACTTTCTGAAAATGGTATCTTGTTGTAAGAGTTAAATACATTTTCAAGAAGTTCATAATATCCTTGCACTTCTTGCTTGTCGCGGTCGGCAAATTTTTGCATAGAAAGTCCACGCATCATTTTTTCAATATCTTCGTCGGAAAGTTTGGCTCCTTCAATACGAGTGGAGGCGCCAGTCGACGTAACCAAAACGGAACGTTTTAATCGGCCAAGTGCTTGTGGATTTATTTCGGCTCCACCAATCCATCGGCCTTTTAATTCATCAATTTGATTGATGAATACCCATAGATTTTGTGGTATATTCTTAATTCGTTTATTGTAATTCATGTCTTATAATCTATTATATTAGATATATGAGATTATATTAGATTAACACATCTAAAGCAAGGTGGTATAATACACCGATGCTTAAATACCTCTTATACGCTCGCAAATCAACCGATATTGAAGACAAACAAGTCCGGTCTATTGACGAGGATATAGAGCAAGATGAGTACCTTGCAGAGAAGGCTGGGCTTCTCTCCCGCAAGAAGTCGTTGGAGGAGAAAATGACCGAATTAGAAAAAGGCAATATTATTTGGCTCGAACCTGTTTTTGAAAAATCGCCGGATTGAATTTAACTCTATCCCACCTTACGCTTCGCTTCGTGAAGCGCGCGAAAATTCTTCTGACAAAAGCAAAAGTTTGGTTGTGGTGTCCTCGGCAGGAATTGAACCTACAATTACTCCTTAGGACGGAGTCGTTATATCCGTTTAACTACGAGGACATAGCCTAAATCCCAAGCAGTTTGGAGATAAGCGCCTTATTGAAGCCCACCACAAGTTCATTTCCTATAACGATAACCGGAACACCCATCTGTCCGCTCTTCTCCATCATTTCCTGCCTTTTTGAAACATCGGAAGCCACATCATAATCCGTAAATGGCACGTTTTTTTCTTTAAAAAATTCCTTGGCCATATGGCAAAAATGACAAGAAGGGGTCGAATAAATTTCTACATGTTGCATACTCCATATTATACTCCCACGCTTTTTGAAAGTCAAAACTAAATATAAACATGAAAGTGTGACACACTTTATTCAAAAAAAAGTGCGTTTATTCTACCAAATCAGAACCTATTTTCAAAATCTGTAATCAATGGAGTTCCCCGCGCGCTACGCGCCTCTGTGCAAAGCACAGAGCTTTCCAAAGTGGAAAGTGCGGGGAACGCAACATCTCCGAACGGCTCAAATGCCAGTAAGTGAGCCGTTCAGTAAAATGGACGAAGTTTTGCAAAAACTATTTTCTGGGGAAAGGATTTTGCAAAACTTCGGCTAGTGTTTTTGAAATTCGGCGGGCATGCAAATTCCCCGCGCGGAGGAGGGGTCTGGGGAGGAATCCGCGCGGGCTTTGGATTTTGTTGGGCGGATGGGCATTAAGAAATCAAATTCAAATATTGAAATCTCGGCAAAGCCGAGATACAAATATTATCTTTTTAATGGAGTAATGCCTAAAATATTTTTCTGTAGAGCATAGTGTAGAGTAGCCCAAAATGATAAATGTATAAATAATGTGACTAAAAATCCTATTATCCCTTGAGATTGTAAATGGGCCAAAATTAGCCCTCCAAAAAGTGAACCAAATATAGGCAGGAGGGCAAATTTTTTAGGAAGGAGAAATACTGCTGGAATATGAACGACGAAAAACACCAAACCAAACATTGTCGGAGAAATCCCAAAGGTCAGTAAGCCACCTAAAAAGCAAATGTCTTGGAAAAATATTTCAAAAAATTTTGGCAACTGATAACCAAACCTTTCTTTTTTGGCATAATAATCATTTTTATAAAGAGTTGGGACAGAAAGCCACAGTATAAATAAGAGCAGGATAATCAATAAATGATATAGGGAAAAATTATTAAAATATACGAAAAACTGATTTTGATAAACAACAAAAAGGATTAGTGTGAGGATTATAAAAAAAATAGTGTGTTGCCAAGATTTTTCGTAATAAGTAATCCCATGTTTTTTAAAAAGATAGTTAGTAAAACCTAATGCGCTAGTCCAAAAAAATAACCAAATTATTATCCATGTAATCATAAATTATTTAATCCCAAGCCTCATACTTTTTACCAAACATAACTCGTATCCCGCCATAAATATTGTAAAGAAAAGAAAATGAATCATACAAATATGGAAGCTTTACACCAAAAATATAAACAGAAATATTATTGTAAATTTTTACTTTAGATTTATTGACTTCATTTTCTAAAATTTGCTTATCCATTTTTCTTTTCGGATTAAGAAATGATTGTCTAATCCCAGCAATAGCAGACGAAATGGGAATGCCAATAAATTTTACATTTTCAAAATTATATTCAGTTGGATGTAAATATTCAGCTCGTATTCTTAGTTCAAAAAATTTCATAAAACGCCAAGTAAAATACTCTTTTCTGAATTCACCAACAAGAAAAAAGGTTAGTCCTAAGTGTTGATCTTTTTTTGCTTCAATCCAAGAAAATCCAGCCACTTTTTTTGGCTCAAATTGGAAACCATTGTTTTTTAGTTTTTCGAATACACAATCTTTAGTTTTTATATCTAGGAGAATATCAACATCATTTATGCGTCTAAAAACTCTATTGGTATATGCAACCAACAAAACAGAACCAAGAATTCGGTAATCCGCATTACAACTTCCAAAAATTTCTGTGGTTATTTTCAGGGAATTACCAATTTGTTGTCTTTGAGTTTCTGAGTCCATAGCTAGTTCATTTTATCATTTTTGGAGTATTTTTTCTATTAGAAGTAGCGATCGGCGTGTCCTTGCGGAGCACGCCGATTCTAGCGAGTGAAGATCTTAGGTGTCAGCACGAAGCTAAACACCGAAAAAAGAGCCGTCAGACACACCTGCGCTACCATGTAGTGGAGATGTACGTACTCCACTAAGAGGTAAAGCAGTATGATATTCGAGCCAACGAAGCTAGCTGTCATCATCGAGTACATGATAAACTGCTTCGGGCTGAAAGGTTTGAGGCTCTCGTTTTTGAACGTCCAGAACCTCTGGAGGTAAAAAGTCACTCCAGTGTTAAGAACGAAGGCCACAAAAGCTGACCATATATACCACCACCCAACAAACTCGGTGAGGGAATACAGGGCCACGTAGCCGCTGAGAACTCCGGTACCTCCTGCGATGCTGAATCGCAGGACTTTCTTCAGGAAAGTCTTCAATTCAACACCTCCATAAAATATACTAGATTTTTTGATTAAAAAAGTAAAGGTGGCCCATCCGCCCAACAAAATCCAAAGCCCGCGCGGATTCCTCCCCAGACCCCTCCTCCGCGCGGGGAATTTGCATGCCCGCCGAATTTCAAAAACACTAGCCGAAGTTTTGCAAAATCCTTTCCCCAGAAAATAGTTTTTGCAAAACTTCGTCCATTTTACTGAACGGCTCACTTACTGGCATTTGAGCCGTTCGGAGATGTTGCGTTCCCCGCACTTTCCACTTTGGAAAGCTCTGTGCTTTGCACAGAGGCGCGTAGCGCGCGGGGAACTCCATTGATTACAGATTTTGAAAATAGGTTCTGATTTGGTAGAATAAACGCACCATAAACGAACTAGACGGTTTTTTAGAAGCTGAAATGCGGGACGCGCGAAGCGCGTCCCAAGGATTCCCGCCGAATTTCCCAAACGAATTTGGAGCACCGCCTTCGGCGATGCGCACTGTTTTTTCGCCAAGAAGCAGGTTCGAAATCCCGTGCGATACAAATTCAAAGTATTTGCTTTGGATACAAAAAGAATTTTTGCTATACTAACTGTGTTGAAATCCATTATCAGTTAGTTGGCGGAAATGGCTATTTTAGTTTTCTAACTAACGTTAGGATTTCAACCTAAAATAGCCATTTTCGCTTTAAGAAAAATATATGCAAAAATTCTTTTTGTATGCTCGCAAGAGCACCGATGTCGAAGACAAACAAGTTTTGAGTATTGACGCTCAACTCACCGAATTGCGGGCATTTGCCCGAGAGCAAAACTTAGAGGTCATTGAGGAATTTATCGAAAAACAATCTGCGAAAATTCCCGGCAGACCTATTTTCGGGCAAATGCTGAAGCGCATTGAACGAGGTGAGGCAAATGGTATCGTCAGTTGGCATCCCGATCGTCTAGCCCGTAATTCGGTGGATGGCGGACAAATTATCTACTTACTCGACATCGGAAAACTTGCGAGCATGAAATTCCCTTCGCACTGGTTTGAGAATACTCCGCAAGGGAAATTTTCACTCTCTATGGCATTTGTCCAAAGCAAATACTATGTGGATTCTCTTTCAGAAAATACGAAACGAGGTCTTCGCCAAAAAGTGAGAATGGGAATATTTCCAAGCCAAGCTCCTTTGGGATATATCAACGACAGTAGAACAAAAACGATTGTAGTGGAAAAGAAGAAAGCGAAAATTATCCGCTTGGCTTTTGAGAGATACGCGAAAGGAAATCAACGACTGGAAGATATTTCAAACTTTTTGGCGAAAAACGGAATCGTTTCGAGAGGTGGAAAGAGAATCCACAAAACTCGTGCGACTTTTATTCTTTCAAACCCTTTTTATACTGGACTTTTCAACTATGCGGGAGAATTGCACGAAGGCAAGCACGAGCCAATCATTTCAAAGAAACTTTTTGATTCGGTGCAAAAAGTGATGAAACTCCGCGGACAACCCGAACGAAAATCTAAAAATGAACCTCAACCATTTTGCGGGTTATTATCTTGCACCGAATGTGGAATGATGATAACTGGCGAATACAAGGTTAAGAAGCAGAAGAACGGAAATGTGCATAATTACACTTATTATCACTGCACAAAGAAAAACAAAAATGTAAAATGTTCTCAACCTTGTATTCGGGAAGAAGAACTTAATCGCCAGTTATCATCCCTAATTCAAAAAGTTTCTTTGCCACGAGATTGGGCGGAGGAACTGGAAAAAATGGCACGAGCTGATTTCAAAAACTCCGCCCAATCCGTGGGTGCTAGTGTGAAAGAGAAAGAAACCAAAATATCTGTCATTTCACAAAAGTTAGAGCGACTTCTGAATACTTACCTTGACCAAGATATTGAAAAGGAAACCTATCGTGTAGAAAAAGCAAAATTGATTTTGCAAAAGAAGTCGCTCGAAGAAGAAATGACCTCTCTTTCACACAAGCACAATGATTGGCTCGAACCGCTACTCGATTGGCTAAAAGTCGCACAAAACCTGAATGGAATCGCACAGGATACAGACCTTTTTGCGAAAAAGGTCTGTGCCAAAGAAATCTTTGGCTCGAACCTGCTTCTTGGCGAAAAATTAGTGCGCGCCAGCGCGCCAAAAATTCTGAATTCGTTTGGGAAATTCGGCGGGAATCCTTGGGACGCGCTTCGCGCGTCCCGCATTTCAGCTTCTAAAAAACCGTCTAGTTCGTTTATGGTGCGGGATAGGAGAATCGAACTCCTGTCTCAACCTTGGGAAGGTCGCATTCTACCACTAAACCAATCCCGCTTTTGCATAGTGTAACAAAAAAATCCTATTTGAACCAATTTTTTATAAAAAAGAGAAACCCGTTTTGACTTTTTTCATCTTTTGTTTTTTCCGAATTTTTTTCATCCACTACCACGATCAACCCCTCGCCGTCTTTCACCACCGGAAATTTTTCTCGAAGATTCTCCTCAATGCCTTTTTCGGTTTTTAGATTTTCAATTTGCGAGAAGAAATATTCCCTAGCTTCTCTCAACTCAACCACCCGGCTTTCAGCAATTTCTCTATTTTTTGAAGTTTCAAAAAGTTTCCCCAAAAAGCGAATTACCACCCAGACAAAAAACACAAGAAAGACAAAAAACACAATAAGAACAGCGGGAGATCCCAGTATTTTCTTCAATTTTTTTTTCTCTTGAAAATTTCTCATGATATGATATTATCATTGTATGCTTTTTAATAAAAAACATCAAAAGAAAATTCAGTGGATTTTCGCAACCATATCCATTCTGGTAATAATAAGCATGATACTTTTATATTCCCCCATCTTCTCTCCACAATAGTCGTCCATACTTTGATTAGTTAATTCTGCCCGACCGCATCATTTTAAGAAACACATCTTGGGGAATATTTACTCGCCCACGTTCTTTCATTTTCTTTTTGCCTTTTTTTTGCTTTTCTCTAAGTTTCATCTTACGAGTGATATCGCCTCCATACATGTGCGCGGTTACATCCTTCTTCATACCGGAAATAGTGCGGGAAGAAATAATTCGCCCCAGAGCCCTTCCCTGAATCTTCAGAGTAAACATCTGTCGAGGAAGAAGGCCATATAATTTCTCCACTGCCTTCTCCGCTTCCTCTTCCACTCTTTTTTTCGACACAACCCTGGAAAATGCCGGTACCACTTCGTCAGCCACCAGAATATCCAGTCTGGTCACATCCGCCTTCCGCATCTCTCCAAGCTTATAAGAAATAGATGCATAACCGGAGGAAATACTTTTTAATTCGTCGAAAAAATTGCGCATTAATTCCCGAAGCGGCATTTCCACCAAGATAGACGATCTGTTATCTCCAAAATTATGCGTCTCGCCCACTTCCGCTTCATGCTCGAACAAAAGCTGCATAATACCGCCCAAATATCCGGCGGGGCTGATTATTTGCGCTTTTACCCATGGTTCATATACGGATTCAACACTGCCATCATCCGGGAAAAAGTATGGGGAATAAATTTTCTCCCTTTTGCCTGCTTGTCCTATAAAGGACTTTTTTACCACTTCATAAGTGATGGAGGGGGTAGTAATAACAAGCTCTAGTCCAAATTCACGTTTTAGCCTCTCGGTAATTATCTCTAAATGAAGCATCCCGAGAAATCCACATCGGAAACCCCGGCCGAGTGAACCGCTTGATTCTTCTTCATAAGAAAAAGCGGAATCAGACAGCTTCAGCTTACCTAAGGATAATTTTAACTCTATGAAATCATCCGCATCTTCAGGAAAAACGGAAGCCCATACTACCGGCATAGCCTTCATGTATCCCGGAAGAGTGGGCAGAGGATTCTTGGACATGGTAATCGTATCTCCGACAGAAGCAATACCCGGCCTCTTGATACCAGTTACTATATATCCCACTTCTCCGGATGAAAGTGATTCAGCAGAAACTTCTTCCGGAGTAAATACTCCGACTTCAAGAGAAGAAAATTTTTCTCCCGATACCAAAAAGAGAAGGTTATCTCCTTTCTTCACTTCCCCATCCAGAATACGCACAAATACTATTACCCCTTTGTGATTAGAATACTTAAAATCGAAAACAAGAGCGCGTAAAACATTGTCTCCTGAATAATCTTCTCGAGGTGTCGGCACACGCTTTATTACTTCACGAAGCAGATTTTCCACTCCTTCTCCGGTCTTACCAGAAACCAAAAGCACTTCCTCATCACCACAACCTAAAAGCTGTTTAACTTCTTCTTTCACTTCCTCTATTCGAGCAAGCGGAGAATCAATCTTAGAAAGTACCGGAATAATACGAAGTCCGCCTTCCCTGGCCATGGTAAGGGTAGTAAGAGTCTGAGCCTGCACTCCTTGGGTGCAATCCACCAATAAAATAGAACCTTCCACGGCCTTGAGCGCTCTGGAAACCTCGTAAGAAAAATCAATATGCCCCGGGGTATCTATCAGATTTAAGATATATTTAGTCTTAGTACTCGGAGTACTAAGTCTTAGTACTCCGAGTACTAAGTTTGTATATTCCATGCGAACAGGTTGCATCTTGATGGTGATTCCCCGCTCGCGCTCAAGTTCCATAGAGTCAAGTATTTGATCGCGCATTTTTCGCGCTTCAATAGTATGGGTGATTTCCAACATCCGATCTGCTAAGGTAGACTTGCCGTGGTCTATATGCGCAATGATACTAAAATTTCGAATGTATTTTAAGTCTGTCATATATTTATTCCAGAAATCCGCCCGTTTGATGATTCCATAAATCCGCATAAAAGCCGTTTCTGGTCAAAAGCTCTTTATGGGTTCCTTCTTCCACTATCTTCCCCTTATCAAGCACTATAATCCTGTCCATTTTTTGCACGGTGGACAATCTATGAGCTATCACTATTGCTGTCTTGCCTTTCATTAACTCATTAAAGGCGTCCTGAATATAAGACTCGCTAATACTATCTAACGAACTTGTCGCTTCATCAAGAATAAGAATTGGTGCATCTTTTAACATTGCTCTCGCTATAGCCACCCTCTGTCTCTCTCCGCCGGAGAGTTTAACTCCTCTTTCACCAACAAAAGTATTGTACCCCATAATTAATCTTGAAATAAACTCGTCTGCGTGAGCCGCCTTAGAGGACTCTATAATTTGTTCTTCATTTGCTTCTGGTTTACTATAAGCAATATTGTCTCTTATACTTCTATGAAACAAAATAGGTTCCTGGGAAATATATGAGATATTTTTTCTTAAATCATCTTGGGTTATATTTTTGATGTTTTGTCCGTCAATTAAAATTTCCCCTTCAGATATATCAACAAAACGCATTAAGAGTTTAGTAATAGTTGATTTTCCAGAACCGGAATGACCCACCAATCCAACTTTTTCTCCTTTATTAATTTTAAGTGAAAAATTATTTAATACCTCAGTACCATTAAGATAATTAAAGGAAACATCTTTTAACTCTAAGTTTCCATCTTTTATCTTTAAAATCTCTGGTTTTTCTGGATCAAGTACATCTGGAACTTTTTTAAATATATCAATCATTTCTTTCATATCTGATGTTGCTTCAGTAAATCTAATCATTGATCTACCTAAATCCCAAAAATAATTACCAAGAGTTATAGAATAACTTTGAATTAGTAAAAACATACCGGCTGTTATTTTACCAGAAATCCAAAGTTCTACAGCCAAGAATACACAGAAAACTTGAACAAAAACAATAAGAATTGATTGCACAATTTGTTGTTTATTGGCCATATTCCATGCCCTAAAACGTAAAAAATCTTCTTCGGCTGTTACAATCTTAAAACTTTCAATTTCTCTTGCAGATGCAGAAGATGCTTTAGTGGCTAAGATATTTACCAAGGCATCAGCTATGTATCCTGTAACTTTTGAATCGGCCTGTGCTTTTTCTATATACGCTTGTATTGTTTTTTTAGACATAGAAATTATAATTAAGAAATACAAAAGATAAACTACAAAAAAGACCAGTGCAATAGGATAAGATTGTATAAAAAACACTATAAAAATAGACAAAAAGGCAATAAATGGTTGCCAAAAATTATCAAGAATGATATCGTGTACGGTTTCAAACGATTTAACAAACTTTTTTGATTTATTTACCAATGATCCAGAAAAACTGTCGGCAAAAAATGTGTACGAGTGATTTTGTAGTTTAGAAAAAGTTAAATCCATTAAATTTTTCATGACACTAGATTGAAATCTAGTAACGAGAAATTGCCCCCAGCGCATAAAAATATTAGCCATAGCAAAAGATACAGCAATCATGGCAACATATTTAAAAAGTGAATTTGTTAATAACGACTTATCAACACCTGGAGTAACAACTAAATCTATAATTTTTTTGTAGAAAATTGGAACAATAGTATTAGATAAAAGTGGTCTAGAAATAAACAAAATATAAATAAAGAAAAAAGACCTTTTATATTTTGAGATTATTGGCCATATATATGAAATTGAATCCTTTAAATTAAACATAAAACAGCCCGCATGGCGGACTTAACTAAATGATACCATAAAAATCGCAATTTTAAAGCCCCTCTTTAAATTAAGCAAGGACCGTCCTTGCTTAATTTTTGCTTAATTATTTTCGATGAAATATTCATCCATAAAATCTTTAAAGGATTTTGCATTATTAAAATACTTAGGAAAATTTTTGGCATTTAATATATTTTTTTCTACTCTATCCTCTTCAATATAATCGGGATAACTGGAATACTTATATAATCTAAGAAATTTTTTCATCTCACTAAAAGGTTTTTTGATTTGCTTTTGCCAATCAGGAAATTTTATTTCCAAGGGATTAATATGAATATATCCGAATAATTGTCGCATATAATTATCATCAACTCCAATTAATTTTGATTTGAATAATCCGCCAAACAAGGCACCTGTTCTTTGGTATTTAATATTAAAAAACATAGAGTATCCTGTCCCCAATTTTCTCATAAATTTAGTAATTCCTCCATCGATTTCTTGTCTTACTATTAAATGAAAATGATTTGTCATGAGAGACCATGCACCAATAGAAATGATTAATTCACCCCTATCTAATACCAGAATTTCGTTAAATGTTTTATGCTGTTGATTTATTAAATTATCCAAACGAAAAGATTCTGTTTGTGTATTCGCAATATATAAAAGCATGATAAATCGCTCGTAGTCTTTTTTTGATTTGAATATTACTCTTTTATCTATACCACGATTATAAAGATGATAATATTCGCCGGTGATAAATGGATCCTTGCGTAACATACATGATATTATATATTGTATATTTCAATTAAGCAAGGACGGTCCTTGCTTAATTCCGGTCCTTGCTTAATTCTTGCTTAATTTTAAAGCCCTTCTTGGGAAGGGGGTAAAATACGGGCGCGCCAGAATTTAGTTCGGAAAGTCCGGAAAAGCTCTTCCAGTTCTTCATTCCCAAGCAAACGCAAAACCATTATTCCGGCAAGAATGCCCAATATAACGGAGAAAAACCCTTGAAGAAATATTCCCCAGAAGGTGGTAGTGCCAAAAATATTGGAAAAAACACCCAGAGATAAATACGCCATTACTCCTATAAAAAAAGAAGCTCCCAGTGTCTGAAAGAAAGTTTTCGATATGAAAGATTCTCCATCCATAAACTCTTTCTTGGCAAAGTAGAGATGAATGATGAAATTTAATATAGTACCCAGGGCATAAGCCAGCGGAAGCATTAAGACTGCGGTGCCTGGAATATCCGATACCTTGAGAATAGACTCTATAAAGTGCCGGAAAAGCGGCCAAGACTCGAATAAACTTAAAAGAATATAAGATAAAAATATCATAACCGTCGACGACACCAGATTTACCACAAGCGGGCGTCTGGTATTGCCTTTGGCATAATGAGCCCGAGATAAAAGAGCGACCATACCCTGCGCCAGAATAGATACGGAAAAAATAGCGAGAGAGGCGGCCACCAGCCTGGTATTCTCCCATGAAAAAGAAGGCGAGCCCAGAATCACCCGCACAATCTGCGCTCGCGCAACGATAAAGATGAAAGTGATAGGAATAGACCAGAATACAATAGCCCGGCCCGCCCTCTTTAAATGATCTTTAAATTCATTGTTTTTCCCGCCAGTAAAAGATTTAACCAGGGTGGGAAAAGCCGCTACTGCGTAGGATATACCGACAATATTGAGAGGAACGGACTGAAGATTAAAGGATAAATTAAAAACCGAAATAGAGCCACTTTTGAGAAAAGATGCCATAGCCACAATGAAAATCAGCGCTATGTTGTTTGCAGATAGCCCCAATGTTCTCGGTAGGGAAATAAAAACCGCCTTTCTGATATCTTGAAAATTGATAGAAATTGAAAATTTTGGAAAAAAACCAAATTTGAAAGAAGCAAAAGCTTGAATTAAAAAATGCATTAGAGCTCCCAAACTCACTCCAAAAGCAAGCCCCCGCAAACCAAAAATAGAATATAAAAACAAAATACCGGCGATTATACCCAGATTATAAAAAATGGGACTTAGGGCATAAATAAAAAATCTGCGATTCATCTGGGTAATAGCGCCAAAAAGATTGGATAATCCCAAAAGAATGGGAGAAAGAAGCATAATGCGGGAAAGCTCTATCACTCGCGCTTGATTCTCCGGAGTAAAACCGGGCGCAATAAAAAAAGAAAGATAGGGCATAAGAAAAAAAACAAAGATCGATACCAGAATAATCACCGAAAAAAACACCGAAAAAATATCATTCAGGAATTTTCGCGCCTCCTCCGTCATCGAAGCATCGCCTGAACGACTAGACATTTTTTCCTGCAAGAACGGTATAATGACGGTGATAGAGGCCAGAGATGCAATAGATATGAAGATAAGATCCGGAATCCTGAAAGCCGCATAATAAATATCAAGCGAAGCGGAAGGACCGACAAAATGCGCAAGTAAACGATCCCGAAGAAGTCCCAATATCTGAGAGAGAAGAGCAAAACCCCCCAGGAGAATAGCAGCTTGATTTATATTTTCGTACTCTTTGCCAAAAATCTTGAAAATCTTTTCCATTCAACCATCATTTTAGTTTCCAGCCTTAAGCGAATCCACATATTTCAAAAGATCCTGGTTTGATGGAGAAAGAGACAGCGCCTGTTCAGCATAAGAAAGAGCCGATTTGCTGTCGCCCCCCGCCCTCGCCACTTGAGAGAGCATCAATATGGCATCAATATAGTCCGGCTTCAAAGATAAAGCTTCATTCGCGAATTTTTTCGCTTCTTCTTGATTTTTATTGGAAAGATTTATTTGAGCTATGGCAAGTTTGAGGCGCGGATTAAGCGGATTTAAGTCAGAAGCGGCCATAAAAGATTCTATCGCTTTTGGATAAGCATTCGCCACCCCTAGGGTCCCCGCCACACTATATACATTGCCCAAGGATTGATGATTCAGATAATTTTTAGGATTGTATGCAATTGCCCCTGAAGCTCCAAGCACGGCCTGATCGAACATTTTCTGTAAATCCGCCTTTTGCGCATCAGAAAGTCCGGATGGATTCTCGCTCAAAAGAGAATTCAGTTTTACAAGAAAAATCTGAGCATAAGTCCTCAAATATAGGTCATTGTTGTAGAGTGACAAAGCTTTAACTATGGAAGCTTCCGCTTCAGTTACGGAAGAAGTCTGCACCGACTTACGGAAATGCGGAACGGAAGCGAAACGCTCTATATACTTAAAGGCAACGGTCGCGGAAGCTATCATTATCACAACCAAAGAAAGAATGGAAAAAAAGCTTTTTCTGTGATCATCTAAAAACGATATTTGATATTCTCCCTTTTCACGATTGGACAAAAGCCCGATAAATACTCCGGTAAAAGCAAAAGCTAGCAGGAATATCACCAAGCCCGCGGAATAAAAGAAGCAAGCCGAAAACAAATACAAGGATAATAGAAAGAAAATGCCTGCTTCGCGATTCATGTTTTGCTTTATAGTTACAAAAAGTGACTTCACTCCTTCAACAAAGAAAAATCCTAAAAAAACAAGCCAAGACAAAATGCCAAGCCCTCCGGTAGTAGAAGCGAAGGTTGGCAAAATCCCGGACCCGGAAGTAAAAAAAACATCCCAAAAAATGGTAGAGTTTATGGGTAGAGATTTATGTATGGCCCAAGCTTCTCCGAATTTATTGGGTCCAACGCCGAATACGGGATTTTCTTTTAGAGATTCTTTCATAATCGCGAAAGTCCCGCTTATGGAAGGACTCACTTCCGTATTGGAAAGAGCAAGCTTTTGGGGCAAGAAACTCCCTATAAACTGCCCGGAAATAAAAAATAAAAGCGATACTATGAATACTCCAAAAGAAAAAGCTGGAAAATAAGACTTTTTTTCTTCTTCTTCAGTCCTGGAAAAAAATGAGATTTTATAGACAAAAATAAGCAAAGAAAAAATTCCCAGAAGCTCCCAAATAAGAATATAATTTACGGAAGCAACCAAAAACAAGAAAATCAAAATAAAAGCCCCTAGAATAAATTTTATCCGCTTAGTAATAGGAAAAAATTCAATAATAAACAAAGAGGCTAGGGCGGAAAAACCGGCTAAAAGCCCCAAGGTGTTCAAGGATCCAACGAGATTGCCAGCTTTTCCTTCAAAAACCGATAACGAAAAAATTTCCGGCATGAAGAACCTAAAAATCTGAAAGACCGACACCACGACAGAAGAAAGAATAACTCCAAACAAGAGCATTCGAGCATTTTGGGAATCTTTTACCATCATGGAAGAAATAAGCATCAACATGAAAGCCGCAAACATAAACCAAAATGTACCCAAGTCAAAGATAACGCCAAAAAAAGACATCTCCGGCGCATCCGAGAAAAAAGCCGACAAAAACACTGCTAAAACAATTCCCGCGCCGGAGAAGATAAGCGGGGAACGGGGTAAATTTACCCTGCCCACCGAAAACCTGGATATCGTCCAGAAAATAAGTGAAATAGAAATTCCAACCACCAAAAGCAATCCTTTTGAAATTTCAATCGGTATCCCGGTAAAAGGCAGAAAGAAAATCGGTAATAAAATTATTGCTAAAAATATTGATAAAAAAGATACTCGATCTAAAATATTTGACCACATGGTTTTCATTATACTATATATCGTTGCAAATATACAAGTAAAAACTAAATCACGATGTTGATAAGTCTGTGCTTGACATAAATCATTTTTTTGAGGTCTTTGCCAACGGTGTATTTAGAAACAATCCCGCTATTCAACACTTGATGTTTAATAGTTTCTTCGTCCTCGTCTGTCTTAACCATAATTTCAGCTCTCACTTTTCCGTTTACCTGTATTACAATCTTTGCCTCTTCGTCTTTGATCAAATTCGGGTCCCATTTCGGCCACTCACTCAAATGAATTGACTTCACCTCTACCGAGCCCTCCCCAAAGGAGAGAGATTTGGCCCCGGTTCTGCCCCTTCCTTCGGAAGGGGTTTGAGGTAGGTGAATATTTTTCCATAGTTCTTCTGTGATGTGCGGAGCAAACGGAGCCAGAAGCCTTAGAAATCTTTCGTAAACATCCCGCGAGATAGAATCAAATTTAGCAATTTCATTCACAAAAATCATGAGCGTAGAAATTGCTGTGTTGAAACGCATAGCTTCAATGTCTTCCGATACTTTCTTAATTGTTTTATGCAACAGGCGTTCAACCTCATCCCCCGCCTTCCCCTGAAAGGGGAAGGGGTTCCCTTTCTCCTCTCCTTTCAGGAGAAGACTGAGATGAGGTTTGTCAAGGACGGTCCTTGACATATGCCACACCCGCTCTAAAAATCTGCGCGGTCCTACCATGCTGTCCGTGCTCCAAGATACCGCCTGATCAAACGGCCCCATGAACATTTCATACAGACGAACAGTGTCTGCGCCGTATGTTTTTACCAAATCATCCGGATCTACTCCGTTGCCTTTCGATTTTGAAAATTTTGTCCCATCATCGGCCAAAATCATCCCATGCGAAGTACGTTTCGCGTACGGCTCAATAGTCGGCACTAGCTTCAAATCATATAAAAATTTATGCCAAAAACGAGAATATAAAAGGTGTAAAGTAGTGTGCTCCATTCCCCCGTTGTACCAATCCACAGGTGTCCAATATTCCAGATTTTTCCGTGATGCAAATTCTTTTTTATTTTTTGGGTCTGTATAGCGCAAAAAATACCAAGAGCTTCCTGCCCAATTCGGCATCGTGTCTGTTTCCCTCCTGGCCGGACCTTTACACTTCGGACATTTCACATTGACCCAAGATTTCATCCCCGCGAGCGGTGATTCGCCATCATCTCGTGGCTTGTAAGTTTTTACTTTGGGAAGTAAAACCGGCAAGTCCTTATCCGGCACTGGCACCCAGCCCGCATTGTAGACGTCGGACGTCTCCAGAGACGTCCGACGTCTACAATTTTCACAGAATACGAGCGGTATCGGCTCGCCCCAGTACCTTTGCCTAGAAAAAACCCAGTCGCGAAGTTTGAAGGTTGTTTTTTCCTTTGCACCGATAAATTTTACAATTTCTTTTTTTGCTTTTTTAGAATCCAGACCGTCAAACTTATCCGAATTTACTAAATATCCAACATCTGTAAAAATTTCTTTTTTTCCATTAATAAAAAGTTCCCAAATCCTTTCCTTTTCCGAAATGTTTAAAAAATCCACAACTTCGTTTTGTTTTTTCCAGATAAATTGATGTTGATTATTTTCTTTATCAGATATTTTTTCCCGTTGTCCATTTTCTAATTCAAAATAAAGATAGCGGAAGCGTGCTCGCATATTTGTCTGCTTCCTTTGGTGATAAAATTCTACATAGGAAAAACCACCTAATTGCCTGATAAACTTTGCATTCAAAAAACCTGACTCTTCTAAAATTTCACGCTTGCCAGCGGTAACAACATCTTCATCTGGTTCTATACCACCAGATATAAGAGTTCGAACACCTGAAAAATCTTTCCACTCTTGGCATAAATATTCATCTTTTCCCCAATGTTTTACAATACACATTACCGCTTCTCTGTTCCTAAACGGTTCACCTTCTCGGACTTTTTGTTCTGGAATTGGACTTTTGGAAACAGGCGCGACAACTTGTTTTATCGGCAGATTGTATTTCTTGGCAAATTCAAAATCCCGCTCATCGTGCGCTGGCACTGCCATGATCGCCCCGGTACCATAGCTCGCTAAAACATAATCCGCAATCCAAACAGGAATTTCTTCGCCTGTAGCTGGATTTATCGCTTTGATACCCTTTAATTCTATTCCGGTTTTTTCCCTGCTTTCCGTTGTTCGCTCAATTTCTGTTTTCTTTTTAACGGTATTTATATATTTTTGTACTTCGTCCCAATTCGTAATTTTTAATTTTAAATTCGCAATTAAGTCATGCTCTGGCGCTAGCACGATATACGTCGCTCCAAAAATCGTATCGGGTCTAGTAGTGAAAACTTTTATAATCTCACTCATCCTTAGGCCACCCTCTCCTTGCTTGCCCGTCGAAGCTTCAGCAGAGTCGGGTAAAGGAGAGAGGCTATGGGTGAGGCGAAATTCAATCTCCGCGCCCTCCGACTTCCCTATCCAATTTCTCTGCTGGATTTTTATTTTTTCTAAATAATTCACTGTGTCGAGATCTTTATCCAGGCGGTCAGCGTACTTGGTAATAGCAAGCATCCATTGCTCTTTCTCGCGCTTCTCTGTTGTCCCTCCGCAACGTTCACACATGCCAACCACGACTTCTTCGTTGGCAAGGCCAATCTTGCAGGACGGGCACCAGTTTATTTCTGTCCTCTTTTTATACGCCAAACCTTTTTTAAAAAACTGCAAAAAGATCCACTGTGTCCATTTGTAATATCTCGGATCAGTGGTATTTATTTCCCTAGACCAATCAAAAGAAAAGCCCAAAGCCCTGAGCTGTCTCCGAAATGTATTCGTATTGTCCTTGGTAACTTTTATCGGGTGAATGCCGCTCTTGATAGCGTAATTCTCTGTCGGCAAACCGAAGGCATCCCAGCCTATCGGGTAAAGTACATTGTGCCCTTCCATCCGGCGCTTCCTGGAAATTATATCCATCGCGGTATTACTCCTGATATGTCCCACGTGTAGCCCCGAACCCGATGGATAAGGGAATTCTATCAAGCTGTAATATTTTGGTTTTTTGGATTTATTGTCGGCATGATAAATCCCCGCTTTCTCCCAAATAGTCTGCCACTTTTTCTCTATTTTGATATGATTATAATTTTTCATTCACAAAAACTTATCTTATCGGCAATGGCTTGGAATACAGCGTCGTATCTATGGTTTGAGTAAAGCAATGTTTGCCTTCCGGATGCGCCCAAGAAATATTCCCATATGGGTAAAGATTGCGTTCGGAAAGTTTGGAGTTTTCGCTTGAGGCTTTGTTGAACTCGGCGCAAAGCTCATATTTTATAGAGTTGAGTTTCTTGTATTCATACGGCTTCCCTGTCTGTTCGTCAATCGGCGGAATAAAATAAGTGTTAATATTGACATTTTCTTCCATAGTCGCCGGTAAAGTTCCTTTAGTCATAAAAAAACTCGTAATCTGACTATCAATATTCATTAGGTCGCGTACTTTTTGATCGTCATATTTATAGAGCCTCTGGGTACGAGGCGAACCGAGCACCAAAAAACCCCATATAATGGATGCAAGCACCACGGCTGTGGCAATTACTCTCCACACCACCCGAGACTTGGAAGTAAGCTTTCCGCGAATATCCGAAATATAATAAAAAAATATTAAAGAAGCTACAACAAACAACACTAAAACTTTCAATAAAAAGCCGGTGGTTAATTCTTGTCCGTCGATAAAATAATAAAGTATGGTAATAAGATCAGCCGCAATGGCAATACCGGACAAAAACAAGGTAAGATAAGTGAGCCATCGATGAATGCCGGCATTTTGTCTTTCCGGCTCGACTTGATACTGCTTCTCTAAAAGCCACATAAGCAAGATAAAAATCGGAAAAAAGATAACGACCGTCGCCACGGGCCAGCTAATGGACGCGCTTGCTGAAAAAGAATTATAGTCGTTGTTAATTTGAGGATAAGCGACATTAATAACGCTAAACAACAAATTAACCAAACTTATGACCAGCGTATAAAGAGCGACAATCGCCCCCAAATTAAGAAAAACATCTTTTGCGTTTGTTTTTGCTTCCATCCCTTCATTATAACATAAAATTTACGAAGTCCATATTGCCGTGTTGGCAAAGAATATAGAACGATTTGAGAATTTGAGCAAGGACCCCCCTTGCTTATTCTCTTATCGAACTTTTCTTTTTTAGCGCGATCCGGTAGTTGCCTTTATTCGACTCTTGGTTCCAAGCAGACCATCAGCCGTTAATCCTTCCATCGCTTGCCACTTTCTGGCAGTGGCAATGGTAAGTCTACCACAAACACCATCCACTTTCAGATTGGCAGAAATGCGGTCATTAAAAAATCTTTGCCATGATTTGCAGGCTTCGCCGCGGGATCCCAGTCTGATAGTAACAGAACCAAAATTATACGAAGATGAAGACACAACAGAAGAAGATCCTGCGCCTGCCGTACAAGACTGACCGGTAACCATGCTGAACAAATTACCGCCGCCACAACCTACAATCAATGAAGTAGAAGATCCCGTGACAGAAGTGGAACAAAGCTGTCCGGTAAGAGTGTTGAATAAGTTTCCGGAACTGCATCCGGAAGAGGTTTGAGTGACTGCGGGAGAAATAAAACCACCGCCTCCTCCTCCGCCGCCGCCTCCAGAAGAAGGTAGAGGAGGAGTCGAAGAAGATGATAGCGCGCTAGGATCTCCGAATATTGCAAAAGAAGAAAATTGAGTAGTGGTGCAAGTGATAGTATTTCCTGAAGTATTACAATTTTCTAATGGACTCCAAGAAAATCCGTCATGGCGATAAATTTTTAGAGTAGCAGGATCTATTCCGGAAGGCAGAGAAATCTGATCGTAAGTCATGGTAATGGTGATGGGTTTGGAAAAGGAAGATATCGCATTGTCTGCTATAGCTTTAAGTTCATAGACCGGACCAGCCACTCGGAGCTTGCCTGAAACTTGAGGGATGGAAGAGAAAAATTCATCTTTGTCTAATTCATGGATTTGAAAATCCGCATCTTTCGAATCAAAACCGGAAGAAATATCCAACTTGATGCTGTGATTGGCCCTGGAAAGATTAACCGACCCTCCGGCGCCAGACAATATCCGAGCAGTCGTTTTCTCGTTAACTCGGCTTCCTCCCGGACAGCCCAAGGTGGTAAAAGAAACTCTCTCGCTCTCTCCGCTTAGAGAAGAAAACTGAGACAAGGCTTTGACATGGTAAGTGACGCAAGAAAGAAGATTGTTTAGGGATATGGAGTGATTAAGGGTCAAATCGGCATCCGTAGGGGAAGACTTTTCACATTCATTGGAGGAAAGACAATATATCACTCTGCTGTTTCCGGCTTGATTGGAAGAAAAAGAAACAATGGCAGAGGAAGCGGTAATGCCGGATATGGTCGGTGTCGAAATAGAAAGCGTGGAGGGGGGAACGGAAAAAATCACGGTAGTGTTCAAGATTACAACGCTACTTGGAAGCGAATTACCACTGGGATCAGCCAACAAAACATTAGCCAGCTGTAAATTGGGCGAGCCGTTACCAATGGCCGTAAAGTAAACTGAAACCAAAGTACCGCTACCGTTCGCCCCGCCGCCGATACGAGCCACCGCGATATTCTTTAATAATCCTGGAGTTGCGGTGTTAATAGTATTCAGAAAAATAGTGCTAGCCCCGCCTTGCTTCAAAAAGTCACCTTCGGTAGTCCGATCGTATCGTAAAACATTCTGGTTAAAACTAAGATTTAGCTGAACTCCAGCCAGATTGCTAACACTGTTCGTTTTGATATCAACCCTTATTTGATCTCCGGAATTAACCGCGGTCACCGCCGCTGTCGCTTTCAAAACAAAAAGGCCGGAAAACATTAACATCGCCAATAAAACTATTTTTGTAATTCTATTCATGTTTTTATCTTATTTATAAATTCCCAATATTTGTAATAATACCACAGAAAGTAAAGAGAATTTAATTGCAAGGAAT
>MFTQ01000020.1 GCA_001785355.1 Candidatus Nomurabacteria bacterium RIFCSPHIGHO2_01_FULL_41_71 | reverse complement strand
TAAAATTATTGGTATATTCGACTATTATACCGCTAATCTTGGTTGAATTTGTGTCTTAAATTTGGGGTACCTGTCATACAGAATTTTCAAAACAATAAAATGCCATGTATACACTCGATACATGTCTACAATACGACACGAATCCATACAGTATTAAAAATGTCGCCACGCGAATTTGCTAAAAAAAAATCGCTTCAGGTTAAACTTAAATTAATTAGTTGATTTTCTGTCTTAAAAAAGGGGTACTTACATTCGCCCACCCCTTTTCCACTATTGCGCGCAAGCGCGCGACCCATTTTTTCGGAGAAGTCCAAACGTGTCCGCCTGCTACGATTCGAACGTAGGACCCTCTAGGTATAAGCTAGATGCTCTAACCAGCTGAGCTACAGGCGGATGAAGAAACACTAATAACTATAGCAAAATAAGGTTAAAGAGCAATTTTCTGCTTACCCAATAATACATCTTGAACATACTGTACCCCCATCAATACTTGATCAGAAATAGGCCCATTTTCAACAATCACTGAACAGGTGCCTTGTCCAAAACCATTTTTATATGTAACTGATGATAAAGTAGTCTTTTTTATATATGGTTTTCTGAATTGTGAAATGGGTATTTTGAGCATTTTTGACCAAAAATGTATTTGCTTTTTAATCTTCATATCTGAATATAGATGGAGATGAACTTTGAGTTTAAATTTAGGGACATTGAAAAATTTTAGCCAGAGGATAAAAAATATTAGCATTTTGGGATTTGTATTGGTTAATCCAATTGAAAAAGCCTTCGTCTTGGATCCTTCAGCCCAATATAAAAACAGTCCGGCAATCAAAAATTCTCGGTCAGAAATATTTCCAATCCTATTTGCAATTTTTTGATATGCAATTTTATTTTTTGCATCACGCTTCGCTCGCATTGTATTTCGATAACGCTCAATACGAATCGGGCTATCAGCTCTCAATTCACGAATCCTCTTTTCACTCAATGGAAAATCATGAAGCCAGCCACTTAAGGTGCTTTTACTAATGCCGAGTTTCTCTTTGATCTGGCTATAGCTCATGCCTTTGTGGCGCATCGCTAGAGCTTTTTGTTTATCGTGTTTTCTTGCCATAAATCATGAACCTGCAAATAGTAGGTACTGGTATAGTATACCATGGTTCGGGTGCGACAAACAAGTAGGGAGACTCTATCCCGCAACTTCAAGTTTTGCTGGTTCGTCTTTTTTCTTTAGCAAAATACCATGAGCAGTCAATATCTTTTCATACTCCTCTTTTTCGAGAGTTTCCACTTCTATGAGCTTGTGAGCAATAGCATCGAAGACCTTTCGGTGCTCGGTCAACACTTTATCCGCAGACTTTATGCCGTCATTTATAATTCGCAAAATTTCTGCATCCACCTTGGTAGCCACTGTTTCAGAGTATTCTTTATCGGTACCTTCACCCCATTGGGTTCTACCGCCTCCGTCCGCAAGGGCGACCGGCCCGATGACCTCGGACATTCCCCAGCGGGTTACCATGGCTCTGGCTAAATTGGTAGCTACCGACAGATCGCTCGATGGACCGGTAGTTATGTCGCCAAATACAATTTTCTCCGCCACATATCCTCCGAGAGACATGGCAATGTCATCTATAAATTCTTTCTTGGACTGAAGTTTGCGCTCTTCAAGAGGTAGCTTCAGGGTATAACCTCCGGCATTTCCGCGGGCAATAATAGAAACTTTATGCACCGGATCCGCATGTGGAAGCACGGAAGCCACAATAGCGTGCCCCGCTTCATGATACGCCGTGATTTCTTTTTCCTTCTTGGAAAGCAAGTGACTTTTACGTTCCGGGCCCAACATGACTTTCTCGATGGCGCGAATCAGATCAAACTGGAAAACTTTTTTGCGGTTCTCTCTGGCGGCCAATATCGCCCCTTCGTTCATCAGGGAATACAAATCCGCTCCAGAGAAGCCGGGAGTGCGCTCGGCGATAAGTTTCAGATTTATGTCTTCTGCCAAAGGTTTTTTCTCCGCATGAATCTTTAATATTTCTTCCCGATCGGCGCGATCCGGCAGATCGAGTATTACTTTCCGGTCAAATCTCCCCGGGCGAATAAGGGCCGGATCAAGCACATCCGGTCTGTTGGTCGCCGCCATCACTATTACTTTGTCATTCGGCTCAAATCCGTCCATCTCCACCAGAATTTGATTTAGGGTCTGCTCTCGCTCGTCGTTCCCTCCGCCGAACCCGCCTCCGCGGGTTCGGCCTATGGCATCTATCTCATCCACGAAAATTATGGCCGGAGCCGCCTTTTTGGCCATTTTGAAAAGATCCCGCACGCGGCTGGCCCCGACTCCGACAAACATTTCCACAAATTCACTGCCGGAGAGATGGAAAAACGGCACCCCCGCTTCTCCGGCCACCGCCCTGGCAAGCAGAGTCTTGCCCGTGCCCGGAGCGCCGGTCAGTATCACTCCTTTTGGAATTCTGGCGCCGATATCCAAAAACTTCTTCGGGCTCTTCAAAAAATCCACGATTTCCTTTAGTTCTTCTTTCGCTTCCTTGCAACCGGCTACATCTTTAAAAGTAACTTTGTTGTTCTTGTCATTCGGATCGGTAATGCGCGCCTTGGACTGACCGAAAGAAAATGCCTGCATGCCGGCGCCCCTAACCTGCCGAGAGAGATACCAGAAAAAAAATACCACAAAAAGGATCGGCACTAAAAAAGGCAGGATATTAAACAGCCAGTACATAAAACCGCTCTCTCCTTTCACTTCTATTTTAGTAGTGGCTAACGCCTTTGGCTCTACTCCATAATTAGAAAGAGTCTGGGAAAGCGAGGATCCGATTTCTTTTTTTGATATCTTCACACTATCGTCTTGATAAGTAACAGTAAGCTTCTCTCCTTCTATCACGATGCTTTTCACTTCGCCCAAAACAACACTTTTGGCCAGATCGGAAATAGGCACTTCCTCTTTTTTCTCTGAAGAATCCGAAATCACCAAATACAGCGCCGCAAGAAGCATAAAAATAAACACCGCTCCGGCGATGCTAGAAGAAAAGTTGGAATTTTTTTTATCCTTATTCCCTCTTTTTATCTCTTTATTTTTGGGCATCAAGTTGAAATCCATTCCGTTAGACTAGCACAAAAAATCACGGAAGAAAAGACTTTAATTTATGGTAATATTGAAATATGTCAAACTATGCGGAAAACAGAAAAGCAAGATTCAATTATGAGACCTTGAAAAAATACGAGGCGGGCATCGAACTTTTGGGCACGGAAGTAAAATCCATCCGGAGCGGACAAATGTCCCTAGAAGGGTCTTTTGTCATTGTCCGCGGAAGCGAAGCATATCTTATAAACGCGAATATTCCTCCATATCAGGCAAAAAACACGCCAAAGGATTATGACCCTCTTCGCAACAGAAGACTTCTGTTGACAAAAAAAGAAATTGCCGAACTTTTCGGAAGCGAGAAAAATAAAAGCTTGACAATAATACCGATGAAAGTGTATAATAAAGGCAAGAAGATAAAGCTGGAGATAGCTCTCGTAAAAGGCAAGAAAAAGCGCGATAAACGCGAGGCCATTAAAAAGCGCGAAGCTGAGCGCAATCTTCAAAGGGAATATAAGGGTAAGTAAAAGGACTTTGAAAAAAGAAAAACATGGGACTGAAAGGCATAGACAGCGGGCCTTCGGCTCTTGACGCATGTCGAGCATGAACATAATCTCGTTAAAATTTGTTCAAATGTCTAATTGCAAAATTAGCTTCCAAGGTGAAGGCGGCGGTCTTCCCATACTTCGGTATGAATGACTTCGCTTTCGCTTCAGTGAGCGCTTCGGCGTAAGCTGACGTCTCTCTCATAGACTTCCGATATATGAGTTGAGGCGCAATATTATCGGGATTAGGAAGAGGACCGCCTCGGCTAACTTCCGAAAACACAGAGGCTCGGTTAAAAAATATTTGGCACGCTTAAAAATTCTTTAACCTAAAACAAAAAGCTTGCTAAACATGTAGAAATCAAGGCAGAAACCTTCTGCACGGGGGCTCATTTCCCCCCAGTTCCACAAAAAATATTGCGTCACTCAAGCGGGAAAACTTACAAACCACATTTTTCCTTGACTTTCGGACTGAAATACGCTATATTTTTAGAGTCAGGATATCATTTACGTCATTTGCGAGAAAGAATAAACAACCAAATAAGGGTAAAAGAGCTTCGGATCATAGACAACGGAAACCAGAATCTCGGAATAATGAGCATCAAAGACGCTCTGGAACTAGCTCAAAAGGAAGGCCTGGATCTCATAGAGATATCTCCAAATTCCGTTCCTCCGATAGGGAAAATAATGGATTTCGGCAAGTATCAATACGAAATGGCCAAAAAGCTCAAAAAGGCCAAGGCTGGGACAAAAGCCACCGAAACCAAATCAATCCAGGTGAAAATCGGCACCGGAGGCCATGATTTGGAATTGAAATCCAAAACCGCTTCCAAGTGGCTCAAAGAGGGACACAGGATTAAGATAGAGCTTTTTCTATCCGGCCGAGCCAAATACATGGATGAAAAATTCCTAAGAGAACGTTTAGACAGACTGCTTCATCTGATTACCGAAGAATACAAGATATCCGATCCATACAAGAGAGGTCCGAAAGGATTGATTACCACCATAGAGAGAGCAAAGTAAATTAAAAAATGCAAAGTTTAAAACTATAAATCGCGAGAAAAACACATGAAAGGAATGAAAACAAATAAATCATACAGCAAAAGATTGAAATTTACCAAAAACGGCAAGATTTTTTCCAGAAAACCCGGTTTTAATCATTTCAACGCCAAACAATCGCGCGCTACCCAACTTGCCGGCAGAAAAGGACGGAAGTTCAGAATAAAAAACAAACCCAAGTCGCATCTGCTTCCGTTTTCTTAATGCTTTATAATTTTATAAACTTAATAACTTTTCGCTACTAATATGACAAGAGTAAAAAAAGGAGTGCATGCGTTAAAAAGAAGAAGGAGTGTCTTGAAACAGACAAAGGGCTTCCGCCATGGACGAAAAAGCAAAGAACGCCAGGCAAAGGACGCCCTGCTCCATGCCGGAGCTTATGCCTTTGCTCACCGCAGAGATAAAAAATCCCATAATCGCAAACTTTGGAATATAAAGATAAACGCCGGAGCCCGCGAGCTCGGCATGTCTTACTCCAGGCTCATCGGAGCTTTGAATAAAAAGAAAATAACGCTGGATCGCAAGATATTGTCTGATCTGGCGCAAAATCATCCGAACACTTTTGCTAGAATTCTCGAGAGTGTAAAGTGAGCGTCTTTTTATTGGGCTGTATCCGGAGACGAAGAAGAACTTATCTTATACTCTCCTGTTTTTTCCTTTTTCACGAGCTCAAACACACCTTCAACTAGTTTTTTAGGATTAGAACCGACAACAATCTTGCCGATTGAGCGATGCCCTTTCTTAATTATTTCTTTTAGCTGTTCTCCCATTTCCCATGGACCCTCGAAAATCCCAATCGGCTTGCCATCTTCAAAGGCAATGGTAAATTCATGAATCGTGCCCACCCGCCCGCATCCGCAAATAACCGCATCCGAAGAACGGGTTAAAAGAAGATCCCTGCCGGGATAACCAAAGCCGGTATAAACGATCAAATCCAGATAATCAAGCGGAAGCTTATAAACTTCCACATGTTCGCGCTCGGAGGCCGCCGGAGAAAACCCGATAGAAAAACCTCCAGCCTCTTTGGCTCCCATGGCTACCCACAACGGAAAACCGGTAGTCGCTCCGGTTAAAAGCACGGCTCCCTGGCGAGCTATTTCTTTGCCGAGTTCTTTGGCCTTTTCCAATGCATCGATCCCGCAATGACCCGTCTCAGCCGCGCCGGAAACGCAAATTTTTATCTGATTATGACCGTGTTTGGCGTAATTATGCGTGTTCATTGATTTTAGCAATATTAATGTTTTCATTATGCACCACCGGACAAGGAAGCACAACACTTTCTCCTTCTTCAGGCGCGCTGGCATCGATGGCGAGATTGTCCCGAAGCTTTTGCACCAGAAACATCGAGCTTTTCGGCTCTCCCATTACGGCAAAAACTTTTTTCACACTATCCTGCATAAGAGAAACAAAATCAAGCAAACCGTCGGAATCTTTATGCCCGGAATATCCGGAGATGGTGACTACTCTGGCGCGCACAGTGATGTATTCCCCCACTATGCGCACTGTTTTTACCCCTTCTTGAATAAGTCTGCCTGGCGAACCCACCGCCTGATAGCCGATCAAAAGAAGAGTATTGTTCGGATCCGGCAAATATTGCTTTTCGTGATGCACGATGCGTCCGCCCGAAGACATGCCGGAGCCGGCAATAATTACTTTCGGATTGGGCACTTCGTTTATCTTTCTGGATTCGTCAGAATGAAGAGTGGAATGCAAGCCTGGGAAATCAAACAAATACTTGTCTTTAGACATAACTTTTTGAGCCGCTTCATTTAAATATTCTTTATACCGCTTAAAAACCTCCGTCAGCCGTATAGCCAATGGCGAGTCTAAAAATATGGGCATAACGGGAATGCGATCATTCTCCACCAAGCTGTTTAATTCAAAGAGAAGTTCCTGGGAACGCTCCAGAGAAAAAGTCGGAATAAGCAAAACTCCTTTTCTCTTATAATTATCTTCAATGGTTTGCTCCAGAAATTTCTTACGATCTCCCTTGGACTCGTGATTGCGGTCTCCATACACGGATTCCATTATCAAATAATCAATGTCTGTTATTTTTTCGGTATCCGGCAGAATTGGCGACGGACTGTTGCCCAAATCACCCGTAAAAAGAATTTTTTTTCCGTTAAAAACAAAACATATCATGGCAGAACCCATAATATGCCCGGCGTCCAGAAAAGAAACTTTCAGCTTTTCTGTTATTTGTATTTCCTGATGATATTCGAATCCTTCCCATAGAGTAATGGCCGCTCGGATATTTTCCGGAGAATAAATTTTATCCAGATGAAAGTCTTTATTCTTTTCCAAGATCCCAGCCGTATCTTCCAGCATTAGAGGAGCAAGAGATTTGGTGGGCCCGGTAGAATAAATTCTTCCCCGAAAACCCTCATGGATTAGTTTCGGCACCCTGCCCAAGTGGTCCACATGAGCGTGAGTGATAAAAAGAAAATCTATCTCTTTCGGATCATACGGGAATGGATCCCAATTGATATCATCCGCAAGCCTTACCCCCTGGGTAAGTCCGCAATCAACGAGGATTTTTTTGCCGTCCGCTTCCAGAAGAAAATTCGCGCCGGTTACCGTGCCCGTCCCCCCATGAAATGTTATTTTTGCCGAGTCATCCATATTGTTCCTTTTAGGTAATAAAAAGTCGCAAGAAGAACGCCTAGCACATCAAAGAGCATATCGGAAAAAGTATCCGGAAAATCGAAATCCGTTCTGCTTATCATATCAAGAGCAAGCTCATAGAACTCCCATAAAATTCCGATAAGAAATGTAGCCAGAAATACTTTCAAAGAAAGTGTTGTATTTTTGGAAACGGGCTTTTCTATCGAAAAAACATACAAAAAGAACATCCCCACCCACAATCCTCCCAGAAAATGCATAATCATATCGAAATACCAAAGTAAAGAATACCAATAAAACCTTTCTGACATAATATAAAGCCCAAAAATAAAAAACATCAGAAAGACCAGATGTTTTAAAAGCTTTTTCCTGTTCATGGGATTATTTTACCATAAAACAGGACAATATGTTAAGAAAAAATCCGCTCTGCCCAAAGGCGGACGGAATTCTTCTTAGGACTATCTCCAATGTATTACCGTAGCTTGACGCTTAGGTGGGTGAGAGATGCATGAGACCAAGGTCAAACACAATCGACTCTCCCATAAATTAGTGTTCTAGGTAATAATTGAAAATAACCCTGCCTTTAGTGTATGCTTTTAAAGATTTTTCGCAATATAGACGAAACCTTTTTTTTGTTTCAGAATAATTTTACTGATAAAACATTTTAAAACCGCATATCGTTCCAATTCAGTCCGTATTTTTCTTTTATCAGTTTCGTTTCTCCCTCTGATAAAGCTTCATAATCTTGCAATTCCAGTAATTTTATAGCCTCGTTAATATGATTTTCGCTATTGCCCTCAATTTCAAGATACGCCGGCATTCCGGGATACTGATCTAAGTCAAAATTCCAATTTTCCAAAACAAAAGATATTCTATCTTTTTCTTGATGCGCATAATGAACCAGCCCAATCTCTTCAAACAGTAATTTTACCTTGTCAAAATCCGAAACATTGATATTTATTTCAGCGGATTGCCGGGTCTTGCCCACAAATTTCCCCAATGACTTCCAGCTTATCTCGGTTTTGCCGTCGCTTGTTTTACGGACACGTAAATACCAAGGGTGATTTCCCTTTACTGCTTCCTCTACACAATACCAATCCACGTAAAGTCGTGTATTTTGAATTTCTTTAGCACCCAACTTTTTCAGTTTATTTTTGATTGCTTCAACATCAACTTTCAGAATTTTTGTTTCAATTTCGTGCATAAAATTATATTAGATGCTCCCCCAGCCAGTGCCTCAGGCACTGGCTGGGGGAGCATCTTTTTCTAAAAGAGAAACCCTTCCTCTTTCTGCTCTTATAATATCAATAATTTCTTCGCAGTGTTTTTTGAAATTCTTATTACCACTGAAAATGTTCAAAAATCTTTTTCCTTCTTCTTTTGAAACAATTTTCAAATTATTATTCTCATATTCATAGTCGCTAGCATAGACAAGATGAGATTTATTTTTTGGAATATAATGAACTTTGTAATTTTTATTCACATATCCAAGAATTTTGTTAAAATAATTTTCACTAGCCATAACTTGTGATTTAAAAGGTCCTTGGAAAAGAGATCCAGTGCGAGAATACTTGACATTAAAATAATAAGTGTACCCTGCTTGCAGTTTTTGCATAAACTTGGCTATTCCACCGTCCACTAACTGCTTCAAAACAAAATGAAAATGATTAGGATTTAAACAATATACCACAAAAGAAACTAATGGATCTTTAGTGGCATCAGCCAGTGCCTGAGGCACTGGTTGATGCTTTCTTACATCTCGTATGCTCCCTATAATTTCAGTTTGATTAAATTCAATTATACTCTCAAAGAAACGATCAATATCTTTTTTGTTTTTAAAAATATCTCGCTTATCTACACCACGATTATATATGTGATAATATTCACCTGTTATAATTGGTTGCTTTCTCATAGTGCAAGTATAGCACTGCCCACAGCCAGTGCCTGAGGCACTGGCTGTGGGCAATTACTTGTAATATCCTAATTTTTCTAAAAAATCTTCAAGAATTCTTACGGGAACACCTATCACAGTATCAATAGCTCCTTTTGTACTTTTTGCATAATGGAAAAAAGCTCTACCTACAAATCCTGCTCCTTTATATGTCATAGGGTCATCTGCCATTTGGTGAATAACTCGAGTTGGAATTTTCCCCCATTTTATAGAAACAACATCTACAGCTTTCAGGGTTTTATTAAGTCCAATATGATAAACCACAATTGAACAAAAAACAACCGTCTCCCCTTTCGGGTATTCTTTGTGCCAGGCGATAACCTCTTCTTTTGACACTGGTTTTTCTCTTAATTTTCCATTGTGAGAAACTACTAAATCAGAAGTTATTAAAATGGTATTTTTACTAAATTTATTCTTCGCCAGAATCGCGTCCCTTTTGGCCAAACCAAGTCTTAAAACTAATTCCTTAAAATCTTCATGACGTATTTGCTTTTCGTCTATATCGGCAGTCTTCACGTCAAAAACAAAACCAGCGTCCTCTAGAAGTTTTTTTCGGAAGGAAGAGGCTGACCCGAGAATTAATTTAATTTTCTTTTTCTTATTCATCCCGTTAGAAGTAACCCCGCCAAAGTCCTTTGGACTCGCGCTTCTAGCGCGAGCGAGACTTCTAACGGGATTCATCCACACCGAAACGCTTGTAGTCGTAAATTTTTGCAGAACCAAACCAGTGCTTAATTTCGTGCTCCGCCTCCTCGGGAGTTTCCGAGCAGTGAATAACATTGGCGACTGCTCTTTTTTCTTTATTGGCCAAAATCGGAGAATCAATGGAAAAATCGCCACGGATAGTTCCTACTGCCGCCCTATAAGGTAAAGTGTCTCCGGCAAGTTTACGTACAATATCTACCGCATGAACACCTTGAACTATCATGCGAACTAGTGGAGCAGACCTCATGTAATCCACCAACCATTTTCTTACTTCCGGCCCGATCTTGGCAGTTTCGACTGTGCCAAAGTCCGCCATCATATCGTAGCCATACTTTTCGTAAGTTGATTTTGTTTTTTCCCCCAAGCGAGTAATCCAAGCCTCATCCTTGGGATAATGATCATGAATTTGCTCATGTGTGGGCTGAAACATCTCAAGCGCTACAATCTTGAGATCATGTTGTTCGAAACGTTTAATAACTTCACCAATTAAGCCTTTCCTGACTCCGTCCGGCTTGATCATCACATATGTCTTTTCTTCTTTCGGATGTTTCATATTGACCATTTTAACAGAAAAAAATAAATTTTGCAAAAATTCTTTTAGACCGTACTTAACCATACTATAAAACAAGACGACCTCATTTTTTCATAGTATTAAAAAATAATTTATTTTTTAATCATTCTGTCAAAAGTTATGGAGGAATATTCATCTATGTCGATGCCATATTTTTTATATACGCTTCCAGCCGTGCCTATTATGCCATTGTCAGGATTAAAATCAAGTGCTTTGGCGGCATTTTTAACTTTTTCATATGAATCAGATTCGATCTCGAGATAAGTCGGAATCTGTGGCCAAGAATCTATATCAAAAACAACATCACCTTTTTCATACCTTATTCTTTTATTTTTTTCTTCCATTTTGACGATAAGCCCGATCGCCTGAAGAAACTGCAGGGTCTTTTCGTACTCTTCGACCCCAACTTCTATTTCTTTCATGCCGATATTGTTGCCACTTTCATCTTTTTTGCTTTGCTTGTAAGTAAGAGTAACTTCCTTACCGTCTGTACGCAATCGTATCCAGCTATGTTTTTTGTGCAAAGCTCCATCCGGATAATCCAAAATCACTCGAAGATAATCGTATTCCCCCACTTTCTCTGCGCCAATCTGGATGAGTTTTTTCTCAACCTCCGGCACATCCACCTCTAAAAATTTTATTTCATATTCTTCCATAAGCTTTTAATTAATTAAGGAAATTTTTTAAGATTAATGCCGGACAATTTAATTATAGTATGGGTGGTTCCCTTCGGAAGATCTTTGGTGTGAAATGGTATGGTTATTGTCTTATTAGAGACAGAATTAAACATCACATAATGACTACCAGTAATGTGATCAATGATGAAACCCTCTTTGAGAAAAATTTTTATAAGTTTCTTCGGGTTGAGAACCGGAAGCTTAGGCATATATTTTTCTGTCGCTCACACTGAGAGTGCTGATAAAACTGTTAGCATCAGTCTCCACAACTTCCCCTCGTTTCTTCTTAGATAAAAGATAGCCATCAATAGCGTCGACAATCATCTCTTTCGCCTCATTTAAGGTTTTTCCATAACTGATACAACCGGGCAAAAGGGGTACCGTCGCGGTAAAACCCCCCTCTTTTTCAGGGCGAAATACCACATTAAATTGAAGTTTTGGGGTTACTTTCTTCATTCTCGTATTGTATCATACAGAACGCTTTATTTAAAATTCTTCCATTTTACTCCATCGTCTGATATCTCTCCATAATTTCCGCTTCCACTTCGGCGCGGTCGCGACCGTATTTGACATAGGAAAGTTCTTTCAGACTATCTACGATGTTTGGATTGCCTTTCTCCGGCGCCAAAGTACGCAAATTGAATGGTTTGGTCGGCTGACCACGCACCAGCATACTCATATAGGCGTTGAAATTGTCGAGTTTTGCTATATCTTGAGCCGTAAATATCGGCTTGAATTTTTGTTCCAGAAAATTCGCATCTTCCGTGCCAACCCGAAAAATCGCCATGGAACCGACATTGCCGAAAACGGCATTCTTGATATTCTCTTCCAGCTGAGTGATATATTGATGCGCAATATTGAGCGAGAGTCTGTATTTGCGAGCCTCGGATAAAATAGAAGAAATGGAATCAGTGGTAACATTTTGAAATTCATCGATATACAGATAAAAATCATTCATCGGCTTGCCGAACATATCCACTCGGGAAAGCGCCGCCATCTGTATTTTGCCCACTAAAACCAGACCGATCAAATTGGCATTAATATCCCCCAATCGACCCTTGGAAAGATTGACCAAAAGAATTTTCTTTTCATCCATAATTTTCCTAAAATTAAAAACCGAATTCTGCTGAAGCACTACCGGACGCATAATGTCGTTGGAAATGAAATTATCGAATTTAGAAGAAATATACGGAACGAAATTAGCGAGCGACTGATCCCCCGTAGTCTGTTCTGCCGCCACCCAGAATTGTTTGATAATGGGATTTTTGCAACGAGCAAGCTTCATATCGCGAAACTCTTTGTCCGCAAGCACTCTGGTAATTTCAAGCAGTGTGGAGCCGGATTCCGGATCCTCCATCACCAGGAAAGCGCTGTTTCGGAAATATTGTTCAAACATCGCTCCTCCACCCACTTTCATATCAAAAAGTTTGTTGAAAATCCCCATCATTTCATTTACCACAAAAGTTTTTTGTTCCGGATATTTAGGATCATATTCGAGCATATTAAGCCCCATGGGACGCGCCGTATAAGCCGGATCGAAATAAATGACATCATCAATGCGCTCTTTCGGAATACGAGACAGGATAGTCTGAATGTCTGTGCCATGCGGATCGATATAACAACACCCGTCTCCATTTCTGATATCTTGAGTAATCATGTTGAGCAAAATATTGGTCTTACCCGTTCCGGTCTGTCCGATAACATAGAAATGCCTCATGCGATCTTCTCGAGTCATATGAATAGGCGTATCTTTGCCTCTGTAACTGTTTATCCCAAGGAGTATGCCCTCGGCGCCAATTTCGATAGGAGCCGGAGCAATGCCGGATTTGGCTTCTTTAAGCTGAGGCTGGTTGGTAAGCCCTATGGGAAAATGAAATACCGAGGCAAGCTCTTTGAGATTGAGGGGTATTATTTTTTCACTTGAAAAAGAACGATAGGAAAATTCGTGAAAAAGATTTTTCAGTTCTCCTCCCTCTGTTTCATGAAAAAGAACAGAGTTCGAGGCCGCTTCGGTAAATTGATTGAAGGAAGACTCAATCTCCCGGAGAATCGCCCGCGCTCTATCCTTGGTATCAGCCGAAGTGATTACCCGGATGTTGGCTTTCATAATAGTGCTTTTTATCTTGTTGCCTATCTTCTCCACCGCGCCTTCATCCACCGCTCGGCGACCTTTCATATATTTTTCTTTTTTTTCCTCCTCTTTACGCTTTACGCCGAAAACCAGATCCTTACCCGCTTTCATCAAGGCCCTGTTGAATTTATAAAAATTATCCGCCGCATGTTTGACGGAAATACCATCCTTTACATCATCAAGAATCATGTGAAATTCATTGATAAATTTATCTCCCGCCGGCGCCACCAAGATTTGAATAGCCGCTCCTTCTCCTTTAGTTTTTAATTTAGAAAATACGTTCAAAATCGGATTCATCGGATCGTGATCTATATTGTCATAAGTCTTGATCGGCATTACTCCACGTTCGGAAAGTGCGGCGTAGGCTCCCGCCGACTCTCCTTCCGGATTAAAAATATTATAGTCATCCGCCAATTCGCGAACTTTGGCATTGTGATAAAATGCCAGAACCTGTTTTTCAAAAAGAGAAATGTGCTTATTGAACACTGCCGCATAAACCACCACTTCGTCAGTATCTCCGGAAAGAGCCACTTCGAGAGTAAAATAATTTTCTTTTTCATTATTCTTGCCTTCGGAAATAGACTGCATACCGGCGTAGAACTGTTCCATGGCGCCGATAAATTCTTTAAAACCTTTTTGTTTTTCGGCGTCGTCTTCTCCCGGGGGAAGGGTAATTTCAAAGAGGGTCATATTGAGAGACTTGTATGCCGGAACGCCTTCTTTAAAATTGGAAACTTCTGTTCCTGATTTTAGATATTGAATCAATATCCTATGAAAATCATCATCCACATGGGGATTCCCCATCGCCCCCGCTACAGACATGGCATTCTTTATACCTTTAGTGATAACCAAGCCCAATAATTCTTCCATAATACTGTCATGAGACTCCGGTTTTAAAGCTAGCACTATACCCTTTTCTTCTTTTGCGCTCAAAATATTTTCTCTGGCTAAAACATCGCTTCCGGGTATTTCTCTATACCGATTGATTACATCAAGAACCGCTTTTTCCGAAGGATGCTCAAAACGCCCTTTTTTCATCAGTTCTTCTTCTTTCTTGGCCACATGCTCGCGCAGATAGGCGAGCTCCTCTTCGGGAGATTTAAATTTAGGCATTTCTTTAAGAAAAGACGGCTCCATTCTAAGTATTGTATCACGGATAGGTTAAAATCTCAGGCCCTTCTTCCGTTATAAGAATCGTATGTTCAAAATGCGCGCTCGGTTTACCGTCTGCGGTGCGAAAAGTGTAGCCATCGGAATCTAGGGCAACATTTTTTGTACCAAGATTTATCATCGGCTCAAGGGCTATAACCATACCGGGAACCAATTTGGTGCCTTTGCCTGCTTTACCAAAATTTGGAATAAAAGGATCTTCGTGTATTGCTCGCCCCACGCCATGTCCCGCTAAAACTTCCACAATACCATACCTACCACCCACAAAACTCTCTACCGCATTGCCAATATCACCTATAGTATTACCCACCTCCGCCGCATTAATAGCCACACTAAGTGCCTCTTGTGTAGTTTGTAAAAGTTTAACCACCACTGGATCAGGATCACCCACCGGCACAGTTAAAGCCATATCGGTAAAGAGTCCTCGATGCTTAAGGCCCAGATCAATGGAGACGATATCCCTTTCTTTTAAAATTTTATTTTTGCGCGGAATGCCATGCACCACTTCATCATTGACCGAAACGCACAGCGACGCGGGAAAAGGAATTTTGGCCCCCGCCGGACGGTAATTGAGAAACGCCGGTTCGTCGCCCATCTCCCGAATCAGCTTTAAGGCATAAATGTCGAGATCTCTGGTAGAAACCCCGGGTGTTACTTTCTCTTTTACTTTATGCAAAATGGTAGCCAGGCGTTTACCCCCCTCGCGCAGGATTTGGATTTCCTCTTTGGTCTTGATAATGATCATAATTAAAATCCAAGGGCGGCGATTATATCTTTATGGACATTATCAATGGTTTGTTCGCCATTTATCGTGTAAATTGTATAGTCCGATTTGTCCTTGAAATAATTCATCGCTGGAATTACGCTCTTTATGTATTCATCGAATCTTTTTTCAATCCCCTCCGGAGTATCATCGTGCCGACCACGGAGCAAGTTTCTTTTCATTGATTCCTCCTTTCCTACTTCTAGATAAATAATCTTGATATTTTTTCTTCCATACCATTTCATCATTTTTTCAAAACTCTGCGATTGATCTATCGCGCGAGGATATCCATCGGTGATTAAATGACTAACCTTGGTCAAAGAAGAAATTAAAATATTGGTTACTATTGCATCAGAGAAAAACCCAGGTTGAAGTTCCCCTCTGGAAACTGAATCTCTCATCAATTTTGCCGTAAAACTATCTGAATTTATAATTTTTCTGTATTCATCCCCGGGATAAGCATATACCGTCTCGCGCCCGTCTCGCGCTTTCAAAAACTCCATTAAGAGTTTTACCTGCGTGCCCTTGCCGGAACCCACTATTCCAAAAAATACGAAAGTCTGCGGTTGCATTTGTGTTATAATAACACAAATCATGAAAAAAGAAATCATCACCATCTGCGGAGGACTCGGAAGCGGCAAATCCAGCACTGCGAAAAAAGTGGCGCAAATTTTAGGCTACAAGCATTTTTCGTCCGGAGACTTTTTTCGGGAAGTGGGACTCAAACTTGGGCTTTCCGTAAACGAAGTAAATATCCGGGCCGAGACTGACCCCAAAATAGATGAAATTACTGATCAGAAACTGCGCGATATGGGTAAAGAAAATAAAGTTGTCATAGACTCTCGCACCGCTTACCATTGGATACCGGAGTCTTTTAAAATTTACTTGGATTTGCCTGTCGACATAGCCAAAGGCAGAATCTTGAATAGCGCCAAAATAGACAAATTACGGAAGGTATCCGAGCAAGTATCAACCAGCGAAGAAGTATTCAAAAAAATGCACGAGCGCTTCCAAAGCGAGCAAAAAAGGTATTGGGATTTATATAAAATAAATAATACGGACAAAAACCAGTTTGACTTGGTGATAGACACAAATAAAAACAATCTCGAACAAGTCGTCAATATTATTATTTCTGAATACAAAAAGTGGAGAGAAAAGTAAAAAACAGGATTTGTATGTTTATATATCCATATTTGCTTATATTTGTAAAAAATTTGTTGTTAGATTACGCATATGCGGATTTTAACAACAATAAACTTTATAGACCAAAATGATCTCTGATTTTTTTGTCATCTAGAATTTTGTCTACCTTTAAAATTTCTATATACTTCCGAACTCCGAAAAAATTTGCCACGAGAAGTATTTCTCCTTCACAGGGATACGGGTAAATCCAGGCACTTTTTTGAAATTGGAAAAATCCCAGATCCCGTAATTTAAAACGAAACGCATCACGAGCTTTTTTAAACCTGATTGGTAAATCATATATGACCAGCCACCATTCCCCGTCCCATTTTTTAGAATTTTTTATTTTAATCTCGTCAATAATAATATGGCGCAACCTATTTTTGCCTTTTGCGGTAAGAGAATAAAAATTCTCGTCATCCTTTCTCGTATGCCTGATAAATTTATAACGCCGAAGTCCATACAGAGCTTGAGCCTCTTGCCGCCTACTATAAAATTGAGGAAAAAGGGCTTCACCAGTGGCTATCCCATATAAAATACGCTTCGCTAGATGAAGCTTCTTGTTTCTTGACAAAAAAAGTTCACGATATTCCAGAACATCTTTATTTTTCATATGCCGCTAATTATAGCATATGCTAGATTTAACAACAAAAAATTTATAATGGTTATTTTTAATTCTTACCGAAAATTGAGACAAAACTTCAGTACTCCCGCATAGAAACTTGGGCGTCTATTTTCTTGATAAGATCGAGAACTACGGAAACCACGATGAGGAGAGTGGTTCCACCCAAAGCTAAAGTGGAAATACCGGTAAAATATTGCATAATAAGCGGAAGTACCGCCACAAAACCCAAGAACCCGGCGCCGAGAAGAGTAATCCGGCTTAAAACTTTTGAAATATAATCCGAGGTGGAACTTCCCGGACGGATACCCGGAATAAACGCGCCATTTTTCTGGAGATTGGTGGAAAGCGCTTCAGGATCGAAGGTAACGGCAGTATAGAAATAAGTGAAAAGAAAAACCAACACAAAGTAAAGCACGGCATAGAGGACACTAGTCTGGGAAAAAGAAAGTAAAATATCCGAAATCTTTGACACAACAGCGCCGTCAAATCGCGAAAGAAAAGCGCCAATCATTTGCGGAAAAAGCAAAATGGATAGAGCAAAAATAATAGGAATTACCCCGGCTTGATTCACCCGAAGCGGAAGATAAGTAGAGCCTCCCCCGTACATTTTCATTCCCCGCACTTGCTTTGCATAAGTGACCGGAATAGGCCGTTCCGCTTCGGTCGCCATCACTACTCCGGCCACAACCAGCACCCCAACCACCAAAAATCCAAGATAAAGCGGGATCTGGGAAGGATCAAAGGTAAATACAAGCCCCGCAATTTGGGAAGGCAGAGCGGCCACTATCCCAGCAAAAATAATCAGAGAAACACCGTTCCCGATGCCAAATTCAGAAACAAGCTCCCCGAGCCACATGAGAAGCATAGAACCCGCAATTACAATGATTAAGTTTAAAATTCGATCAAAAGCGGTTAGATTCATCAGAATATTCTGATTTTCCAAAATAGCCAAAAGAGAAAATCCCTGAATAGCGGCCAGAGGCACAGTGAGAAATCTGGAATACTGGGTGAATTTCCTGCGCCCAGCTTCCCCTTCCTCATGATAAATTTTCTTTAAAGCCGGAACCATAATAGTAAGGAGCTGCATAATGATAGAGCTTGTGATATACGGCCCCACCCCGAGCATGATGATGGAAAGGTTAGACAACCCGCCACCCGAAAAAATGTTCAAAATCCCGAAAAATTGGTTGCTGGAAAGAAATCTCTCAAGCGCCAGAGTATCGATACCCGGGATCGGAATAGCGGAAAGCAATCTAAAAATAATAAGCGAAAAAAGCACGAAAATCACCTTTCGGCGGAGGCTTTTGTCTGTCCAAATTAATTTTATTTTGGAGAAAAAATTCTGCATAAATTATTATCGAATAACTATTTTCCTTCCTCTAATGCCGAGACGCTTGCGAATTTCGGAAAATTTCTCTCTTTTCCCTCCCAACCCGGGAACCAGCTTTTCCGTTTTAAGAAGATATGCTTTTTGGGCGGACTTAAATCTATATCCGCGATTCTTCGGCAGTTTTTTAATGATATCTCGAAGCTCGGGGCGGCGTTTGTTGCCGGCGCGGGCCGTCTGGCCCTTGCCTCCGCGACCGGAAGTCTTGGCATGCTTTCCCCCGCGACCCACCATTCGGTCCTTTTTATTCTTATGAGATCTTTTTAGGTCGTGTATTTGCATAATTGATTTTACAAATTATTCCCGACTTTTTCTACGCTTATGGATGATACTTCAGCTACTTCAGAAATTTGAGCTTTGTTGTTCGATGCCAAAGCATCAACCGGTAAAGAATATTTCTCGGAAATGCCGGAAAGTGCTTTCATCACCGCTTTGGCGTTGTTTAATTTATTTTTTGTGCCGGCCAGAATTTTCCCGGTAATATCTCGAATACCGGCAAACTTAATGATATCACGAACAACCGATCCAGCCACCAATCCCCGACCGCGATTGGGCAAAAGAGTGACTCTGGCACTTCCGAATTTAGCCGTAACTTCGTGTGGAATGGACATATTCTTGGTAAGCTTAAGTCGCACCATGTTTTTCTTGGCGTTTCGAAGAGCCTTGTTGATAGCAAGAGAGGTGTCTCCTGCTTTCCCTAATCCAAGCCCCACCGCTCCTTTTCTGTCTCCGGCAACCAGAGACACGCTGAATGAAAATCTGCGTCCCCCGGCCACCACTCTGGTAACTCGGCGGATATCCAAAATTTTCTGATCGAATTCCGGCTTGGGTCTTGAGAAAGAAGATCGGCGGTTATTATTTCTTTTTTCGTTTGATTTATCCATATATTTTTAATTTAAAATTTAAGTCCTGACTCTCGAGCCGTATCCGCCAAAGTCTTTATGCACCCGGTATATTTGAATCCATTCCGGTCAAAAACCACTTTTTCTATTTTCGCCGTTTTGCAGATTCCCGCGATAATTCTTCCCACCTCTTTGGCCCGTTCTGTCTTGGTGCTTTTGGTTTTATTTTCCACCTTTCCTCTTTTTGGCAAGTCGCTTGCTTGCGCCAAAACCTTGCCGGAAACATCATCTATCACTTGAGCGTAAATAAATTTATTCGATCGAAAAACGGAAAGACGCGGACGACCCGAAGAACCTCGGATCTTGGCTTTGATTCTTTTTTTTAATCTGATTCTTTTGTCGGTTTTTTTATTCATATTTTTATGCAACTTTCTTGCCCTGCTTGCGTCTGATTACTTCGTCTTCATAGCGCATTCCTTTGCCCTTATACGGTTCCGGCTTTTTAAGAGCGCGCAATCCCGCGGTAAAACTGCCCACCAATTCTTTATCCGGACCAGAAATGGTTATATTATTTTTATCCGCAGTAACATTGATACCTTCCGGTATTTTTACCACTACCGGATGAGAGAAACCCAAAGCAAAGTGTATTTCTTTTCCCTTTACTTCTGACTTAAAACCAACTCCTTCTAAAATTAATTTTTTCTGATACGGAGTTACTACGCCCGAGAGCATATTTTTGATATGCGAAGCATAAGTGCCCCAGAGAGATTTTGAAAATTTGTCATTTCTTTTGATATTCAAAGTTATATTTTTGTCGGTAACGGTAATGGCAATATCGTCCCGAAAAGTTTTCGATAGCGTCCCCTTCGGACCAGCGACCACGATAGCGTTGCCGTCAAAACTCACCTTGATTCCTACTGGTATTAATATTTCTTGTTTACCGATTCTTGACATAATTTTATTTATAAACTTTCTACTTTATAACTTTTCACTTGTCTTGATTACCAAAGCCTAAACAACGCTTCCCCGCCGACCTGTTCCTTTCTGGCATTCCTGCCAGAAAGAATCCCTTTTGGAGTCGAAAGCACTAATACACCCGTCCCTCCCTTCACCGGATGAATGTCTTTCATGCCGAAATAAACTCGTCTGGATTGCTTGGAAATTCTTTCCACTTCTTTAATTTTCGGCTCCTTGCCAATATACTGAAGTTCAAGCTCTAATACTGGGTGATCCTTTCTAACTTTTTTCGCAACACTTTTAATATAACCCTCTTTAGCCAAACATTCACTTATGGAAAATTTAATCTTCGAAAAGGGTACCAAGACAGACTCTTTTCCGGAGAGTGAAGCATTTTTGATCATTATAAGCATATTGGAAATAGGATCCATAAAATGTAATTATTTAAGTAATTTAGGTGTCCGACACCTAAATGTCGGGCTTCTGCTATCTACCAACTTGATTTTCGAACTCCGGGAAGCATTCCTTCATTGGCAAGCTCTCTAAAACAAATGCGACAAATGCCGAAATCCCGCATAAAGGCATTTCCTCGACCACACCGAAAACATCGATTCTTACGTCGGGTGGAAAATTTCGGTTTCTTTTTTGATCTCGCCACTACGGATGTTTTTGCCATGTGAAAATGCCATTTTCAAGAGGTGATATCGCGTATTTTTTCTTAAAACCTGCTTTCAAGCCTTAAGAAGAAACACGGATCAGCCTGTCTCGAGGCATTCACATGCTAGCAAAACAGGGCAAAATAGTCAAATAAATAAAAAATCCCCGAGGGGTGTTTTAATAATTTTATTTATTCTCCTCCTTCTTGAAAGGCACGCCCAAGAGTTCGAAAAAGGTCTTGCCTTCTTCTTTGTTTTTCGCCGCAGAAACAATAGTAACAGAGAGACCGAAAACATCCCGAATATCTTCATCCGCCGTTTCCGGGAAAATAGTGTGTTCTTTGACACCAATGGAAAGATTGCCTACGTTATCCACCGCGCCGGGAGAAATGCCGCGAAAATCTTTGGTGCGCGGAAGCGCAATATTCAGAAATTTTTCGAGAAATGCATACATCCTCTTGCCACGGAGAGTGACTATGATTCCGATGGGGTCGCCTTGTCTTACTTTAAAAGATGAAATGGACTGCTTGGCTCCCCGCATGGCGGCCTTCTGTCCGGTAATCTTGGAAAGACGCGTAGCTACGGCTTCATTTTTATTTTTATCCTTTTTCATCAAGGTGCCGGTGCCGACATTGATCACTATTTTCTGAAGACGCGGCGCGGCTAAAGCATTCTTGTAATGAAAAGCGCTTTTCATTTTTTCATACGCGCCCGCTTCTTTTTCTTTTATGGTTTGATTTTTCATATTTAACTTATCTTCTTCACATTGGAAACATGAATCGGCATAGCGATATTTACCATGGATCCTTTTTCATTTGATTTTCTCGGACGCTTGTGTTTTTTCGCCATATTAAGTCCTTCCACCACCACTTTATCAAGCGCGGGCAAAGACTTCAAAATCTTGCCGGATTTTCCCTTATCCTTGCCAGCTATCACCGTCACATTGTCTCCTTTTTTTATTTTCATAACATTCGTTTTATGAACTTCACAATTTTTATATCACTTCTGGCGCCAAAGAAATAATTTTTTGGAATCCTTTCTCGGCAAGCTCTCGCGGTATGGGACCGAATACGCGCCCGGCCTTGGGATCGAGTTTGCCTTTCTCCAGTATAACCACCGCATTGTCGTCAAAACGGATATAGGACCCGTCGCGACGACGCTCGGCATTTCTGGTGCGCACTACCACCGCCTGATGCACCTCTTTCTTTTTTACCGCCTTTCTGGGACTGGCGGATTTTATCGAAATTACCACGATATCGCCAAGCTTGGCGTATCTTTTTTTGGAAGACCCCAAAACTTTAAAAACCGCGCCAAGAACGCCTCCGGTATTGTCAGTTATTTTTACTAAAGATCGTGGTTGAATCATGGTTTTATTTACTTACTACTCTAAACCGCTTATCCTTGGAAATCGGCCTAGTGGACACTATTTCCACAATATCGCCGACTTTGTATTTGTTATCTTCATCATGCGCTTTATACTTTTTACTGACTTTGTAGAATTTGCCATACAGCGGATGCTTCACAAAACGCGAAACGGAGACAATCACGGTTTTGTCCATCTTGTCCGACACCACCACACCCGAAAGCATCTTTGCTCCGACACCCTTTTCTACTTCTTCTTTGGTTTTATTTGTTTTATTCGCCATAATTTTATTCCGCGTAAGCCCTGCTTATTATCTTCGCTTTTACCGGAAGCTTGCTTCCGGCCTTGCGGAGCGCTTCCTTGGCCACCTTGTCCTCCACGCCATCCACTTCAAAGATAATTCTTCCCGGCAGAACATCAAAACAATATCCTTGCGGGTCTCCCTTACCCTTTCCCATGCCCACTTCGGCCGCTTTGGCCGTATAAGGACGATCCGGAAAAATACGCACCCAGTATTTGCCTGATTTGGTGAGGGTGCGGGAAATTACTTTTCTGGCAGATTCGATTTGAGTGGATTTAACACGGGCTTGAGTTTCAGATTTGAGTCCGAAAGATCCGAAGGCAAGCCTGGTACCTCTGGTATCGGAACTTATCGCCTTCCGATTCTTGCGACCTGTCTGCCATTTTCTAAATTTTACTTTTTTGGGAAGCAACATATGTTTAAATTAATTATTATCCGCGTCTTTATTGTCTTTCTTCCGATCTGAAAAAATCTTACCCCGATATATCCATACCTTGATGCCTATGGTCCCGTAAGACATGACGGCTCGCTCTCTTTTAAAATCTATATCCGCTCGAAAAGTCTGAAGCGGAATGGATCCTCGTTTGAGCTCTTCGGTGCGGGCGATTTCCGCGCCGCCCAAACGGCCGGAGAGTACCACTTTTGCCCCCTCCACTCCGCGCGCGGACATTACTTTCTCCAAAATCTGCTTGATTACTCGCCGATATGGCATGCGCTTCTCGAGTCCTTCCGCGATCATATAGGCCACGATGGACGCATCCGCTTCGGGATTGGAAATTTCAATGATTTCAAGCTTGAATTCTTCAGGCTTTGGCAACTTGAGGTTTTCCATTTTTTTTAAAATATCCGCCTTGAGTTTGGTGGCGCCTTCGCCACTCCGGCCTATTAAAAGCCCGGGTCGCGAAGTGCGGATGATTACTCTAGTCGCCTTCTCTCTTCTCTCGATTTCGATAGAGGAAACATACAATCCGCGCAACTTTTTCTCCAGATATTCCCGGATCAAAACATCGCCTTTCAAATATGTCACATACTTTTTAGGATCGGCAAACCATCTGGACTTCCAGTCCCGAAGTATTACCAATCTATGCGCGTATGGATGAACGATCTTGCTCATATTATTTCTTATTTGCCTTCTCCGCTAAAACAAGGGTGATATTGCTAGTGCGTTTGTTGATCCGATGCGCGCTACCCATGGCCGCCGGCATCATTCGCTTCATGGTAATGCCCTTGTCCACTCGGAATTCCTTAATGAAAAGATTTTCCGCCTGAACTCCGATGTTTTTCGCATTGGCTACCGCCGAAGAAAGAAGTTTCTTAAGCGGAACTCCGGCTCTCTTGGGAAGAAAACCGAGTTCGGCCATGGCGGCCTCCGCTTTCTTACCCCTCACCAGGTCAGCCACCGCGCGGACCTTTCTCGGAGATTGTCTGTAATTTTTTAAAAATGCTTTCATCCCGTTTAGAAGCAGACCGCGATCAACTCGCGTGTCTGATATTTTATGTTACTAATTTTTCTAATATTTAATTTCATATTTTTGTTTGTATTTTAAATTGCGATCGCGGCTTTTAACAGGATTCATATTCCTATTTCGTTCCCTTGGCATCCGTCGCGGCGGCTTTCGCTCCCTGGGCGGCCGCTATTTCGGCCTCTTTCTTTTTCTGCTCGAGTTCTTTCTGCATCTTTCCGCCATGCTTAATAAATTTCTTGGTTGGGGAAAATTCTCCCAGTCTGTGACCCACCATGTCCTCCGTGACCAACACTTCCACATGCGTCTTACCGTTATAAACGCCGAAGATAAAACCGAGCATCTCCGGGGACACCACTGAAGCCCGATTCCAAGTCTTGATCATGGGGGTTTGAAGCGGATTTTTGCCGGCAACCTTTTTCAGGAGCCGTTCATCAACATACATCCCTTTTTTTATGCTTCTGGTCATGATAAAAATTATTCGGCAGACATTAAAATAAGCCCTTAGCGAGCTTGGATTTATAATATCAAATTTAAATATAAAAGCAAGGGAAAATATGATTTGACTTTAAAATGAAAAAATCTTAGCATAAAAGTATGAATGAAGGAATAAATTCCAATATACCCAAACCAAATGAGCCCCCGGTGGAAAATAAACAAAATAATGATGTTCCGCAAGAAGAAACGTTCTCCTTCCCAAGTCCCGAAGAAATGGGAGATTTACTGAAAGAGGCGGATAAGATGGCGACCGAAGCTCTGGTCACCGAAGAAGAAATAGGGAAAAGGGTGAATGAGAGGGAAAAACAAGTAGAACAGCTCAGGTATCTGCGTGCCTTCGAAGAATATTTGAAGTGGCTCGGGCAATTGTCTCCGATGGAAAATCTGAATCCGGGAGACTATGGAGCCCTGGCAGAAGAAAAAATAATCGATCGCGATTCGAAAGATCCGCTTCAAAAAAGAATTTTGGAAAATATGGACACAGTCCTGTATAGATTCCAGAGCATAAAAAGTCTATCCCCTGATGAAGCTCAAACATTGGCTAAACTTTTTACCATTCGAGAAAAATTCCGAGAGGAAATAAAGAGAAGAATATTGGAAGAACAAAATAGAATTTCAACCCGGCGGGGAGAAATAATCGAAAGGACCCTGGCGGTTTACAAACGAAGAACCGAAGAGACCGAAGCGACGATCCGGGAGATAGAAGCAAATCCCCGAGTTCTCGGATATATCGAAGCCAGAGAGGCGGAAAAGCGGACGGCGGCGGCCAAAGTTTTAAAAGAAGGAAGGCTAAAACTCCTCCAAGCAAAGTTTATCCCGGATCTCAAATCCGTCCGGAGCCGGCAAAACAGGGCCTTTAAAAAAATCAAAGAAGTAATAGATGACCAAGATATTGAGACTAAGCTAAAATCAGCCCTTGGCGAACAGGGGAAAACTCCCGGAATTTTTGAAGAAATAAGAAAAAAATTGGCGGAAGCGTATCGGGACAAAAAAATTAAAGAAAACGAAGTGGCTCCCTGGATGATGATGGGGGTGCATTACGGTCAAACTCTTAGCTTTCTTCAAGATAAGAAAAAACCGGAACGGGAAGCTTTGGATGCCGGAGTAAAAGAGGAAGACGAGTCTATGAAAAAACTTCTGGAAGAGTTGGGGCGGGCGATTACCGGCCAGCAGATTCTCCGCCAGTTACTCGGCAACGGAGAAGAATACATGTTTGCCAAGAAAAAATCAGGAGAAAAAAAGAAAGACGGCTCTGCTGCCGGAGCGGAGAAAGCTCCGGGACGCGCTCCCGATTCGGAAAAAAAAGGAAAAGTGACGGAGGAGATAAAGAGCCTGATCGAAAAAGGCGGTTTTGAGGTAAATGTGCCGGTAGTGGAAAGAGAGGGAAAGAAAAAAACAACAAGAATGATGCCGGGGGTGGTACTTATAAAAATGACAACAAGTAAAAGAGGTAGCGAGCAGTTGGAAGTAGTCGGCACCGCCGGAGCGGCAACAGAAGCCCTGAAAACAAACAAGATTTCCGTCCCAAATATGTCCCAATTTCCGGAATGGCTGAGGAAGTCGGCCGGAGCGCGGGCGCTTCTTGCGGAATATCTGGCGAATCAGGCAAAAAGAGGATAAATTTCATACGGCTCAAATGGCGGGAGATGAGCCGTTGGGGTAAAAATAGAATGGCCGGGCCCGACTTGCGTCGAGGCCCGGCCGTGGATTTTGGGGCTAGCTTAGAACGCGCCAGCCCGGCGGGAGGAGGCGGGGGGTCTAGCTAGCCCCCCCCCGCCTTTTTTTTGCCGGCAGCCCAAGTTGCCGGCGGCGCTCCTTTCGGAGCGCCTTTTTGCGTCCGTTCCTAGAACGGGCGCGCCGCCTACAACACATCCTATAATCTCCTTCTGGACCCGGCCGGGGGCTGGGATACCCCTGAAAGGGCCGGATCCATTTAAGAGACTACCAATATCTACACATAACGCAAATCAAAATGTGGAAAAGTCTTATTTCAAAATGTCTACCGAAATGAACATATGTTCATTTCGGTAGACAAGGAAAATTCTGTTTAATTTTTAATTTCTCTTTTTTTACTTCTTCCCCTTCTTTACCCGGCGAGAAACGATGAAAATATTTGAATACTTTTTGGGGCGTCTGGTTTTTCTGCCGCCGGTTACTTTGCCCCACATTGTTTTTGGCCATTTAGTTCCCCGGCCTTAAAAAAATTCTAAATTTTTGCTAAAATTTTCATGTATTCGCTTCGCGAAACACCGGCTAACTTTATATCATTTTTGATGATGAAAACAGGCACATCATCATACATGGGTATTACCACAGGTCTCTTTATTCCATTTTTAACATAAATCAAATGATCACCCTCTTGCCTATCAAAATGAAAATTCAAATATTCAAAAACCTTCACTAATTTTTTATAATGAATCGGAGTTACTTTTGGCATAAAATTAAAACGCCAAGGACAGACGATCCATAACTAAAAGGTCTGGGGTAAACCATTGATGCTTTTTATAAGAAAAGCCGGCTTCTTCCATTATTTCGTCTAGGGTATTCATCGCTTTGGCCGATTTCAAAAAGCCGGATATTGCTTCCTTTAATTTTTCCTTTGCTTCATCAATATTCTTGCCACAACTTGCAACTTTTAGTTCAGGATTGTAGGAAACAAAGTATTTACCTTCCTTAAAGACTTGAACTGTTAAGGTTAAATTTAGGACATTGGTTTTCGTATGTTTTTGAATGGCCATAAGTAAAATATACCATACTACTTATATTACGCAACAAGTACAGCGCCCTCCCTTTTTTACTTCTTCCCCTTCTTTACCCGGCGAGAAACGATAAAAACATTTGAATACTTTTTCGGACTGCGAGTTTTGCGTCCGCCGGTAATTTTTCCCCACATAGTCTTCGGGCGCTTAGTACCCCGGCCCTGACGGCCTTCGCCTCCTCCGTAGGGATGGTCCACCGGATTCATGGCCGTGCCGCGAACGGTCGGACGAATTCCCTTCCACCGGCTCCGGCCCGCCTTGCCGAAATTTTGCAAATGGTATTCTTCGTTTGAGACCACTCCGATCGAGGCCCAGGCATTTTCGTTTATTTTCCTTATTTCCGACGAAGGCATTTTTATATTGGTATAGCCCTCGGCATTAGCCACCACTTGAGCGAAAACGCCCGCTCCGCGCCCAATTTTCGCCCCGCCCCTGGGCTTAAGCTCTATATTGTAGACAAAAGTCCCGACCGGAATATTTTTAAGCGGAAGCCTGTTCCCCGGCTTGAGTTCCGCCTTGTCGGATACCAAAAAAGAGTCTCCGGGCTTTATGGATTTTGGCAATATTACATATCTCTTCTCTCCATCCCGATATACCGCAAGCCCGATGAAAGCCGAACGATTGGGGTCATATTCGACAGATTTTATTTTAGCCGGAATTTCTTTTTTGTTATATAAAAAATCCACCTCCCGATAAAGGCGCTTGTGTCCACCTCCTTTATGGCGCATGGTGATGCGTCCCTGGCTGTTTCTTCCTACCGATCTCCTTAACCCATGAGTCAGGGATTTTTCCGGAGAAATGCGAGTAATAACGTCCCGATAAGAAACATGGGTCATTTGTCTTCGTGATTTACTTGTGGGTTTGTATGTTTTCATCCTATTTTTACGCAAATTCTATTTTGTCTCCGACTTTCAGATAAACAAACGCTTTCCTGCCTTCACCCTGCTTGCCCGGCTTACCTTTCCAGGAGACCCGCTTGGCCGGCACTGATAAAATATTTACTTTGACTGGACGCACTTTGTAAATTTTGGAAATTTCCTTCTTGACTTCCGTCTTATTAAGCGGAGACAACAAATCGAATGTGTAGATATTCAAAGCCGTGGCGTTGCTAGCTTTTTCCGTAATTCGCGCGGTCAATTTTACAACTGTCTTCGGATCTTTTATTTTATCTTTTTTAGTTGCCATATTTTTTAATTATCCTCTGGATTCCAAAAATTTAACGCTTTCAGCCGGATTTTCTATCAGGAGATATTTATAATCAAGCACGTCTTTCGGATTTAAATTCCTGGAAAAGACTATTTCCAGAGCCGGGATATTCCGAAGGCTTTTTTCCGCATTTTCGTTTCTGCTGAATAGAGCCGTCAATATTCTCGGTTTTTTGGAAACCGCGACATTCCCGACCCCCGCCGCTTTCGCCACATTCTTTACCGCTTCGAGGCCGGCTTGCGTGTTCATTTTCGGCATTGAAAGCGTCTCCATAAAAATAATTTCCCCATCTTTCCACTTCTTGGACAAAACAGAAAACAAAGCCTGAGCCCGCATCTTTTTGGAAATTTTCTTTTTATAGTTTTTCTCCGCCAAGGGTCCATGAGTCACCCCTCCGCCCACCCAGATGGGACTGCGAATCGATCCATGTCTGGCCCGACCGGTGCCTTTCTGTTTCCAGGGTTTCTTGCCGCCTCCTCGCACTTCTCCACGGTCCTTGGTATCCGCCGTGCCGGCGCGTTTGTTGCTGCGCATTCCTTCCACCACTTGATGCACCAAATCACTGCGCCACTTAGCGGCAAAAACTTTTTCAGGAAGAGTTATCATCCCCGCTTCAGCTCCTTTTTGATTGTAAATTTTCGCTTGCATTATTTTTTACCTCGACAGCGCCTTAGGCACTGGCTAGCCAGTGCCTAAGGCGCTGTCTTTACTGACCATTTCCACCAACGTCCCGCGACGACCGGCGATTGCTCCCTTGATCAACATTAAATTATTTTCTTTATCCACTAAAATAACTTTTAAATTTTTTTGAGTAATCCGATCCCCTCCCATTCGTCCCGCCATTCTCATACCGCGCGGCACATGGGTGCGAAGCCCTCCGCCGATAGACCCCGGTTCCCGCTCGGAATGTTTCTGGCCATGGGTGCGGGGTCCTCCATGAAAGCCATGGCGCTTGACCACACCCTGAAATCCTTTGCCCTTGGAAACACTTGAAATTTGAACTTTGTCACCCGGCGCAAAAATAGAAACATCCACTATATCCCCAATCTTCGCATCTGAGATATCGGCAGGCCCGAGCTTAAATTCTTTCAGAATTTTGTAGCTCTTTTTATTTTTTCCCCGCGCTTTCGTAACTGCTTGAAACCCTATCTGCACGGCATCATATCCGTCTTTCTTTTTTTTAAAAATTCGCAGAAGCTCGACCGGTCCGGCAGAAACCACCGTAACGGGAACAACTTCTCCGTTTTCGGAAAAAAATTCGGTCATGTTTACTTTTGTTCCTAAAATAAACTTCATAACATTTTTACATCGATATCCACTCCGGAAGGCAAAGATAAATTAGTCAAGGCTTCGATGGTCTTGGCATTCGGATTTATGATATCGATCAATCTTTTATGAACTCTTATCTCAAATTGCTCCCGAGTATTCTTGTAAATGAAAGAGCTACGATTAACCGTGTATTTTTTTATTTCAGTGGGAAGAGGCACAGGACCCGAGATCACGGCATCATACCGCTCGGCGGTATCCATGATCTGTTTGACGGAACTATCGAGAATTTTGCTTTCATAGGCCCGGACACGTATGCGCAATATCACTTCGGTATCGCCCTTTACGACAGAAACGCGAACGGGCTTGTCTTTCTTGGAAAGAACAGCTTTTTTCTTAGCACCTGCGGAGGGAACCTTGGGTTTGCTTGTAGCGCCATCTGCCACGCTACGCGCAGGCTTTCTCGTTTTTGTGGATCCTGTTGTCATAGAACTATGCATTTGAAAAACCAAACTAAGCCAAAATCTTCGTTACCACCCCTGCTCCTACAGTTTTGCCCCCTTCTCGAATAGCGAATCTTTGAGACTCTTCGAGCGCTACCGGAGTAACAAGCTTAACTGTAATCTTTACCGTATCTCCAGGCATCACCATTTCTGTTCCTTCGGCAAGAGCCACATCCCCCGTTACATCTGTGGTGCGAATATAGAATTGAGGCTTGTATCCTTTAAAGAAAGGCGTATGCCGACCACCTTCTTCTTTTTTTAGAACATATATCTCGCAAGTAAAATTATCATGCGGAGTAACAGTACCCGGCTTGGCAAGCACCTGACCGCGGGTAATGTCTTCTTTTTTCAAACCACGGAGAAGCACTCCGGCGTTGTCTCCGGCCATGCCTTCCTGTAGATTTTTGTTGAACATTTCAATGCCGGTGACTGTGGTCTTTTGGTTGGGCTTAATACCCACAATCTCCACTTCCTCTCCGACTTTCACTATTCCTCTTTCAATCTTTCCGGTTACTACCGTGCCACGGCCTTCGATGGAGAAAATATCTTCGACAGGCATAAGAAAAGGCTTGGTGGTGTCTCGTTCCGGAATCGGAATGTATGTGTCAAGAGCATTGGTGAGCTCAAGAATTTTCTTGGCCCATTCGTCGTCAACAGACTTGGATTCAAGAGCTTTGAGTCCCGAACCGCGAATAACCGGAGCCCCGGCGCCGTCGAATCCCTGCTTGGTCAAGAGCTCTCGAATTTCTTCTTCCACCAAATCAATCATGTCTTTGTCGTCAACCATGTCGCACTTGTTGAGGAAAACAATAATCTTCGGCACGCCGACTTGTTTTGCCAAAAGCACGTGTTCGCGAGTCTGGGGCATCGCTCCGTCAGTCGCCGCAACCACAAGGATAGCACCGTCCATTTGAGCGGCGCCCGTAATCATGTTTTTAATATAATCGGCGTGTCCCGGGGCATCGATATGCGCATAGTGACGGGCATCGGTGGCATATTCATTATGCGAAATATTGATAGTGATTCCCCGAGCCTTCTCTTCCGGGGCATTGTCAATCTGATCAACACCCTTTAGACGCACTTGCTTGCCAGCCATGTTTAGGACATGCAATATTGCCGCAGTCAGCGTGGTTTTACCGTGATCCACGTGACCAATGGTGCCGACATTGATATGCGGCTTGTCTCTTTTAAATTCTTCTGCCATACGATTGATTTTGCTAGTGATTAAAACTCAACGTACGATTACCAGTCGCTGGGGCTTAATCACTAACGATATTATTGATAAAAAAACTGCCAAAGTGCAGTTCCATTCATACTAGCAAATCAAAAAATATTGTCAAATTAACATTACCATGCTAAAGTTGGACACATGGAAACAACACCCGGCGCGCAAGAAACAAAAGAGCAAAAGTATATTCGAATTCTTACAGAAATAAATACATTAGTAGCATCAGCTCTAAAAGTCTTGGCAATACAACCCGGAACTGCAAGGGCTGAAGGTAAACCAAAACAATTTAAAAACAATTTTTTTATCCTTTTTTTAGCTTTAAGATCGGCAAGCGAAGGACACACCGAATTATACTTGAAACAAGCGCAGAAATTGGGCGAAAAGTGGACAAATTTTCTTGCGCAAAATAAAAATCTGATTTCAAAAATGGATCCGACGTTGAACGCGCTCGAAATTAATCAAAAGATTGTTGAAAATACTCTGGAACTTATGCGTCTCGATGAACCAAAAGCTTTCACAGATATTGCTAAAATTCAATCGGAATCAGAAAAAATAAGAAATGCGGCCTGGGCAACATTGAATCCGCTTTTGGAAGAAGCGGCAAATAAAATGAGAGAGTGCGGCATTGTGCCGGAAAAAGATTTTGAGTTTTTCGTAGATCCTAAAGATTTGAGCTGATTTTTATTTTTTCCACTCTCTTTCCAATTCTTTTATTTTCGCTTTTAATTCTGCAATACTAAAACCAGTTTTCTTTTTTACACTTTCCTCGTCTTTATTTATTATATCTTCGACAATTTCTCCGCCAAATTTTTCAATAAATTCCGAAGAATAAGCGCAAGATCTTTGGGGTCCTTCAGTCGGGGAAAACCAATAATTCGGTATTTTCCTCTTTGGTTCTATTTTTTTATTCGGATTACTCGAATTTCGTTCCAAGCGCATATCTCATTTTATACCATACTTTCTAATCTCCTCGCAAAGTTTTTGGGCTTTGGCTTTGGGGTCGGCGGCAAAAATAATACCGCGAGAAGTGTTGATGATGAGACCAAGGCCAACACTATTTAAGCCGGCCTGCATTACTTCCGCCACACTTCCCCCCTGTGGACCGACGCCGGGAACCAGAAAAGTCATATCGCCCACTAGTGAACGGATTTTTTGCATTTCTTCCGGATAAGTCGCCCCAACCACCAGCAGGCAGTTATTATTTTTATTCCATTCTTTGGAAACTTTTTCTGCGACAATCTGCCAAAATGGCTTTTGTAGACGTCCGACGTCTACAATTTTTAAATCTTGTAATTCACCTGCTCCCGGATTGGAAGTCCGGCAGAGGATTATGCAACCTTTATTTTTTCTTTCCAAAAACGGAAGCAAGGCTTCCTTCCCGAGGTACGGATGCAGAGTCACGGCGTCAAATCCAAGCCAGTCAAAAATCGCATTCACATACCCTTTGTTCGTATTGCCAATATCCGCCCGCTTGGCATCCAGAATTGTAAAAATATCCGGATGATTTTTTATCAAATAATCCATCGTCATTTTCAGCTCTTTCATACCGGCATCACCCCGCGCTTCAAAGAAAGCACTATTCATTTTGAAAGCCGCCGCGTATTCATGTGTCTCCTCTATAACCCATTTATTAAATTCAAACTGCGGAAACTTCCGTGCCTTAAACCTCTCCGGCAATTTATCAAAATCCGAATCCAAGCCAACGCAAAGTAGCGAATTTATTTTCTTGGCTCTTTGGTTGTATTTGTCTATTATCATTTCAGTTCGGTCGTCAGTTTTGATAATAACATTATTTAATTTATTTCAATGCATGGACTTTTGCGAATTTTCCGTATTCTATCGATTTTTCATAATCCTGATTAGTTATTAATTTCCTGGAAAGAAAAAAGTTTAAAATGTCTCTAAATTCTAAAATACTTATTAAAGTATATTTTAATTTTTTCAAATTTTCCTTTCCCCCCTCTTCCCTATCTACCACCACTATAATTTCAGACATAACTTTAAGACCGCTTTCTTTCAAAACCTCTATCGCTTTAATTTTAGTAAAAGCATGACTCGAAACAACATCATCAATGATAAGAACTTTTTGCCCTTTCCTAAAAACGCCATTTATGCTTTGCTTGACTCCATGATTTTTTTTAATTCCTTTAAGAGCTTCCGATCTGACAGAAATCATCGGGATCTTGGTCATGTCCGAAACGGTCGTCGTGATCGGAGAAATTGACTGAGGCAAATCAACCAAAATATCCGGTTTTAATTTTTTAACGATAGGCGCAATCTGGCTGGCAATATTTTTTCTAATTTTCGGATCACGAAAAACATCCCGAAGGTTCAAATAATTCGGACTTGGGGGCACTTTGGGATATTTTGTGTGAAGATTGAACTTAAATCCCTTTTTTGAAAACTTTACGGCTTTGAGTCTATAAAAATCCAGCGCTATTTTTTGCAATTTTTTATTCATCTTTTTATCATAACCTTTCCCTTATTTCCTTTGCAAGGTAGGGGTTCCACATCGCTCCGGTTGCGGACATCACTACATCCGCCCCGGCTTCGCGGTATTCAAAAAAGTCATCCGCGTTCATCACTCCACCCACCCCGATAATAGTGAATTTATAACCCGACTCTTCGCGAATCTTTTTTAATTTTCTTACCATTTCCAAACCTGCCCACTTGATAGAAGCTCCGCAAACTCCCGAACGCAAACGGTTCTTTCCCGGCAGAGCCGGCTTGCCATCTTTATCCACTACCTCCACTTGAATAGTATTGATGAGAGAGATCGCTTGCGCGTATTTATTGGCAATTTCCGCCAATTTTTTTATGTCTTCATTATTTTTATAATAACCGACTTTCAAAACCAAAGGCATGCCGCCGATTTCCGCCCTGATTGCTTTACAGACTCTTTCAGTCATATCCAAATTGTAACAGACCAACCCTTCGTTGCCGATATTCGGACAAGATAGATTTGTCTCCAGCACTTTAGCTCCCGTTTCTATTGCTTGCCTCGCGGCCAACGCATAGTCGGACACAAATTCGTCGACTGTTTGATTTTCTCTTACTGTTCCCATAAAGCTCAAAACCAAGACTTGTCCTTTGTGGGTATAAGAAATAGCTTTTTTTACATCCTCTTGCCAAATTTTAGGGTCCCGAGAAGGCACGCCGAAAGAATTAGTGATGGAGATGGGTTCCTCAAAATTCGCGTCCGCTACAAACTTTCCCTGCGCTTTTTCATAAGTCAGATCGCCTCCAACTTTTATCGAAAGAACATTGGGAAAAGGATGACAGGGAAAAATTTCGGATCGGACAGTCTTGTAAACACAGATATCGAAACTTTTATCAAATGCACCTTTGCAAAAATCGGAATTCAAAAGCGGCCCGGCCGGAATGCCAAAAGGGGAATTCACTTTCACCCCCAGAAAATCATACTTGGGTAAAGATTCTTCCTGTCGAAACATTTTCCCATCAGCAAAAATCCCAAAAGGGCCTTCCTTAAAATTTTCCTCGTAGCTTTTTCCCGGATCATAAAAGGGTATGTAAAGCATTTCCAACCAATATAATATCAAGTCTCTAATAATTATGGAATGTTGACGCTTGATTTCCTAAAATTCTTCACAAACATAAAATACACGAATATCCCGCCCAAAATGATAAGAAAATTTAAGTGATTTAAAAGTGCCGACCCGAAATAATAAAATATCAATGTCCAGAAACTATTCCAGGTTATTATGGAAATAAGCGAGTAAAAGAAAAATTCATAAAAAGAAAGACGTAAAATTCCAGCGGCGGTAGCCGCTAAGGCTCCGAAATTCGGATGAACATAAGCGGTAAACAATGCCCGGAGGCCTTGGTCTTTTACCTTGGCCTGTATCTTAAGAAGTGGTCCTTCCAATCCCAGTTTTAAAAAAATATGATACCAGCCGAAACGTCCCAAGGCATAATTCAGAAGAGCCGTCAGAAAGAATCCCGTAATTACCAAGAAAAGCATAAAAAAAACATTCAGTCCGGCCGACCGGGCAAAAACTACTCCGAGCGCCACCACCACCGACCCTGGCAAATACCAGTTTATAAATAAAGCGCCTTCCACTAGAGCGCCCACCAACACAACCCAATAACCGTAATTTTCGTAATATCTTTTGGCGAAATTAATTATCTCTCCGGAAGAAGGCAAACCTAAAAATTTATACAAATAAATAAGTCCGACGTAAAAAACTAAAACAATTAAAGGCAGAGCAATATATTGAAGAATTTTATTTTCTTGCGGTGATAATAGTCTCAGCGACATTATTAGGTACTATATCATATCTCACGAATTCCATGGTGAAAGAAGCTCGGCCTTCGGTCATGGAACGCAGACCCGTCATATAGCCGAACATTTCGGAAAGCGGGACAATGGCCTTCAGCGTTTTATTCATTCCGCGATCTTCCATCCCTTCGATAAGTCCGCGCTTGCTCGAGAGGTTACCGGTAATGTCCCCCATAAATTTCTCCGGAGTTACCACTTCCACCTTCATCATCGGCTCCAATATCACCGGATTGGCGCGCTTGCAAGCATCTTGGACCGCCATAGAAGCCGCAATTTTGAAGGCCATTTCATTTGAATCCACCTCATGATAGCTTCCATCCCACAAATCTACCGACACATTTACCATCCTAAATCCCGCCAACACCCCGCGGTCAAGCCCCTCTTTGAATCCTTTCTCGCACGGCACAATATATTCCTGTGGAATTACTCCTCCTTTTATGTTGTTTATAAATTCAAATCCTTCGGAACGTTTCACATTTTTTGGCAGATCTTCCAATTCTTCTTTGTTAAGCGCTTGCATCGGTTTGACTCTGATTTTTACATGTCCATAGTTTCCTCGGCCACCGGACTGTTTGATATATTTTCCTTCGGCCTCCGAATTTCCGGTAATAGTTTCCCGATACGCGACCTGGGGCTTACCCACATTCGCCTCCACCGTAAATTCCCGCTTCATACGGTCTACAATTATTTCAAGATGTAATTCCCCCATTCCGGCGATAATGGTCTCGCCTGTTTCTTGATCGGTGGAAACTTTAAAAGTCGGATCTTCCTGCGCCAGACGATTGAGCGCCATGCCCATTTTCTCCTGATCAGCTTTGGTTTTCGGCTCGATGCGAAGAGAGATGACAGGCTCCGGAAACACTATCCTGTCGAGCTCGATGGGACGATCTTCATCGCAGAGAGTATCTGAAGTTATAGTATCCTTGAGCCCCACCGCAGCGGCGATTTCTCCGGCAAAAACTTTTTTCACTTCTTCCCGATCGTTGGCGTGCATGCGCAATATTCGCCCGATGCGTTCTTTGTTGCGAGTGCGCGGATTGTAAATATAGCTTCCGGCAGAGAGCGTGCCTGAATAAACCCGAAAAAAAATAATCTGGCCGACAAAGGGATCGGTGGCGACTTTGAAGGCAAGCGCCGCGAAAGGTTCCGCGTCAGAAGCATTTCGGACGGCGTGTTCTTCGGTATTCGGGTCTATGCCCGGAATCGGAGGAATATCGACAGGAGACGGCAAATAGTCCACCACCGCGTCGAGCACCAGTTGGACACCCTTGTTTTTGAGCGCGGACCCGGCAAAAACCGGAAAGATAATATTTGCGATTACGGCTTTGCGGAGAGTTTTCTTGAGAGTTTCTAAATCCGGCGTCATACCCTCCAAGTATTCATTCATGAGAACATCATCCGTCTCCACTATTTTTTCCACAAGTTCGTTTCTGTATTTTTCCGCGTCCGCTTTCAGATTTTCGGGAATTTCTTTTTCCACCACGGAATTACCCATCTCGCCTTCAAAGTAATAAGCTTTCATACGGAGAAGATCTATCACTCCTTCGAATTTCTCTTCGAGTCCGATGGGGATGTGCATACGGACGGCATGTCGAGAAAGCCTCTCTAAAATAGTCGAATAAGAATGTTCGAATGACGCTCCGGTGCGGTCCAGTTTGTTTATAAAACAAATTCTGGGTACTTTCGCTTCATCTGCGTAGCGCCAATTAGTCTCTGATTGAGGTTCCACTCCGGCCACCCCGTCAAACACAACCACCGCGCCGTCCAAAACGCGCAGAGACCGCTTTACTTCTACGGTAAAATCTATATGCCCGGGGGTATCAATGATATTAAAACGATGCTTGAATTTGGATTTTACATCCGCCTTCGCCAAGACTTCGGCGGACAAGTATGTCGGTGTCCAGAAACAAGTGACGGCAGCGGAAGTGATGGTAATGCCGCGCTCTCTCTCCTGTTCCATCCAGTCGGTAACGGTTTCTCCCTCATGCACTTCTCCTATTTTATGCGACACGCCGGTATAAAAAAGCACCCGCTCGGTGGTGGTCGTTTTTCCCGCGTCAATATGCGCGATGATTCCGATATTTCTGACTTTTTCAAGTGGATAGTCTCGTTCCATAAAAAAAGCGCTGGAAGCGCTGGAAATAATATACACCAAAAACTTATTCATTGCAATAGTTTTTTATATATAAAAAATCAGCAAGGACGGTCCTTGCTAGTTACTTGCTAGTTAATCACCACGCAAAATGCGCAAAGGCCTTGTTGGCCTCGGCCATTTTATGGGTATCTTCTTTCTTCTTTATTGCGGAACCCTCGTTGTTTGAGGCGGCGATTATTTCATCGGCAAGTTTTTGGTGCATCGGGCGGGCTTTGCCTCCGCGAGCGGCATCCCGAATCCAGCGCATGGCAAGCGCAAGCCTTCGTTCCGCCCTTACCTCTCTCGGTACTTGATAATTGGCGCCTCCGATACGCTTGGACCTTACTTCGGTAGCAGGACCGGCATTCCGGAGCGCCAGATCAAAAACTTCAAGCGGGTTAGGGTTGCCGGTTTTTTCTTTGATAATGTCAAAAGCTCGATACATTACCTTTCGGGCGGTTTCTTTCTTCCCTGACCACATGATGTAATTGATAAATTTCTCCAATTTCTCGGAGTTGTACATAAAATCGGGGCTTATTTCGTTTTTATTTTTTATTTTTCTTCGCATTTTTTAGAAATCAGAAATTAAAAATTATTTTTTTGGTTTTTTATTTCCATAAAGTGACCGTCCTTGACGTCTCTTCTCTACTCCTTGAGTATCAAGAACTCCACGAACGATATGATACCGCACTCCGATCAAATCTTTCACACGACCCCCTCGAAGCATTACCACCGAATGTTCTTGTAAATTATGTCCTTCGCCGGGAATGTAAGCGGTTACCTCCATGCCGTTGGTAAGGCGAACCCTCGCAATTTTTCGCAGGGCGGAGTTGGGCTTTTTAGGAGTGGTGGTGGTCACCTTGGTGCACACCCCACGCTTGAAGGGCGCCGGGAAATACACGGGACGATTTTTGAGAACATTAAAGCCACGAGCAAGCGCCACCGTTTTATGCTTGGCGTGCATTTTCACTCTCTTTTTTTTGATTAATTGATTGATTGTGGGCATAAATTTTGCCAAAGAAACAAAATAGCCCCAATAGGACTATGGGGACAATGTACTATAAAACTTTCTAAATGGCAAGGCCGGTAAACGCAATATAGAGAAAAGAAATAATCGGAAACAAATATTCGGAAAAAAAGGCGATAAAAAATAAAAGTAGGGCAAACCCATACCGTTCCATAAATTTCTGAAAAGCAGAAGCTTGACCTGGCAAGAGAGAAAAAAGGATCTTAGAACCGTCAAGCGGCGGAATAGGCACAAGGTTAAATATCGCCAAAGCCAGATTTACCAAAACGATGGTAGAAGTAACAAAATAAAAATTCTCTGACAGAGAAAAATTAAAAGAAAATCGTATTATCAAGCCAAACACCAATGCTAAAAAAATATTGGAAAGCACCCCGGCGAAAGCCACAAAAAAGGTTCCCCATCTTAAATTACGCAAATTATCCGGATTATAGGGCACTGGTTTGGCCCAGCCGAATAAAAATGGCGCTCGGACAACTATCAGAATAATCGGCAAAATTACCGATCCAAAAAGGTCAAGGTGTCTTATTGGATTAAGAGTAAGTCTTCCCGCGTTCCTGGCAGTATTGTCTCCGAAATATTCCGCCATAAATCCGTGCGACACTTCATGTATCACAATAGAGAACAAAAGAACCAAAACATAAAAAATCGTATCGATTGCGTTCATATAGTTTCTATGATAACATAAAAAAATTATGGTAAAAATATGCGTCATTTCAAATAAAGGTTCGATAGTGGGAGGTGGATATTCCAACCGCACTCGCGCCACAAAATTTAATCCTACCGGCAAGGCAAGGAAGTATCCGAATCTTCAGAAAAAGAAAATTTTTATTCCGGAGCTCAATAAATCAATAAATATTGAAGTTTCAACTCGTGGCCTCCGCACCATAAAAAAACGCGGCGCCTACGCCACACTCCTCAAAGCTGAATTGATAAAGGCTTAAAGATATGAAACCGGAAGATTTTAGAAAACCAAACAGAGAACTACCGATTCGTATAAAACGGGGAAACGAATATGTAGATTTAAATGCCCTAAATCCAAAAGAGATTACCGATGATGAATTTAGAGAGTGGTTTAAGTTTTACATAAAAAGTAGATATGATATTGAACCGGAAACTTCTTTAGATACTACAGACGTGAGCACTACCTCCGCGAGGCAAACTTTAATAGATTTTCTATTTTTTAAAAAATAGTTTTCTTAGAGACTATCCTGATGAGGGTTAAGTTTACTTAATTGAATAGTGTTATATTTTGTTAAAATAACAACCACACCACTTTTAGACGGCCGTTTAAAAGTGGTATGTATTTTTACATCTTTCGGACATTTTGAATTTTAAATATTTTTACGCCTTTATGAACGTCAAGTAAACGAAGGCGAACGGTGAATTCTTTTAGTAAAGGACCTTTTCCAAGCCAAACACTTTGTTGTAACATTTCAAAATCCCATAATTTTAACTGTGAACGAAGCCAGTTTCTGGTTTTTCTTTTCTTTTCTGGAATATCAAACAAAACCATGACTTTAGTGTCCCCTGTCGGCTTTGTTCTTATTTTTGAAAAAAGCGTATGGGCTCTTAGGGCGCTTTTATTGATGACAATATCTTTTTTAGAAGAATAATTTAATATGCCTTTCTTTCGAAGCCGATGTAGATTATTGTTGAATAGTTGTTTATTCAGCTCCCTTTTTTTGCATATCAATTCATAAAGTACCTGCTTTTGAATTCTAAGTGAACCACAGGATAATAAATGGCTAATGATAAAATCGCTAAAAGAGGCCTCATCAGTCCAATGTTTATGCATCTTTATAGTATACCACATTTAGACGGCCGTTTAAATGTGCAATGTGATATCTAATAAGAAGAAAGACGAGTGCGGTGCCTATGCCACGCTCTTCAAAGCTGGATTGATCTAAGCAGGCACAAAGGTGAGGGCTGTTCCCTTTTTGCCGCTTCGGCCGGTGCGGCCGATGCGGTGAATATAGGTGTCGTAGGTTTGGGGGACATCGTAATTGATGACATGGGTAACGTCCGGAATGTCGAGGCCTCTGGCTGCCACATCGGTCGCTATCAGAATATTTATCTTGTTTTGTTTGAAAGAATCAAGAATGCGAATACGTTCTCGACTTCGCTTATCTCCATGAATTGCGCCGACCTTGAACCCAAATTGAGAAAGCTCTTTGGTGAGGCCGTCCACGCTATGCTTCATCTCACGGAAAATCAAAACTTTATCTGAACCGTCTTTTTTTAAAACCTCATGCAATTTAGATAATTTTTCTTCTTTGCTTCGAATGCGAATAACATCTTGGTCGATATTTTTTAGGGTAACGCCCGTAATTACGGAAATAAAAATGGGGTCTTTCAAAAATTGAGTTGTTAATTTTTTAATCTCCGGCGAAAGTGTCGCCGAGAAGAAAAGTGTCTGGCGTTCTTTAGAAGTTTTGCCGATTATGTACACCATATCGTCTCTGAATCCCATATCAAGCATTCTGTCAGCTTCGTCTAGAACTACCGAATGACATGTAGAGAGATCCAAAACTTTTTTATCAATCAAATCGCGCAGTCTCCCAGGGGTACCGATGATGAACGAAACTCCCATTTTTATTTCCCTAATTTGCTTCATTATTGGAAGTCCTCCGACACAAGCCACTGAAAACATTCCGAATCCAAAAGCAAGTTTTTTAAAATCGCTCTCTATCTGCAGGGCCAGCTCGCGAGTTGGCGCCATTATTAAAACTTTTTCCCTCATATTTTTGCCTCTTGTTCTAACTATTTTTTCTATCAAAGGCAAAAGAAAAGCCGCAGTTTTCCCCGTGCCCGTATTGGCCATGCCGAAAACATCCTTACCTTCCATCACAGAAGGTATCGCTTGGTCCTGAATGGGTCGAGGATGAATAAATCCTGCCGTTGTAATATTTTTATGTAGTTGCGGATTAAAAGAAAAATTAGCGAAAGTGTGTTTGGAAACATAAGGCGCTTCTTCAGTATAAGTTCCTTTCTTTATGAAACGAGAAAAATCAATCCGCTCGCCTCGGGATCTTTTGCTGTTTCTATTAAATGTAGGCTTTCTGCCACCAAAATGGGGCTTTGCTTTGTGGACAAACTTAGGTCGTCCGAATTTGTTCGGATCCCCCGAATAACGTGTGTACATAATGGGTCACTCCCAATATGTAATTAGTGAGAATGATGATTGAACATTAGCATCTATAGATTAACTTGTCAATGTCTCCAGAGTTTTTTCAATTATTTCCGATTATATTATCGGGGTCTTTTTTATTAAAAAGTATTTCGCTGTTTTCTAATAGATAAACATTTTTTATGCCGGCAGAAATCATTGCCTCCCAACAAGGTTTACAGCACCACCAGTGGCCCCACATATACAGGTCTGCCCCCTTCGGGTTATGTCCCGCATCTTTTGCATTTTTAATTGCGCGGGACTCGCCATGATTTTTAGGATGACAGCCTTCACAGAGTTCGTAGCCTTGCCCAGTTGGAATATTTCGTTTTACGCGTTCACATTCATGAGTGTCGTGGTAAGTACTGCCGTTGGCTCCTCGTCCAATTATTTTTCCGTCTTTAACAATCACGCTAGTATTGGGCATTTCTTTGTCTAACGAATATTTTTTTGCATGCTCTTTGGCTTCTACAATATACTTATTAGTTGGCGGTACATATAAAATATTTCGTCCTATAGGGACATAAGGGGGGGTATGGCTGATATCTTTTGTTTTCATAATTATATTGTATACTCTACTACATGACATCTTTTGATACAATCTACCAAGGCATCCTAAAGAAAATAATGGAAGAAGGCGTAGAAGAACTAAACGTAAGAACCGGCCACAAGACCAGAGCTCTGCCGGGAATCACCTTCCAGATTGATATTGAAAAAGACGGCTTCCCCGTTCTGACTTTAAGAAAAAACCCAATTAAATCACCCATCGCGGAACAAGTGTGGTTTTTAAGCGGAGATAAAAACACTGATTTTTTGAGAAAATACACGAAAATGTGGGATGAATTTATTGAACCGGACGGCACCATCACCTCCGCTTACGGCTATCGCTGGAAACATCATTTCAAAAGAAACCAGATAGACAATATTATAAACCTATTGAGTGAAGACCCAAGCTCTCGGCACGCGGTAGTTATAACTTGGGACCCGAATGATGACGGTCCGGGCGGCACTGCAAAAAAGAACGTGCCTTGCCCTTTCGCCTTTACCATAAATATTATCGGTGGACGCCTGCATCTCCACAACATCATAAGGTCCAACGACATGATGCTGGGATGCCCGTTTGATACTTTTGGCTTTGCGCTTATGATGTGCATTTTGGCGCAGAAGCTCGGAGTGAAGCCCGGAATGTATACTCATACGATTTCTAACGCTCATATCTATGATATTCACTATGATGGTGCGCGGGAATTGATAAAAAGGACAAACAATCACAAAAATATTTTCCCTGTCCTCCCGCAAAACGTATTTGATCGGGCAGAGCGGAAGGATGAGCAGCTGGTAGAAGAAATTTATCAAACTTTCACTCCCCATTATCAACCAGACGGTCCGATTGAGGGACTCAACATAATTAAATGATTTCCTTAATCGCAGCTATCGGCAAAAATAACGAGTTGGGTAAAGGCAACGACCTGGTTTGGCGTCTGCCGGCAGACCAGAAATATTTTCGCAACAAGACATCCGGACACACGGTGATTATGGGACGAAAAACTTTTGAATCTTTGAACAAACCACTGCCAGATAGAAAAAATATAGTTATCACTAGAGACAAAAACTATCTACGCTATGGCATAGATGTGACACACTCACTGGAAGAAGCACTAAAATTAGCGAGGGTCCCCCTCGCCCAAGATGAGGAAATTTTCATCATCGGCGGGGCGGAAATTTATAAACAGACTATGCCGATCGCCGACAAGCTTTATATCACCCACATAGATGCGGAAGACAACAAAGCAGACACTTTTTTACCGGAAATAATCCCAATCGTCTGGAATGAAATCTCGCGCGAAGAACACCAAGCAGACAAAAAAAATCCCCTTCCGTACACTTTTTCAATCTACGAAAAAAAATAAGTTTACTATCCTGACGGCCGTCAGAATAGTAAACAAGTGTTTTTAAGGATCCTCGGGGGTTTTGATGCGGATGAATATGTCGCTACCGTCCGGAGATTTTTCTTTTTTGTATTTTCGTTTTTTATTTTTTTCTATCTTTCGAAGGAGTTCCTTCTCAAGATCAAAGCCGAGCGTTTCGCACATGCCGAGCACGAATATCACTACATCGGCAAATTCTTCGGCTACTCCTGGTTGCCGTTTACTGTATTTGGAAAAAGCTTCGGAAAGCTCTTCGTGTGCCCGACAAAACTCCAGCGCAATATCAGTCGTGTTAAACCCCTTCTCTAACTTATTTTGCATTACTTCTTTTTGTAATTTTTTGAGATCTATCATGGCTTAAATTATACTAATTTTAATCTTTCTTTCCAAGTGCCTTGAGAATTTCGAGATACATATCCTCCACGATCTTTTTCTGTTTTCTGCCGACAGTCACATAATGATCAAGCCCGGGAGTAGAATTTATTTCAATTATGTAATAACTGCAATTTTTCGGATTTTTTGTAATGTCACCGTGCGTTACCATAATATCCACCCCGCAGATCCGTAATCCCATTTTTTTAGTAATATCCATGGCAATTTTTTTAAAACCAGGATGAATTTTTGTCGTGACGTCTTTGGAATCTCCGCCGGCGGAGAGATTGGCATTGTGGAGGAGATAAACTTTTTTACCTTTTTCTAAAACACTCTTGAGGCTATACCCCTCTCTCTTTAACTTATTTTTTATCCTCGGATCTTTTAAATTTATATTTGTATCTCTTTCCTCTTTATCGAAAAGTTTCTTCTTTCCTTCAAGCAATTTTAATATGGTATTTTTGCCATCGCCTTTCACCGACAATGGCATCCGCTCATAAGCGGAAATAATTTTGTCGTCCAGTACCACTATTCTATAATCTCGCCCGGGCAAATATTTTTCAATTATTGCGACTTTGTCTCCCTGAAATATTTTAGCCAGGGCCGCATATAATTCCTTTTTATTCCAAGCGAGGAAAACATCTATTCCCTGGCTTTTACTGTTGGGTTTTATTAAAACCGGATAACCAAGCTTCTTTGCATATTTTACGCCATAAGAAATGGTTCGATTGCTTTTGACAATTTTCGCCCAATTATTCGTGAAAATTGTTTTACCCGGAGCCACAGGATATCCTCGTTCTCGCATAAAAAATTTGGCATAATCTTTATCTTTTGCAATATCCGAAGAAGCGATATGATTCAAATCAAGCGAGTACATACGCAAGGACCGCACTACGCCATTTTTATAAATTATCTGCGCGACAATACCCCACTCCGGCTCCACCACCACCCTCGCGCCAATCTTCGGCGCGAGTTTCATAACAACCTTTGTCAAATAGGGAAAATTTTTTCTCAAATTTAGTTTTGCACTTCCACGCCCATAGAGCGAGCAGAGCCGGCTACGATGCGAATAGCGCCGGAAATGTCCTTGGCGTTCAGATCTTTCATTTTCTTCTCTGCAATATCTTCTGCCTGTTTTCGGGTAATTTTCCCGATTTTGGAAGTATTGGGCCTACCCGAACCCTTGGGTATTCCGGCCGCTTTGAGTATCAATCCGGAAACTGGCGGAGTTTTTACCACAAAATCATAAGTCCGGTCTTCATACACAGCAAGATGTACGGTGAGAGTTTCCCCCGCCATTTTTTGAGTAGCCATGTTAAATTTGGTGATAAAATCACCGATATTTATTCCAGCCTGACCCAAGGTGGGGCCAAGCGGTGGCGCCGGAGTGGCTTTGCCTCCCACAGCTCTTAGTTTTACATTTTTAATTATTTTCTTCGCCATATAGTTTTATAACATTATCTCAAATCTGCTTAACTTGCAAGAAATCCAACTCTACCGGCGTCTCCCGGCCGAACATAGATACCAGCACTTTTACCTTTCCGCGCTCATTATCCACGGTGTTTACTTTACCCTCCAAATCCTTAAACGGCCCGTCTACAATCCTGACCACCTCTCCCGTCGAGAGAGTGATATTGTATTTCTGTGTACCGGCGTCCATCTTGCTGAATAGATAATCCACTTCATCTTTTCTAAGTGGCACGGGATTTACCCCGGCACCGACAAACCCCGTCACTCGCGGAGTATTTCGAACCACATACCACGAATCATCCGTCACGATCATGTCCACTAAAACATACCCGGGATAAATTTTCTCTTCCATCTCCACTCTTTTCCCGCTTTTGATTTTTATTTTCTTTTCCACCGGCACAATGACGTTAAAAATTTTATCGTGCATGCCAAGCGAATCGATGCGTTGCTTTAAATTGCGCAATACCACATTTTCGTACCCAGCGTAAGTATGAATAGCATACCAATTCCTTGTTCCCTGTGTTTCCTGTTTAGACATAAAATACGGCGAATTAAAGCACGAGCGCTCTTCCCAAGATCCTGCCAAAAATAAAATCAAATACACCCAGATAGTAAGCCAGTACTACCGAAAGCGCTATCACGATCAGAGTGTAATAGAAAGTCTGCTTGCGAGTAGGCCAAACTACATGCTTAAGCTCCCCTCTGGTTTCTTTGAAATATTCGGTGATTTTAGACATAGCTGATTTTTAATTAAATTTTCTATAAAAAAGCCCCTCGCAGGGCTTCCTTAAAGGTACTCCTTTTGCTAAAAATAGTCAAATTTTAGTCTTGTCTACCGAAAAAGACATATGTAAAATTCGGTAGACAAAATGAAATAAAAAAGGGTTGATATTCCCCACCACAATATCTGTTATATTACAGTGGTTGAAAAACAACAGGAAGAGGCTGAATTTCTATTTATCACTTTTTAACGCCCTTTCGATTGCAGGAAAAAGATCTTCTGTTGATGCTTTATTCAAGCATGTACCGCCTAACCCTGTAACATACTTCTCAAGATCTGAACTTCTCCCAGAAAAAACAATAACGGGCAAGTCTCTCAAGCCCTCCATCTCACGAATTTTTTTAAGCGCTTGGATCCCGGTTAAAACCGGCATATCATTGTCCGTCAAAACCAAATCGTACGCACCAGTTGCAAGTTTCTCGAGAAGGATTTTTCCGTTTTCTACGGCTTCAACCACACAACCTCTGTATTCAAGCAGATCCTGTAAAGTTCTTCTCCATATTTTATCATCCTCAGCATATAAAATCTTGACAACTTTTTTTTCTTTTACTTCCACTGGCGGTATATTTGGTTTTGGTTCATCTCCTATTGCCATATGTTTATAATTTTAACTAATGAATTTTGTTTTTGTAATTTCTTATCGTATCTCGTAAGTTATGCTGACATCCGAGCTTATGGTATTTTCTCCTTTCGGAAGCTCTGGCGCCGGAGGAAGCGAAGCGGCGTCTTCGGCCATCATCGCTTTGCCATACATTACAGGGTATGGATCATAACCATTTTCACTGAAACTGACAATTTTACCCAGACGCACTCCTAAATCTTTCGCTAAAATTTTAGCTTTACCGCGCGCGTCTTCAATCGCTTTTTTTCTGGCCTCCATTTTCAATCCGTCTTCATTGTCTATGGCAAAGTTTGGACCATTCAGATTAGAAACTCCGACCGCGCCAAGTCCTTGCATAATTTCTCCGGCATCATCCACTTTGCGAACTTTCATGGTGATACTTTCGTTCGCCTCATATCCCAACAAGACATTTTTACCGTCCGAAATACAAGGAGGAAAGATCATCATCTCTGTTCCGGAAGAAGATAAAGGGCAAGGAGTGCGCTTCCATTCGTATTTCGGGTATACCGAAGCATTTTCGGTTTTTATATCCTTGTCCTCCACGCCATTCCCGCGCAAAAATTCCAAAGCTTTTTGCTCAACCTGCGCTACGGCCTCTTGCGCCTCTTTTGCCGTCTTCGCCACTTTGGAAATGGTAAAAGAAATAGTGGCAATGTCCGGCACAGCTATCACTTCGCCGTGGCCAGAGAGAGTAATAGTGCTAATCTCCAAGCTGCTCGTCCTGCCATAGGATTTTATTTCAGCCAGAGCTTTAACGGTAAAGTAGGCTGATAAAATAACCACAAATACCAGCCCTGCTTTCATTAAATTAGATTTTTCTTTAATTAAATTATCCATGCAAATAAATTATATACTAAAAAGTTCTTAAATCAAGTTCACTTCCGGAATAAGTTTTAAGCCGAATTTTTCATAGACCGAGGCTGTTATTTGCTCAGCTAGATTTTTTATTTCTTCCCCGGTCGCTCCGCCATAGTTGACCAAAACCAGCGCGTGTTTTTCATGCACCCCCGCATTGCCCGTTCTTTTTCCTTTCCATCCAGCCTTCTCAATAAGCCATCCCGCTGGAATTTTTTTTGTTCCACTTTCTTCAAAATACGGCAGGTCCGGGTATTTTGCAAGAATTTTTTCTATTTCTTTTTCATTGACAAAAACATTTTTAAAAAAGCTCCCGGCATTTGGAATTACCGCCGGATCGGGCAACTTGCTTTTGCGAATATCGATCACCGCCTTACTTATGTCTTTGGAACTTTTTGCTTCTGTTTTATTTTGATCAAAATATTCTCTGAGATGACGATATGTTATTTTTGGTTTTGAAATCTTATTAAGCCGTAAAATCGCCGCCGAAATAAAATACTTTCCTTTAATTTCATTTTTAAAAACGCTGTTGCGATAGCCAAAATCACATTCTTCTTTTCTAAAAATTTTTCTGGCTCCCGTTTCGACTTCAAGCGCTTCGACACTTTCTAAAACATTTTGAAGTTCCGCCCCATAGGCGCCGATGTTCTGCATCGGCGCCGCCCCGACTGTTCCCGGAATAAGGGATAAATTCTCAATACCCCAATATCCGCGTTCCACAGAAAAAGTCACCAAGTCATGCCAAATTTCCCCGCTCATCGCTCTTATTTCTACACTCTCTGTATCCTCGTCTAAAATTTCTATCCCTTTTAATTTATTTAAAACCACGATTCCATCAAAATTCTTGGTAAAAAGAACATTGCTCCCCCCGCCTAGAAAAAGTTTTTCGTTATTTTTAAATTCCGGGGCCACGAAAAGCTCCGACAAATCCCGCTCGCTTTGGATTTCGGTAAAAAACTTCGCTCGGGCCGGTACCCGGAAAGTGTTCATATTTGTGAGATCGTAATCCAGCAAAATCTTCATAAGAAGATACTACACCAAGTATGAATTTTAGGCACGTAAGATTTCAATCGAACCGTCTCTGCGCAATTTGATCACTTTGGACGCCTTACCTCTGATTTCTCCTCCGTCAATGTATAAATCCACTTTATCACCAAAATATTCCTTTGCTTCAGAAATAGTTCTACTTGGAGGCCTTGCCTCCAAATTGGCTGAAGGCGCGATAAGCGGACCAGTCGCGGTAAGCAGAATCCGGAGTTCTTCATTTTCCGGCACCCGGAAAGCAAGCGTCCGGGTCCCTCGATGAAGGTAAAAGAAATCATCATTTTCGCAGTCGATCACTGCGCTTATTGGCGCTGGCCAGTATCCCGAAAGAGTTTTCTTCTGTCCCGGATAAAGATGAATCGAAAATTTATCAAGTTCGGTAATATCAGAGATGAGAATTATGCATGGTTTTTCGAGATTTCTCTTTCTGATATTGTAAATCCGCTCCACGACGAACTGATTCAAGGCGCTTCCCACGACGCCATACAAGGTATCGGTCGGCATCACGACCACTCCGCCTTCTTTCAACACTTTTACTAGGTTTTCATTCTTCCACATGAAAATTCATTTAAAGAATTTCTTTCTCCAATCTTTTTTCTATCTCTTCTTCACTGACTGGTTTCAACATTTTTTTCAGTTCAGGATCTTGCGAAAGGTCCACCCCTTGTTTCTCTAAAAGAATGGCTATCATTTTCATAAGTTTGGTAATTTCTTTTGCGGAAATGAGGTTAATTTGCAAATCTACTTCTTCGCGAAGATCATCGATTTTTATACTGCGATTTTGAGAGATAAGCACAAAAATGGCGAGAATAATAGCCTCGAGCGAAACGAAAGTCGTCAGTAAGATAAAAGGATAAGGATCAAAAATGGGAATTCCTTTTATTTGACCGGTATTGATGAACAACCAAAGAACAAACGCAGCCGCATTTATTAACAAAAAGGAAGCGCTCCCGAAACGCGAAGTCATGGCGTCCGCCATTTTTTCCATTAAAGTCCTCTTGGCATTGGCTTTTGCTTTGATGCTGCGAAATATTCTCCTTCGAGCCTCTTCGCCCTCGCCAAACAAAGCCTTTAAAAACGAAACATGATTTTGAGACATACGTGTATTATATCAAAAAACAAATCACTTGGGAGGTATGAGAGGATTGCACTCTCGCTAACAGCTCCACAAGCTGCTGTGCTACTACTACACCAATACCTCCATATCGTGTATCGCTATTTATAGCAAAAAAAAGAAACAAAGGCTAATTTCATCTCGCCCAGCGCATTAAATACTTTGCGCCTTCTACCAGAAAAATATTTAAAAGTAGCCACAAAAATATAAAGGGTAGCCATACAAGCGGCATTGGCGCCAAATCAAAAATATCCCTCATAAAAGGCACCGTCATGGTGGCCACCAGTATAACAATGGCAATGATAATACTTGCATTTAATTTCCAGTTGGAAAAAATCGGATAAGAAAATACCGGGCGATGTAAACTGCGGAAAGAAAACGCAATGATTAAAATATACGAAGAAAAACACACAAAGAAAATACTGCGCGCAATGTGAACCTCAAGGCCCGTTTTTATCAGAAAATAATAAAGAAAGAAAAGAATCAGTGAACTCAAAATACCGACACCGAAAATAAATATTTTTACGCTGGTGGTAAAAATAAGATGCTTATCTTTCGATTCTCTATCATCACCGACTTTTTTTCCTCCTTTATCCAGATCTTCATCGAAAGCGAAAGCAAGCGCCGGCAGACTGCCGGTAAAAAGATTAACCCAGATAATTTGGAGGGCTGTAAGCGGTAAAGCTATCCCGGCAATCAAGCTTCCCCCTATCACAAATACTTCATCGAAAGAATTAGACATCAGATATACAAAGGTTTTTTTGATATTGGAAAGTATTCTGCGACCTTCGTCTATGGCAAGCGAAATAGTCTCGAAATTATCGTCCAGGAGAACCAAATCCGCGGCCGACTTTGCCACGTCTGATCCAGATCCGAGCGATATGCCTATATCCATCGCTTTGAGAGAAGGAGCGTCATTTACTCCATCGCCGGTCATCGCCACCACTTCTCCGAGCTTCTGGAAAAGCCTGCCGATGCGAAGTTTGTCTTCCGGCGTCACTCGGGCAAATATTTTTATTTTAGAAATAACAGAAAGTAGCTGTTCATCCGTCATGCCTCCAAGCTCCGCGCCTGTTATTATTTCATTTTTTTTTACTTCCCAATCCAGATCTTTCATCACTGCTATCGCCGTTCCAGCCAAGTCTCCGGTAACCAAAACCATTTTTATTCCGTGAGATTCTATATTTTTGATAGCGGCCGGCACTTCCTTGCGAATCGGATCGTGAAAAGCAAACATTCCCAAGAAATCAAGACCCGTTACATCTTCTACGGAAAAACGCTTTTTATGGTCTTTGAAGGCCGTGGCGATGCCGATAAGTCTTTTTCCGTCTCGGCTTTTCTCATTGATAAATGATTCGATTTTTAGATACTCTTCCCGGGAAACATTCGATCTCGAAAGGAGAATATCGGGCGCCCCCATCACCACATACCTGCCGTCCTTCTCGGCCACTGAAAACTTATTGGTGGAATTAAAAGGCAACGTCACATACGATATCGGAGAAGAAATAATATCGAGTGAAAGATTGTGCTCCCGACAGGCCTTGGCGATATCAACCTCGAAAGGTCTGCCGCGAAAAACCCATTTGGATTTGTCTTCATTCGGATTTTCAATAGACACATCGACATTTAAAAGCGAAAGTTCAAGCAATTTCTTTTCTTCGAAAGAAAATTCTTTTTCCCCTTGAATTTGCCGGCCGGAAGTGATTTGCTTCGTCTCATGCACACCGACCAGTTGCATATCGGCAAGAGTGAGAGTTCCTGTTTTGTCCGTCATAATAAGCGTGGCGGAACCCAAAGTTTCAGCCGCGGTAAGTTTTCTGATAATTCCTTTTTTATTGGCAATACGCTCCGCGCCGATAGCTAAGATGACGGTAAGGGCGATAGGCAAAGCCTCCGGAACCGCGCCGACCGCCACCGCGGAAGATAATAAAAGCATCGGGATAAGGGCTTCTCCGCGAGAAATTCCTAAAATCAAGATGCCGATTACTATTATTGCCACAACGGCAAAAATAAGCCAAGCCAGACTGCTTACTCCCCGCTGAAGAGGGGTTTTGATTCTGGAAGTCTTGGAAACAATGCCGGCGATTTTGCCTATTTCCGTAAAACCGCCGGTAGCGTAAACCACCGCGGTGGCGTATCCCTGCACCACCAAGGTGCCGGCGTGAGCGATATTTTTGCGTTCCGCCGGGAGAGTCGTAAATGCTTGCGGCGAAACGACTTTTGCCACCGGCAAAGACTCCCCCGTCAGAATGGCTTCATCTGCGTGAAAATCGTTGACGGTCAAAATTCTGGCGTCGGCCGGCACTCGAGAACCATAAGAGAGCTTGATCGTGTCTCCGGGCACCAGAAGCGCCGAGTCTATCTCCTGCTCGATTCCCTCTCTCATAACCCGGGTTCTGTCTTTGATGTAAGTGATTAATTTATCCAGGGTATTCTCGGCATGATATTCGTGATAAAAACCAAGTGAGACGTTGAGTAACACCGCAAAGACTATCACCAGAGTATCCGCCAACTCGCCAAGGAGCAAGGTAAGCGCCGCGGCGCCGATAAGTAGGAATATTAGAGGACTTAAAAATTGTTTCAGAAAAAGAAAAACCGGATTTATTTTTTCTTTCGCATGAAAAGTATTGTTTCCGTATTTTGTCAGACGGTTTTTCGCCTCTTGATCGGAGAGTCCCTGCTCCGCGCCCCCGAGCGCCCCCATCACTTCCCCCGCTTCCATGGCCCAAGGTTGAGAGATGTTTTCGACTTCTGTATTTTTTTTGTTGGACATGCCGATACTGCGACTTTATACAGTCGTAAAGGTAAGGAAAAAAATAAAAAAACAAATAAGCGCCGAGATAAAACACCAAGAGCATCCTTTTTTCAGGATAAAGATCTGCACATAAATGAGATAAAGAGAAAAAAGAAAAGCCAGCGAAGATGCCAAGATCAGGATATTGACTAAAGCTCCCGGTATGGCTTCCGGAATGAAAATAAGCGAAAAATAACCTAAAGCGACAAGCGCGTAATAAATCATGCCGAAAACTTCAAGAGGCACTCCGAAAAACTTGGAGTAATCGCTGTGCACCACGGCATTGCAATCAAACTTGATCGGACAAATTAAAGGCTGGGCATTCTTTTTGCGATTGTAAATATGCCTAGCCACCAAAAATCCGCAAGTTCCCAGAATAAATATCCCCACCCGCGCCAATACATCTTCGGGAAATGTCATACAACCATTCTAGCAATTTTTACAAAAAAAACAAAATTTAGGCCAAAAATTAATATGCGCCGGCGATCCTTTTCAGGGGATCGCCGGCGCAATGGGGACCTCAGTCCCCATTGGGATCCGCGGACGGATCCCAGGCTCTTGCCCCCCTCTCCTCGAGGGGGTCAGCCACCTGAGCCAGGGTGGCTGGAGGGAGGTCGGCTGTTAACAGCCGACCTCCCCGCCCAAACAAACCCTCCGCCGCCGACAAAGCATCGGCCGCGGAGTCTCCAACGACGGACAGGGGTTGCCCCCCGCCCGCCCGGACGTACAAGAAGAAGGGCATAGTCCCTCCTTTCAATGAAAAAGCATATATATAATCCGGTAAAAGTCAATGGCTTGATCCCGCGAAGCGAAAGAAAAATATACCACCGACAAATATTGCTGCGACGGCAATGACTGCCGCGGGTATGCGAGTTTCGCTTTTTTCCGCCGTCGCCAAAAGAACATTTGTCGGCATTTGTTGAGTTGAGGAAATAGGCAAAGAAATTTTTGAAGTAACGACGGGTAAAGAAACCCGAGCAGGCGCGACGACAACTGGTTTTTTCTTTTCGGACGCAATAAATATCTCATCCGCAACCGAATTTGTTGCGACAGGCGAAATGGAGACGAGCGGCGGCGCTGGTTTTGGAACAGAATGAAAAATCGCGTTCCAGGTTTTTCCAAGCGCCGCGGGAATAGCGTAACTCGTCG
>MFTQ01000019.1 GCA_001785355.1 Candidatus Nomurabacteria bacterium RIFCSPHIGHO2_01_FULL_41_71 | reverse complement strand
CGCCAAAAACGGGGTCGGCGCAAAGCGCCGACGAATGAGCTGAATTCCCGCCGAATCCAGAATCCAAAAGGGTTTTCCACGCTCCGCGTGGCTCATCGTTTACCAATACAAATTATTAAAAGGTAATATTGAACAATATGAATAATCAAACCAGAAAATTTTTCATTTACACTCGCAAGTCTACTGACACAGAAGATCGCCAAGTCCGAAGCATTTCAGATCAATTGGCCGAATTAAAAGAGTTAGCGGTTAAAGAAAATATTGATGTTGTAGATGTGTTCGTGGAAAAACAAACCGCCAAGATTCCGGGTCGGCCAATTTTTAATGAAATGACTTCGAGACTTGAAGCCGGTGAGGCTTCCGGTATTCTCGCATGGCACCCCGATCGTCTTGCTCGCAACTCGGTAGATGGAGGAAAAATTATCTACCTCGTTGATACCGAAGTGATAAAAGAATTAAAATTTCCAACTTTCTGGTTTGACCCTACACCACAAGGAAAGTTCATGTTGAGCATCGCTTTTTCTCAATCAAAATACTATGTAGACAATCTGTCTGAAAATATCAAACGCGGACATCGAAACAAAGTGAAGGATGGAATATGGCCTCAAATGTCTCCGATTGGATATGTGAATGTGAAGGGTGGTGGAATTATTCCTAACCCCGATTTAGCCCCACTTATCCGCAAAACATTTGAGGCATATTCAACTGGAAATTTCACTTTGCGGGAAGTCCGCGAAAAATTTAACGCTCTTGGTTTAAAAACAAAAAGCGATAAGGAACTTTCCATTTCAAATTATCAGAATATGTTGAAAAATCCAATATACACTGGTTTAATGCGTTACAACGGTGAAATACATGAGGGTAAGCACAAACCGATTATCACAAAGAAACTTTTTGATATTTGTCAGGAAGTGATGAAAAGAAAATCTAAACCACAGAGAAAAGGGTTTCATCCGTATATTTATCGGGGATTTTTCCGTTGTGGAGAATGTGGCTGTTTCATAACCACTGAAGCGCAAAAAGGACATCACTATCTCCGCTGTACGAAACGGAAAAATCCTTGTACTCAACCTTACATGCGTGAAGAAATCATCACTTCCCAAATCCAAGAGGAAATCAAAAAAGTTTCTTTGCCACTCGATTGGGCAAAATGGATGATTGAGGAAAACAGAAAAGATCAATCATCCGAAATTCAATCGAGTGAGATTTTTTCTCAAAAGACAAAAGAGGAAATTTCTCTTTTGGATACAAAAGTTGAGAAGCTGATGAATTTATATTTAGAAAATGTACTTTCGTTAGACGAATATCGTGAGTCTAAAAACAAGCTGGTAAGCTCTAAACAGCTTCTCAAAGAGAAATTATCTGATTTTGAGAAAAAATCTCATAATCGGTTCGAACTCACTGACAGATTCCTAAATGACAATATTACCAACACGGAATTGGCAAACGATAGAACAAATGAAGAATTACTTCATTTGTTCAAAAAAATCGGTTCGAACTTTCAAATTAAGGATCGAACCGTACTTTTTGAGCCACGCGGAGCGTGGAAAACCCTTTTGGATTCTGGATTCGGCGGGAATTCAGCTCATTCGTCGGCGCTTTGCGCCGACCCCGTTTTTGGCGGGAATTCGGATTTTGAATTCTGGCGGAGGGCAGAGGAGTCGAACCTCTAAGGGATTACTCCCGATAGTTTTCAAGACTATTGCCATACCATTAGGCGAGCCCTCCTTTCCGTTTCGATGTTATCAAAAAACAACTTTTTATGCTAGCATTTTTTCATGAGATATCTTGGCATTGATTACGGTACCAAGCGAATCGGGCTTGCGGTTTCGGATTTGAATGGCCGGTTGGCTTTCCCGAAGGAAGTGGTCAAAAACAACGGTGAGCTAATGCGGAAAATCGGGGAGATAATTTCCAAAGAAAAGATTGCGGAGATAGTGGTTGGCGAATCGCTCGACTTTGCCGGCTTGCCGAATATCCTCCAGAAGGAAATAGAATTTTTTATTTCAAATTTAAATAGAAAATTCAAGCTTTCTACACATCGCGAAAAAGAATTTTTTACTTCCGTCGAGGCCCGCCGATACGAAGATAAGGGAACTTCCGTGGATGCTTCGGCCGCCGCGCTGATATTGCAAAGATTTTTGGATAAAAAGAATAGCGGAAACAGCCAAGATATAATATAATATTGGCATGCTCAGCAATTCGTTCAATAGATTTTTTCCGATGCCGACTTTTCTTTCCATGCCGTCTTTTGGACTCGATATTTCAGATGAGTCGTTGAAGTTTGTTTCTCTTAAAATCACCCAAAATGGCATTCGCCTGAAGAAATATGGGGAACGCAAAATTTCTCCCGGAATCATAGAATCCGGACAAATAAAAGATCAGAAGCGTTTGGAAGAAATTTTGTCTTCTCTTGGCCGGGAGGAAGGGATAAAGTCTGTTCGGGTTTCTTTGCCGGAAGAGCAGGTGTACCTTTTTCGGATGCGTCTTCTCAAAGCGGGACTTATCAGTGTCCGCGAAGGAATTGAACTTTCTATCGAAGAGCATATACCGATACCGGCGTTGGACACTATATTTGATTATGAAAAATTAGAGGAAAATGAGGAGAGTCTTCATTTGCAAGTGGCGGCCATATCAAAAAATGTAATAGAAAATTATTTATCGGTTTTTAAAAATACAGGCCTTTCCGTGCAATCGTTTGAGGTTGAGGCTCAGGCTATTTCTCGTTCGGTAGTTGCGGCTAAAGATTTCGATACTTATATGATTGTGGATTTTGGCGAGAAACGCACCGGTATATTTATAGTTTCAAAAAAAGTTGTGGCCTTTACCTCCACTCTTGATGTGGGTGGAGTGATGCTGACCAGCATGATAGCCAAAAGTTTTAAAATAGGCATGCAAGAAGCGGAACAGATGAAAAAAGATTATGGGTTGCAGAGAAATGTGGCGAATAAGGAAATATTTGCGGTCCTTTTAAACAGTGTCTCCATCCTGCGGGATGAGGTGGTAAAACATTTTTTGTATTGGCATACGCATAAAGATGAAGAGGGGAATGACAATCCGCCGATTAAGAAAATAATTTTATGCGGCGGAGATTCCAATCTTATCGGCTTGACGGATTATCTGTCCATTAGTTTAAAAAGCAAAGTGGAAATGGCAGATGTCTGGATAAATATTCTAGATCCCAGACGCGAAGTGCCGGAAATTAATTTTAAGCAGGCGCTTTCCTTCGCGGCGGCCATAGGACTTGCCTTGGGAGATTTCGAACGCGATTAAATTTATGATCAATCTGATTCCAAACGAAGAAAAAAAATTTATGATAAAGGATTTTTATTATAGGCTGGTCGCTGTATTTTTTTTCAGCTTGAGCTTGGTTATATTTTTCGCTTCGGTTGCTATTCTTCCCGCTTATCTTTTTTCCTCCGTTAAAAAAAATGAGATTAGCGCGAAATTAAAGATCGAAATGGCGGAACCCACAAGTCTCTCCGATCAGGAAACATTTCTTGCCGTCGATGCGTTGGATACGAAATTGTCTCTGATTGAAAAAGCGGAAAAAGACAAATTTCTTGTTTCTGAACGCATAATAAACAAGCTTCTAGTAAAGAAAATTTCGGGCATAAAAATCACTAAAATCTTTTTTGAAGAAAATTCAGCCTTATTAAAAAATGTAAATGTCCGAGGCTCCGCAGAGAGCAGAGAAAAGCTGCTTCTTTTCCGCCGCGCCCTGGAAGAAGATGCCACTTTCCAAAAAATTGATCTGCCTATTTCCAATTTTGTGAAGGGGTCCGACATCCAATTTTATTTAAGTTTTAACGTTCTATGAAAGCAAATTCGCGAAAAATTCAATTACTGATAGCTGTCATCCTGCTGATATTTTCTTTCTGTATTTTTTATATTTTGCATGGCCGGCTGAAGAGCAACTATTTCGCTTCCGAAGAAATGAATTTGAAATGGTTGGAAGAAGCGAATCGTCAAAATGAAGCGAAAAGCCTTGCGCACAGATTAGAAATCATGAAAAATGAGAAAATGGAAATTGAAGAGCATTTCGTGAAAAATTCAGACTTGGTGCCATTTTTGAACGCGATTGAAGGTTTAGGCCCTCGTTCTGGAGTTAGGATTGAAACCACATCTGTAAATTTATCATCGGACAAGCTCGGGCTTGTGGTAGAACTAAAGATGGACGGAAGTTTCGAGTCCATCTATAAATTTATTACTTTACTTGAGAACTCTCCCTATGAGCTTAAATTCTTAGCCTTTGATATTTTTCAAGAAGAATCAGAAAAGTCCGGGTGGCATTCCACCGTCAAGATCAGACTTATCAGCTTCATTAAGGATTAGTTTTATGATAAAGATACATTTTCCAAAAAGAAAAAATAAGTTTAAAAAAAATAATATTTTACCAAACCCAAATATTTTCTGGATGATAATTTTCTACTTGGGATTTATTCTTACCGTGTTTGCTTTTGCGTTCGGATTGTATCTTTTTTTGAAAATAAATAAAGAAAATATTTCTCTGCCTCCCAGCGAAGACCAACGTCTCTCAAAGATAAGCAAAACAAGAGTTGACAAAATTTTAGAAATTTTCGAACAGAGAAAAAAGGCCTCCAGCGCAATAATAAATTCTCGCGCTCCTGTCGTTGACCCATCATTATAAAAATGATAGTTTATAGCCATATGCGCGGTTAGCTCAGTTGGTAGAGCAATCCGTTTACACCGGAAAGGTCGTAGGTTCGAGTCCTACACCGCGCACTTTGCTCCCGTAGTTTAATGGATAAAACGAGACTCTTCTAAGGTCTTGATGGAAGTTCGATTCTTCCCGGGAGCACACGTTAGTGAGACCGACCGAGAGGCTTAAATGCTAGCTTTTTTGAAGTAGTCAAAATCCCCCAACCAAAACTGTCTTTAACCAAACACTAAAACTTTATCTGAACTCTCAACCATTTTAAGCAAGTCAGACATGGTAGAAACTGGGCACACGCTACTTTCTTTTCCACGTAGTTTTATACAAGTGCCGTAGACATAGATATTGCCTTTCAATTCTTTGAATTCATCCACTTTTACCGAAACATCAAAATCTTTGCTGTCTGGAATAGTATCAAGCTCTGATCCATCACTCATCAAAAATATCTCAACTTGATGATTAGCTTTAAGCGAAGTGATTCCAAGACGAAAGGTATTCCACATTTGTTCGGTTTTATTTGATTGAAGAATTATGCCTAGTTTCATGGCTATATTTTAACCTAAAACCAGATTTTTTTCTATAATCGGCTTAATTACAGTGATATAAACCAACAATAACCACAACAAATACATTCTTTACGCTATATTTATCTTTCAAAAGATTATAACCGAATATCAAATAACTTTTTAGACTCCGACCGAGAGGCTTAAAAGCCTTATCGCGTGTCTT
>MFTQ01000018.1:2489-8134 GCA_001785355.1 Candidatus Nomurabacteria bacterium RIFCSPHIGHO2_01_FULL_41_71 | reverse complement strand
CGAGTTCCTTGGGGACCACTCACTCGTTCGTCTTGGTCTACTCGACCTGATCACCTGTGTCGGTTTGCGGTACGGATTTTATATCTTTAAGCTTAGAGAATTTTCTTGGAAGCGTCTTTTGCACCATAGCCCCCCAGCCCCACTTTTACCACTCAATCTTATTTCTAAGATATATTGTGCATAAAAAAGGTTTTTACCACTTTACGAACTGATTCGCAAAAGTGGGGCTGGGAAGCTTTTCATTTACCCCATATTCGCCATCAAAGGCAGTCTGCGGATTTTCCTACAGAGCATACGTGATAAACAAACTTCAAATCCAATAATGAGCGATGCATATTCCACTCCGTCTTCCCGTCGCAAAATATAAAAGTAGAGGAATATTAACCTCTTGTCCATCGAGTACGGCTTTCGCCATTCCCTTAGGCCCGACTAACCCTTGGCTGATTGACATTACCAAGGAAACCTTGATCTTTCGACGTGCGGCGTTCTCAGCCGCATTGCGGTTACTTGTGCCAACATTTTTGCTTCCGCACGCTCCATGGGCCCTCACGGGTCCCACTTCATCGCAGAGCGGAACACTCTCCTACCGCGGCCCGCCATAGCTTACGCGACGGCGACCCACCCTCACATTCGGTACCATGCTTAGCCCCAATTATTTTCGACGCAAAATCTCTAGATGAGTGAGCTGTTACGCTATCTTTAAAGGATGGCTGCTTCTGGGCCAACCTCCTCATTGTTTAAGAAACTTTACCTTCTTGTTTTACACTTAGCATGAATTTAGGGACCTTATATAGAGATCCGGGCTGTTTCCCTTTTCACCAGTGGAGCTTCGCCCCCACGGTGTAACTGCCAAATTAATATCTCTGGTATTCGGAGTTTGATAGGTTCAGCGACCTTTCGGCCTGTCCGAACCTTCCAGTGCTCTACCCCCAGAGAAAATACTTGACGCTAGCCCTAAAGCTATTTCGGAGAGAACCAGCTATTACCAGGTTCGATTAGCTTTTCACTCCTTACCACAAGTCATCGGAAGACGTTGTACGATCTACCCGTTCGGACCTCCATAAGTCTTTCGACCTACTTCATCCTGCTCATGGCAAGCTCACCTGGCTTCGGGTCTTATGCATATTACCAATTGCGCGCTATTCACACTCGGTTTCCCTTTGGCTCCACTGTTTTAGTCAGCTTAGCCAGCAACATGCATAAACTCGTTGGCTCATTCTTCAATAGGCACGCTGTCGTGGTTCGAATAAACTCACCACTCCAACTCCTTGTAGACATACGGTTTCAGGTCTATTTCACCGCCCTAACCGGGCTGCTTTTCACCTTTCCCTCACGGTACTAGTTCACTATCGATCTAAAAGAGTATTTAGCCTTGCCGGTTAGTTCCGGCAGATTCCCCCCGGCCATTTGTGTCCTGAGGTACTCAAGAATAACAATAAAAGAGATAAATTATTTTCGCTCACGGGACTATCACCCCCTATGGTGTCGCTTTCCAGCAACTTAAGCTAATAACTTATTTTTTGACTCTTCTAGATAAATCTATATCGTCATCTTACAACCTCCAGCCCTAATTCTGAAACCGAAATTATTTCATCACAAAAACTTAAAGGAAAATATAAGTTAAAGTAATGATTTATTGTCAGTGTCAAAATTAGAGCTGGATTTGGGCTTTTTCCTTTTCGCTCGCCGCTACTTAGGAAATAAATATTTTTTTCTTTTCCTCCTGGTACTGAGATGTTTCACTTCCCAGGGTTTGCTCTCCAAGCTTGCGCTCGGAATTATCGAGGTTTACTCGATAGGGTTTCCCCATTCGGAAATCTCCGGATATAATGGCCGCTACACGCCTCCCCGAAGCTTATCGCAGTTACGCTACGTCCTTCATCGCCTCTTTTAGTCTAGGCATCCACCGTACGCCCTTAAATTTCCTGTTAAGAAATTTATAAACCACATACCTCGCCTTTATGAGACGAGATTTGAAATCTTCGTTCCGGACCGCTCCGTACTTGAAAATTTCGCCTATTTAGAGACACAAAAAAAGACCCTCGAAGTGTCCCCAATAGATTTCTGTTTTCAAAATACTGCATGATTTTAAACAAAAAAACCGCCTTTGGGCGGCTCACACAGACAAAAGACAAGTCTGCTTAACGCCGCCTTTTTAAACTGTTTCTTGTGTTTATCATACTGATAAAGAAAGTATAAGCTAAACCAAAAAAGATGTCAAGAAAAAATTTATTTTAACATTCTATATAAATTATCCAACTTTTTTGCTGTTCCTTGTGACAACATACGATTTTGAAAAAGCTCGGCTATCGCATCGTCTACCGTTTGCCTAATTTCTTCTATCTTATCTCCCAAAAATTTGTGGTCTAACCGATAGAAGTCTTTTTAATTTTTCCAGAGCATAATTTCTTTCAATGTTTCTATCCTGTTTTCGTTCTCCTCCAAATTCAGGCATAAAATTTATTTAATCTTTAACTCTAATAATTTCGACTGTTAATTACGCAAAGACTGGCAAACCGACAAGCTTTTTGCCTATCATTATTTTCTCAAAATTTTTCTTTCCAACTTTTCTGCTAGCATCTAATATCTCTATTCCTAGAATTTTATTTCCTTTTCCTATATCTAAAATAACCCCCTCATTCACTTCATTGTTACGAGAAAAAACTCCTTCTTGAAAGTGGAGATACAAAGCATCAGCTATTTTATCATAAGTAACTTTCATGTTTTTAATTCTTTTTAATAAATTCCCATATCGCAGAAATAACAACACAAGAACTCTTTTTCCTAACAAAAACAATTTTTATTAGTCCCCTGCTGAACTTTTTAAACACCAAACTTTTACCATTATAACCCATACCGACTCTATCCGGTTTTATTAAAGCACTTTCAACCATTTTGTGAGTTATATCCCTAAAGGCCATTCTCACTTTGGCGTATGCTGTATAATAAATCATTTTACTTGAATCTATTATATCATCACCTGAACTAGAACGCAACCAAAAAAGATGTCAACCAGAATAAACTAGGGACATCTTTTTTGGTCTAAATTTATAAATTGTGTATTTATTTACCTGTTCGATATCTCGCCGTTTACTTTATCGATAAAGCGAGCTGCGGCATCTTTGCCTCCCAAACCGAAAGCGAGGGCGCCTGCAATGGAAAGCATAGCAATCACTCCGGTAAAGAGGACATTCATATAGTATTCGGCCACTCCAAGCTCACCCAAAGCAATGATAAAGGCAAATACCCAGACGGCATACTTTGCAATAGCGCCAAGCATATTAGCCGAGCTTAGATTTACAGTTCTGGCTGAAGCCGATACCGCCTTGGCCAAAGCTTCGGCAAGAAAAGTAGCAATGATAAGCACGAAGGCGGCCACTACTACCTTAGGCAAATAGCCTAACACCACATCCCGAAGAAAAAATCCGATGCTTTCTAGCCCCACCAGATTAAGCGAAGGCAGAAGGAAGACAATGATGACAAACCACTTCACGACCTGGCCCACAAAATGACCGGTATTAAGATTCATTCCCGCCTTGCGGAAAAAATCATCAGCTCCGATTGAAGTAAAAAGTTTGTCCACTTTGAGAGCCATAAAGACCTGCTCCAAGGCCCTAGCGACAACCGACCCCAAGAACCAGCCCAAAATGAAAAGAGCGACAGCGACGACCAACTTCGGAGCAAACATCACAAAACCAAACCACAAATCCTGAAGCGAAGCATTAAACACATCACCCCAAGTAACCCATAAGTTATTCATAAAGTATTATTAATAAGCACTTTTTTAAGTTTCGACCTTATTAAAGTTCCAATTTTCATTATACCAATTTTTAGGGCTTTTTTAAAGCCTGTGTGGATAACTCCTTTGTCTCCAAAACCACCTCATGGGGAAAATCCAGGATATCCCGAACCAGCTTGTCAAACATATTCAGCCGGTAAATAAACTCTTTAGTCTCAAAAACAGCATAAGAAAGCTCGGTCCCTATCTCGGCTTCGAGTTTTCGCACCGCCTCTTCTACTTTCCCCTTCTTTATTCCGTCTCCGATTATCAAAATATCCACTCGGGAATCTTTATTTTTTATAAAAATGCCGGAAAGCAAGAGAAGCTTGAGCTTGCCAGTTTTTTTAAAACTGCTTAGAATGACTTCCTTATCCGGAGTATCAGCCATGATAAGCAAATCTTCCATCTCCCTTTTATATCTAAAAGCGTCATTCCATGAAAATCCGGATGAACGCTTTTTTATAAAATTGATGGATTGAAGCAGTTTTAATTCCCGGCCCACAATAGCTGTATCCACTCTGCTTCTTTTAGAAATTTCTTTGCTCCCGAATATTTTGCTCTTGTTGAGCAGAAAAAGTCTCATAATCTTTACCCTGGACTCTCCACCGAGTATCTTTCCTAAAATTTGCATTGCCATATTGTAAAGTTTTTCCCAAAAAAAACAAGGGATGTTATGAAGTTAGTAAGTAACGGTAAAGTTGATTGTGCCGGAATTATAACCGCTTCTTGATACATATATTTTGTAATTTCCGGGATTCACCGGCACATACACTTGAGTACAAAATCCTGAAGCAAGATAACAATTATTCAGGCTGGAAGGAATAAAAAAAGAAATTTGGGTATCGCTCATATATGAAGTAGAAATGATATATCCGCCGAAATTCAGATTGCCACCCAAGAATCCACTTCCATAGATAGTAACTTGGGTGCCGATCCTAGAGGAGGTCGGATAAATCGAATGAATAACCGGAGCCGTACCGGCGCAGGAATAAATAGGCACGCCATTTACATAAGTCACGGGACAGGCGGAGGAAGTGGAATAAGACGGATATAGAGAATAAGACGAATAAGAAACACTTGAATTGTTCAACCTGGTAAGAGTCGCCGAATCTGCCAATCCGTTCACGGGCAAACCATTATCCAATTGATAACTCAAAACCGCTGATTGAGTAATCCTCCCGTATATGCCGTCAACTCTGCCGACGGAATATCCCCGATCTCGGAGAATCTGCTGGAGCGTCGCCACATCATCGCCTCTTAAACCTGGTCCGAGTTCGCGAGAAAAAGCATAAACAACCTGCGAATAATTCTGCCCATAGCAAGGCGCGCCGGTGATGGTACTGTACTGGGAATATTGCGTACAACCAAGTATCAAGGGAGTGGTGGAAGTGGAAGAAAAAGTGGAATTATAAACATACGAACCTTCGGTGCAGAGCCTTCCGCTCGTAACACTGAAAGGTCCGGCTCCGGTACATCCGGAATCATAGTAGCCAAAAGCATAATCCGAGCCGAAACCGAAGAAACCCAAAACGGAGACAAAAAATAAAATTAAAAGCAAAATCGGTAAATTTTTCACTTCTTAATGATAACACTTTTTCGCTTATTACGCAAGCTAGTGTTGGTAAAATCCCCGTGCCTCCGCATCGGGCAAAAGAACAAGATTTACTCCTTTATTTTTACAAAGCTCGATAATTTTTTCGTCATTTACCGATCCGGAAGTGGAAAAAATTGTTTTTATTCCTCTCTCAATCAGCAATTCCGGCGCGTCGGGAAAAGGAAAAAAACTGTCGCTGTATGCAACCGCGCCTTCCAAATCCGCCAACTTAGTAGACTTAGTAGTCGGAGTACCAAGTGGTACTCCGAC
>MFTQ01000018.1:0-2472 GCA_001785355.1 Candidatus Nomurabacteria bacterium RIFCSPHIGHO2_01_FULL_41_71 | reverse complement strand
GTCGGAGTACCAAGTGGTACTCCGACTACTTTCTGCATTTCCAAAACCGCTTCATCGGCGCGAAAAATTGCAAGCTTGGCCGCGCCTACCCTATCCTGCTGACCCACGCCGTTGCCCGCCAATCTTCCATTCTTTACTAAAGTAATCGTATTTGAATTCGAAGTGCACCCTACTGCCCATGCAAGCATAATATCTCCAATAATTTTAGTGTCAAAGAGACACTTTGACATGTCGGGTAAAAAAGTATAATTAGGTTGAGTTAAAAATCCGCCCCGAACATAGCGGAATCTTTTTGCCGTGTCAAACGAAGATAATCCCGCTTTTAAAATTGCCGGATTCATCAAAAGCCTGCACTTCCCTTTTTTCCTCGAAAGTATTTCTACCGCCTCTGGTGTAAATGACGGCGCGGCCACAATGTCTAGCAACCTCCTCACTTCTCCTGAATATTTATGGATAAGTTCGTCCGCAATCTTTTCATCCACTGGAAAATTGAGCATAACTGATCCGCCGAAAATCGCCCGCAAATCGCCCGTTAACATTTTTTCAATAACCTCTACAGGATTATCCCCCGCTGCGGCTCCGCAAGCGTTGCCGTGCTTTACCCCAATCGCGACAAAAGGTATGAAACCAAAATTTTTCTCAAATCCAGCCCCGATATGGGTCATAGTTTGCATCATTCGATCTAGATCGCATATATTGTTGTAACTCATGGGATTGCCGGCAACTAAAACCCATTTATAAATAGCAAGCTCGTCGGACGTTGGACGTCCAAAATTCGGACGTCCAACGTCCGACGAATACAGGCACGCTGGCTTTTGATAGGCATTTTCTCCGTAGGCGCATTCCAGAAACTTTTCACCGAATATCTGTTTATATCGCCCTTCGCTGTGATATTCAGCGGATTGGACGATATATCGCCCAACTACCGCTTCGGCTTTGGCCGCAAGATCGTTTATAAATTTTTCTCTATCGGGTTCACCCGCTTTCAGCCATTTTATGACTTTGGTTCTGTCCCCCGAATCACAAACTACTATTCTTCTTCCCTTTGCTCCGGAGCGGACCATGGTCGGTCCGCCGATATCCGTCTTCTCGATTACCGACTCTCTGGTGGCTTCCGCTTTTTTTATTTCTTCTTCCAGAGGATAAAAATCCGCGCAAACTAAATCGATAAACGGAATTTTAAGTTTTGACAACTCTTCCCTGTCTTCTTTATTATCCTTGGCTAAAAGTCCGGCATGTATTTCGCGCGAAAGAGTCACCACCCGGTGGCCCAGAATTGATCCGCCTCCCGCCAAGCTAGCCGTATCTTCCACCGGAATTCCCGCGTCCAAAAGAGCCTTGGCGGTGCCTCCGGAAGCAAAAATTTTAAAATCAAGAGCCACCAAATCACCAGCAAAACCCTCAATGCCCGTCTTATCATAGACTGATATGAGAGCGGTTTTCATTATTATATTTTACTTCAATTCAATTTTCCCGCCAGCTTCCTCGATCTTTTTCTTGATTTCCTCGGCTTCCGCTTTCTTTACTCCTTCCTTCAAAGTAGCCGGAGCGGCATCCACCAGATCTTTCGCCTCTTTGAGACCAAGCCCCAGAGCTTCTTTCACCACTTTCATCACGGCAATTTTCTGCTCACCGGAAGCCGCCAACATTATAGTAAAAGCATCTTTTTCTTCCTTCGCCTCGCCCTCGCCTTGAACGGAAGCGGATCCCGCAGTCATGGCCGCCGCGGATACTCCGAATTTTTCTTCGATAGCTTTCACAACCTCGTTTAACTCGAGAGCTGTCGCTTTATCCAACCATTCTAACAATGTATTTTTATCCATAAAATTTTAATTTGGAAATTACTAATAATTTATTTCTTTTTTGACACTTCGTTCAACGCTATCGCCAAACGTTGCATGGGCGACCTCAACAGATATGCGAGCTTGGAAAGCAGAACTTCTTTCGAAGGAATAGTGGCAAGCTCCATCATGAACGCTCCAGTGGTGAATTTGCCTTCAAAAATTCCGCCCAGAATGTTGAGAAGTCCCTTGCGCGACTTTTGAAAATTATAAATTTCGCGAACCGGAGCAATGGGATCTTTCGAACCCGCCTTGTCGGCGGACAAATACGCTATAGCTACTTCACCCGGAAGCTCGGGAATTTCTCCTGTCGCCTTGCCTTCGAGAGCCTTGCGCAGAAGAGTTTTTCTCGAAACCTTGTAGCCTACGCCTTCTTTTCTAAGCTGTCGGCGAAGTTCGGTTTCGTCCGCAACATTCATCCCGTGAAAGTTGATGAACACCAAGGACTCCGACTTATTCGCTGCATCTTCCAGATCTTTGATAATTTTCTCTTTTTTTGATTTGGTAAGCATAAATTAAAAAATTGCGTTTCTTCCGCAATTAAATATCGACCACTTGGCAGGACTTATTGTTTGCCTGCTTTCTCTGCGGTAAATTCAATCTATCACACAAGCATTTATTTGGCAACCTC
>MFTQ01000017.1:18637-18764 GCA_001785355.1 Candidatus Nomurabacteria bacterium RIFCSPHIGHO2_01_FULL_41_71 | reverse complement strand
TGCGGATTATTTTCTTTTTTATCTTTAGTCCTTTATGTTTTTACGCATAACTTGGGAATATCAATTTTATTTGCCATAGTTAGCGACGGTCTAGCTGCTGTTCCCACTATTATGAAGTCATGTAAAT
>MFTQ01000017.1:0-18605 GCA_001785355.1 Candidatus Nomurabacteria bacterium RIFCSPHIGHO2_01_FULL_41_71 | reverse complement strand
ATCGCAAAAAGATTTTTAAAATTCACTAATTGTTTTTTTATTGTTTTTAATAATTGTTAACACTTACGCTATAGCGTAAGTGTTAACAATTATTTTATGATTTAAATAATTTATTTTTGAATTTGTTTGTAATGATGGCGTAGGCCAGTTGCGCGGAAGCGTATTCGGTGAGTACCGAATCGCGCGCAGGGGAGACTTCCACTATATCCGCGCCTATCAGAGTAAATTTATTAATAAATTCCTCGATGAGTTTCAAACCGTAATTCCACTTGAGCCCGCCTGGTACCGGTGTGCCGGTGCCGGGCATAACGGATGGGTCGAATCCGTCTACGTCAATAGACAAATATACTTTTTTTGTCTTTATGCTTCTTAGGATTTCTTCTCGTTTTGGTTTTTTCTCCATACCCCATTCGAAAACTTTTACTTTGTTTTTAGGATTTTTAAAATATTCATATTCTTCTTTCGAATAAGTGCGAATGCCGACTTGTACTAAATTGTATCCCAACTCGCTTACTCGGCGCATTACAGCGGAGTGGGCGAGACGTGAAGGATTTTTGTCATTATAATCACTGTCATTGTCTCGAAGATCGCAATGAGCGTCTATTTGAAGTATAGTGGTTTCTCTTGGATTGTGTTTTTTTGCAAGCGCCTGAAGGTGTCCGAGCGATACGGTGTGTTCTCCACCCAAAAGAAAAATAAATTTATTTTTGCTCACTAATTTTTCACAGATTTGTCTGGTCTTTTTTAAAAAATTCTCGGGAGACAGTTTGTCCGGATTTTTTAATTCAATGTGCGCGTTTTTTATAAAATCTATCGTCTCTACCTTTAATTTTCTATCAAACCAGTCCAGCTGGCAATTAAGACATCCCAAAATTTTTTTCGGACCATTCTTTGTTCCCTTATGGAAAGAAGCGGTTTTTTCATATGGAGCAGATATAAACACTACGTCAGCGTCATCTGTTTTTTTCACATTTATAAATTTTTTTATCATTTCGTTAAGAATATCATTTTTACTTTTTTATGCAAATGATATATACTGAATTTTCTATGAGCATAAAAACGGCTGAATTTGTAAGCCCCGGGCATCCGGATAAAATTTGCGACTTTATTGCGGACTCTATTTTAGATGCATATTTAGCGGAAGACAAACAATCTCGAGTAGCGGTGGAAGTAATGGGCGGACATGGTTTGATAACCATAAACGGAGAAGTGACGAGTCGTGCCACGCCGGATCTGGAAGCTTTAGTGAAGAGCATAGTGGGGGAGAGCTTTGAAGTTTCAGTCAAATTGTCGAGACAAAGTGAAAGCATCGCTCGCGGAGTGGATACCGGCGGAGCCGGGGATCAGGGAGTAATGAGAGGCTATGCTACGGTCGATACGGAGAGCATGATGCCCCGAGAATACGAGCTTGCGCAAAAGCTTTGCCGAAAGATTTATGAAAAATATCCTTATGACGGAAAAGTACAGGTTACCCTGGATGGAGATAAGATAAAAGTCGTAGTGGCAAGTTTTCAAAACACCAAAAATGACGAACTTCTGTCTTTAGTAAAAAAAGTTATTAAATCAAAAGAGTATTTAATAAATCCTGCCGGAGAATGGATGATCGGAGGCTTTGAAGCGGATACGGGATTGTCCGGAAGAAAGATCGTCGTGGATAATTACGGTCCGGAGATACCGGTAGGCGGGGGATCTTTTTCGGGGAAAGATTATACAAAAGTAGATAGAAGCGGGGCTTATATCGCTCGTAAAATTGCCGTAGATTTAGTGAAAGCTGGAAAAGCCAAAGAAGTTTTCGTAAAACTCGCTTATGCTATTGGCCGGCCTTTTCCGGTAATGGCGGTTGCTGTTTTGGATGGGAAGGAAATTCCAGTTGAAGGTTATGATTTAACTCCTATGGGTATAAAAAATATGTTAAATTTAGACAATATTAAATTTGCCGAAACTGCAAAGTGGGGACATTTTGGCCACAAAGATTTTCCCTGGGAGAGTTAAATAATTTTATAAAAATAAAATTATTTGTCGTGAATTTTCGCATATGCGCAAATTCACAACAAACTTGATTTAATTTAACTCAAATCTTAGAAATCTTTTGATCTTCAGGGGAATCTTTTACTTCATATCCGAGAGAGTTTATTTTTTGGCGGAGAGAGTCGGAGAGTTGGAAGTTCTTGCTCTCGCGCGCGGCTTGCCGTAAGGCGGCAAGCCGCGCTACTTCTTTCGGAATGCTGACTTCGCTTATTTCTTTCAGATCGGCGAAGCCTAGTCCTAAAACTTTATCAAAATCCAGCACAGTTGCTTTTTTGTTTATATTGGAGATATTTTTATCTTTCAAAACATCCCACAAAATCACCAATGCTCGCGGGGTGTCCAAATCATTATTTATGTGTTCTTTGAATTTTTTTTGGTACTCTTGGTCTATTTTTCCTACTGGCTCTCCCAGGGCCAGGTAGAGCCCTTGGAGCCGTTTTAGGGCCGTTTCTGCTCCTACAAGCGCTTCCCAGTTGAAATTTAATTTGGTGCGATAGTGACCCATCAGAAGCCAAAATCTGTAAGTTATCGGCTTCAGATTTTTTTCTATAAGATCTGACAATTTTAAAAAATTTCCTTCAGATTTGGCCATTTTTACACCCCCTATATCAATAAATTCACTATGTAGCCAGAATCTAACAAAAGGTTTTTTTCCAGTCGCGCTTTCAGACTGGACTATTTCATTTGTGTGATGTGTCGGGATCAGATCGATGCCGCCAGTATGAATATCGAATTGTTCGCCTAAAAATTTTATTCCGATTGCCGAACATTCAATATGCCAACCGGGAAAACCCTGACCCCAAGGAGACGAAAAACCTATTTTAGAATTAAATTTCCAAAGCGCGAAATCTGCTGGATTTTTTTTCTCCGGGTTTTCGACAATTCTGATGTGGCCTTCATCCCAAGTTATTTTTCCACCTCGCAGGATCCCATAATCCGGCATTTTAGAGATATCAAAGTAAATTCCATCGCCGATTTTGTAAGCATAACCCTTTTCTTCCAATTTTTTTAAAAGTTCTACGTCTTCCTTTACATAATCACTCGCGAAATATATATAATCAGGTATTTTTATATTAAGTTTACTCAGATCCTCTTTAAATTTTTCAGTATAAAATTCGGCAAGTTGCCGCATATTTTTTAAACTCAATTCTTTGCCTTCTCGAGAAAGCGCCGCGGTCATTTTATCTTCGCCGCTATCCGCATCACTGGACATGATCCCGATATCGGTAATATTCATAACGCGTTTGATTTTATATCCGGAATATTCTAAAGTTTTTTGCAAAATATCCGCAAAAACATAGGCTCGAAGATTACCTATGTGGGCATAGTTATTAACCGTCGGCCCGCAAGTATACATGCGCACCTCCTTCGGATCAATCGGAAAAAATTTTTCTTTTTTCCTTGTGAGAGTGTTATATAAGACTATTTGGCTGTTGGTTTTGTTTGAATTCATTTCTATAGATGGAAATCAGGGTGTAGAGAAGAGAAATGGCAAGCGGACCCATTAATATTCCTACGGGGCCGAGAAAAGAAATTCCACCCAAAATCGAAAAGAGAATGAGGAGTGGAGGTATATTCATTTTTTCTCCGACCATGTAAGGCGTGAGAAGATTGTCGATCAATCCCACTGCGGCAAAAGCCCAAACACCGAGTCCAATAGCTTCCGGTGTTTGTCCCGATATCAGGAGGAATATTATGGCTGGCACGGAGACTAAGGCGGTACCTATTGTAGGAACAAGGGAGCATACGCTTGCGACCACTCCCCAGAGCGCCGCGTTCGGCACTCCAAAGATAAAAAGCCCGAATCCCATTACAAGCCCCTGGATGAGGGCAATCATAAGCGAGCCCTTTATGACAGCATTTACGGATTGGGACAGTCTGGTTATTATTTTTTCGTCATCCTTATCTCCAAGCGGGGAGAGAACCACGATCGCTCTTTTCCATTTTGTTCCGTCTTTGAGAAAATAAAATATGATAAGCAGCATCAGGATAAAAGAAAAAAAAGCGGACAGAGTGGCGGTAAATATTTTAGCTATATTGTTTGAAGTAAAGGAGATAAATCCGGATATTTTTGCCTGAATATCAAAATTTATTCCTTCCGGCAAGAATCTGTTCAAGGTGTCACTTAGAGAGTCAAGCAATGGGTCGATATCTCCATTTCCCACCACCGCGTCGTAGAGATTTTGGCTTTGATTAAAGACCAGGGTTCCAATGCCGAGAAGCGGACCGCATAGAAGTACGGTAAAAAGCACTACCGTAATAAACGCCGCCACCCACTCGGCCATAAATTTTCGAAGCCATAAAAAGATGGGATGAAGAACAATAGAAAAAGAAATACCAAGCACTAAAACCACCCAAAACGGACGAAAAATTAGAAAAGTGAAAACAAAGGTCGCGAGCAGGAGCCCGAAGAAAAAATACTTTTCAGCTGTTTTAGTTTGCATACTTCGTATTATAACAACAATTTGCTTTTTTTACAAATTTAATATAGGATAAGGCTCATGGAATTTGCAGTAATACAAACTGGCGGGAAGCAATACAAGGTCTCCAAGGGCGGTCTTTTATCTATTGAAAAGATTGAGGGAAAGCATAAGAAAGGAGATAAAATTTCTTTTGAAAGAGTGCTTTTGATAGATAATGGCAAAGATACGACTATTGGCACGCCCTATATTTCTGGAGTAAAAGTAGATGCCGAGATAATGGAAATCGGTCGCGCCAGAAAAATTCTAGTGGTAAAATACAAGCAAAAGTCCCGTTACTTACGCCGCAACGGCCACCGTCAGCCTTTTTTCAGAGTAAGGATTACCAGTATAAAATAAAAATTTTATGCCTGAATTTAAAAAAGGCGATGTTTCTCTTACAGAGACTGTAACAAATCTTTCGTTGTTCCGAAAATTGGAGGGGTTTTTGGATAAGAATAAGAGCCTAGCAAGCCAATGCAACTATGGCGCGTAATAAAAAATAAAAGAATGATGCATAGGAAACTCCTATGTAAATTGTAAATAGGAGTTTCCTATGCATCATCAAAATCAAACCATTCCAACAATTCTTTTTTGTGGTCATTCGGATTTTTGAAATATGCGGGAAATGCGGAAGGGTTTACAATTTTGAATTTATTATCCCTATATTCTTTTAGACTTGAATATGGATAAGAAAAAACATATTCTAATAACTTTTTAGGGTTTCTATTTTTATTTTCTCTCCAATTTTTATCGATTAATTTTGTTGAATTTAAATGTATATATGAATATAGATATTTTAAGTAGGTGTCTTTGTTTGCGTGTCTTGATTTAAAAACACCTTCATAGAGTTTACCTGTTCTTTTGTATTTTTTATTGAAGTACATTGAATATCCGGTCATTAATTTTCGCATGTATGTAGAAATACCGCCTTCTATTTTTTCATAAACAAGGAAATGGAAATGATTAGGCATTAAAGAAAAAACCCCAATATCAACAATTGTTTTTCCGCAATCAAAAAACTCTCCAATGTTTCGGAGCGTGATACTTTTTTCCGAATTACAAATATACATCAAAAACAAAAAATGATGATAATCTTGCTCATCCAAAAATATCACCCTCTTCTCAGTACCACGATTATATAAATGATAATATTCGCCGGGAACGAAAACTTGTTTTCTTAAAGCCATATATTGAGTATAGCATAGGAATTTCCTATGCATCATTAAAATCAAGCCAGTATTCAATATTTTCTTAAAAATTTTTCCCGAAACACCTCCAGGATAGTTTGATTTTAGATTCTGGGAAATTTTTGAGAACCCAGCTTATATAAGTGTTGCTATTTGAGCCAGGGAGAAAATGATATTCATTACAATAGGGAAAATTTTCTTTTGAATTTTCTATAAATTCTGTTATTTTTTGCGCGACGGAACCTTCGTAACCCTCCACAAAACCCAAGAGCTCCGGATTCCATCTACCGTGAATAAACATTAAACCCGGGATAGGCCATACCATTCGCATTCCTTGAAATGCCGGTAAAAAATCTTTGTATAAATGCCCCCAGCTTGTTTTTCCTTTTAAATTTTTTAGATGAATCATTTCCCATCGCGAAATTGTTCCTTTTTATTTATAACAAACCATCCATGCCTAGCAAAATTAACAGGGGTACTTGCTGGACAAATCATCAAAAATACCTGATATTTATCTTTATCAATTAATTTGTCAAATTCTTCCGTTTTCATTGTCTATTCTTCAACGCGTTTTTGAGGGTATCGTTGTCTGAATATTCGAGCTCGGTGCCGGTGGAGAGACCACGGCCCAGCGAAGATATTTTTATATTTTTTTTCTTAACAATTTCGGTTAATTCTTCCCGTACATACTGATCGGTATAATCTCCTTGAGGATTAAGGGAAAAAGCCAAGATTATTTCCTTGATTGCGTCGTTAGCACCAAGTCCGTTTTTTAATTCCTCGATTCTGACTCGGTTTTTTGTGTTTTTCTCCACAATCGGCACCAAACCGCCCAAAATAAAATATTTTCCATTATAAATTCCGCTCTTTTGCACACTTTCCAAATCGGAATCTTTTTCCACCACCATAAGAAGGGAATTGTCGCCAGAGTTTGAACAGATGTCGCATAAATTGCTTTTTGTCTTCGCTGTAAGAAAAAAACGAAAACATTCTCCGCATTGGGAAGATTCTTTTTTAAGTTCCACAATCAGCTTGCTCAAGTTTTCCGCATATGCGGAATTTTTAAACATCAGGAAATATACGAAACGCCTGGCTTGTCGCTCGCCGATGCCCGGGAATTCTTTAAAAATCTCGGTCAGTTTTTCTATGGTATTCATGGCTGATTAAAATTCGTCAAGTTCTCCCCCAACTTTGGGTGTCGTAAACTCGCTCAAGCTGGATTTCTCCAAGCTCAAGAATGTGGTAGTTTTTTGATCGAAGTATAATTCTATCTTTCCCGTCGGTCCGTTGCGGTGTTTTTCGATCAGAATTTCGGCGATATTTGTTTTTTCCGACTCTTCTTTCCCTTTGTCCTCCATATGAATAAACATCACCACATCGGCATCTTGTTCGATGGAACCAGAGTCGCGCAAGTCGGAGAGTCTGGGTTTTCCGCCACGGGCTTCCACTGCGCGGGAAAGCTGGGAAAGCGCCAATACGGGAACATCCAATTCTTTGGCAAGCGCTTTAAGCGACCTCGAAATTTCTGTCACTTGGTTTACCATTGAGTCGTAATTTTTAGAAGTAGTCATGAGTTGGAGATAGTCCACTACAATGAGATCCAGGCCTTTTTCCGCTTTTAGGCGCCGGGCGAGAGATTTCATTCTCACAATGGAATTTCCCGGCTGGTCGTCAATGAAAATTTTTGCTTTGGCAAGTTTGTCCAGAGAGTCTCGAAGAAGAGAAAATTCACGGTCGGAAGAAAGTCGGCCGGTGCGCAGATTCCAGGCGTTTACCCGGGACTGCGCCGAGAGCATTCTGTCCACTAGCTGTTGCGAAGACATTTCGAGCGAAAATACCAATACCGATTTTTCATTGGCGACTGCCGACATGCGGGCGATGTCAAGCGCGAGAGTGGTCTTGCCCATAGAAGGTCTGGCGGCCAGTATTACCAAGTCGGATTTTTGAAATCCAGACAGCATATTGTCGAGATCCTTGAATCCGGTCGCAAGTCCGCGGAGCATACCTCTATTTTCATGGAGTTTTTCCAAGCGTTCATATGCTTCTGGCAAAGCGTCTTTCAAGTTTACATATTTTTGATTTTTAGGAGAGGAAACTACGCTGAAAACCTTTTTTTCAGCCATGTCCAGAATATCATCCATATGATCATCGCTTTCTTCGAATGCGAGTTCGGAAACATAATCCGCCGCTTCGATCAAGCTTCGAAGCACGTATTTTTTTTGTACTATTTCGGCATAATGTTTTACATTGACACTGGAAGGCACTTCATTCACGATTTCCGCCAGATATTTATTTCCGCCGACCGCCTCCAAGAGCTTTTTTTCGCTGAGTTTGGTGGAGAGCGAAAGCATGTCTATCGGTTCGTTTTTTACCGATAAGTCGAGCATTGCCCTAAAAATCATTTTATGTTTTTCCACATAGAAAGATTCGGGAGTGATGATGTCTTCCACCTCATGCATCGCTTCTTTGCGGAGCATGATAGATCCGAGCACCGCGCGCTCCGAAGGAATGCTTTGCGGAGGAATGCGGATATTATTATTTCTAATGCCACCCTGATTTCTGCCCGTCATAAAAGTTATTCTAACAGTAAGATGATTTTTATCAAAGCGACAAAATGAGTAAAATGTTATTAAAGTGTGGACAAATATTTATGCTAAAAATAGGCTTATATGGTAGTATATTTTTATGTCAAAAAAAGTATTGCTATCGGGCATCCAACCCTCCGGTTTGCCTCATATCGGCAATTATTTCGGCATGATGAAACAATTGTTGGCTGATCAGGATCAATACGATGTGTATGTTTTGATTGTCGATTATCACGCCTTAAAATCGATTAAAACCGGAAGAGAAATGTCAGAAAATATCAAAGCGGTGGTGCTTGATTATCTGGCGCTTGGCCTGGATCCGAACAAAGTTACATTTTTTAAACAAAGCGACATCTCGGAACATACCGAACTTTGCTGGATTTTTGACAATATTACCACTATGCCTTATCTGATGCGGGCGCATGCTTTCAAAGACGCGGAAGCGAAAAATAAAGAAATCGATGTGGGTACTTTCAATTATCCGATACTGATGGCGGCCGATATCCTTCTCTACAGCGCGGATATTATTCCCGTGGGAGCTGATCAAAAACAGCATGTCGAAATTGCGCGTGACACCGCAGAAAAATTCAATCGCATTTACGGAAAAACTTTTAAATTGCCGGAAGCCCTGATTGTGAAAGATGTCGCTGTGGTTCCCGGCACCGACGGAAGAAAAATGTCTAAAAGCTATGGCAACACCATTCCGCTTTTTGCCGAATATGATGAAATCAAAAAAGCAGTCATGTCGATCGTCACCGATTCGGGGGAAGGAATCCCGAAAAATGTTTATGCCATACACAACCTTCTCCGCCCGGCTTCTGAACTTCTGCCGATATATGAAAGCAAGGCGGGGAAATACAAAGAGTTAAAAGAGTTGCTAATAGGAGACCTAGAAAAGTTTATTGCGCCACTGCGAGAAAAGCGAAAAGAATACGAAAAAGATATTCCGAAAGCGCTTGCGATACTAAAAGCCGGCGGTGAAAAAGCAAAAGCAGTCGCCTCGGCCAAAATGGACGAAGTGCGGGAAAAAGTAGGAGTGAAAGTATATTAGGAAATTTTAATATTACCAAGATTTTTGAATTAACACCACAATAGCAGCGGTCACCCCTATTGTGGTATCAAGAAGTTATCCACAAAATCATTAGTAATAATTTATACAAATAATATAATTGACTGGTGCAAAAAATAAAAAAAATATCAAGGTGGCTGAAGATTATAATACTGACGATATTTTTTATTGGTGTTGCCAATCACACGGTTTCTGCCGATTTTGTTGATCTTTCTCTTTCATATTCGGAAAAAATTCCCAATTTTTCGGGTGGCGTTTGGGTGGATTATTCTTCGGAAGACTGGATACATACCCAGATATGCACCATAGCCGGTCCTTATTTTCCGTTTCATGTTAAATATTTTTCGGGTACCTATCCGGATAGAACTACTTTGATTGATGCTCTTGTGTATGGAAGCTGCTGGGACAATACATGGACATGGGCTAACAGATTTGTTGATCTTTTCGGCCCTTTTCCGCTTCAACATGGAAATACCGATTCTTTTCCCGATGGCAATTATTGGCTTGATTTTTATTCTCATCAAAACAACAGCTATTATTTTAATTTTACCATTGCAAATGGTGCTCTCGTTCCGCCTGTTCCGGCGACTTGTTCCGACGGAATACAAAACCAAGATGAAACGGGCATCGATGTCGGCGGGATTTGCGGAGACGTTGTTCCTCCTTCCTGCGTCATAGATTGTTTTTCCAATGTTCTTTTTTTACCGGGGATAAAAGGAAGTATTTTAAAAAGCAATTCCGATACTCTTTGGCCACCGACAATTTTTAGTGTTAATGACGTAGATCAACTTGCGCTTACCAATGATGGTGAAAGCATTAACGATATCCATGTGGATGGTATTTTAGATAAATTTTACAATACTTCTATTTACTCTCCGTTTTCTGATTTTATGGATGGATTGGTTTCGGAAGGATTAATAAAGGAGTGGTTGCCGCTTGCTTACGATTGGAGGTTTTCCCCGGAGAAAATTCTTGAAGAAGGGATTAAAACAGCGAATGAGACATTAGATATAATGGAAGAGATAGAGGAACTTGCAGAAAATTCAAAAACCGGAAAGATAACTATTGTTTCCCATTCTATGGGTGGTTTTTTTGGCAAAGCAATTATAAAAAAATTACAAGAGAAAGGAAAAGATAGTTTAATAGATTCTTTTGTCATGGTCGGAACACCCCAGCTTGGAACCCCGCAGGCAGTCGCTTCAATTCTTCATGGAGATAGTGAAGGAATCGCGGCTGGTTTTATTGTCAACTCTATAGGCATACGGAGAATAGCGCAGAATATGCCAAGCGCATATAATCTTTTACCGTCTTCCAAGTATTTTGATGAAGTAGCGGACCCGGTTATTATCTTTGATTCAATCGCTTCTTTTACACAAGCATGGCGGGATTTCTGGGGACCAGTTATCAACATCTATTCTAGTTTCTCCTCGTTTATGACTGGAACAGGAGTAATACGTACTAAACCAATAGAACAAAATTTACAAAATCCTGAAATATTACGACCCGAGCTTATGGCAGATGCGGCTAACTTTCATAGCGAATATGATGATTATCAATTTCCGGAACATATTCGCATTGTACAGGTTGCTGGCTGGGGTAGTCCGACGACAAAAGCTGTTAAATATAAAATATATCATGGGCAACCAAGCTATGAGACAGAGTTTACCGTTGAGGGAGATAGAACCGTTGTTTATTCGAGCGCGGTTTCGTCGGTGGCTGATGAGACTTATTTTTTTAATATTATAGATTATAATAAAGTGTTCAACTCCAATACTCAACATCGCGACTTACTGAACACAAACACATTACAAGAGTTGCTAAAATCAGTAATTATAAAAGAAGATATTACAAATATAAATTTTCTTTCAATTACGAAACCACCAGTAATAAATTTTAATGATCAACTTATCATTAGCACGCATTCCCCAGTAATTCTCGGCGCATATGACCAGTTTGGGAATTTTACCGGCATTGACCCTAATCAAAATCTTTCCGCGGATATTCTTTCCGTTTCAGAAAATATTCCCGGAAGCTCTTTTATATATACAAACGATAGTCAGTATATTTTTATTCCCAAAGAAAGCGCGTATAATTTTATTTATAAGGGTACAGGCGAGGGTTTTACCACCGTAAAAATTGATAATTTTTCTTCGGATATTAATATACCCATTGTTCAGTATACAGATATTCCGACGACAGCCGGCGTGAATGCTCAATTTATCGTCACGAGTTCCGCCCCGGAAGAGACGATAATAGAAATCGATACGAATGGAGACGGGAATGTAGACGAAACAATTTATGAAGATAACTATGAGTTTTCTCTGGATGAACTTATTGCGCAAATCAAAGGGAAAATTAATTCTCTTAATGTAAATGAAAAGATAAAGCGGAACCTCATCAAGAAGATAGAGGGTTTGGAGAAAAAAATACAAAGAAAAAAAGAAAGAAATGCGAAAATTCTGGTAAATTTCGAAAAGAAAATTATAAAACAAGAAATAAGGGGAAAAATAAGTATGGCTGATGCCACGCAAATTACAAATTTACTTGATCTGCTTGAAGCGCAGTCGGACAATGTCGCGCTTGATTCCGGGGTACTTGCCAAACTTAAGACGAAGATAACATCGCTTAACATTAAACAAGCTCTTAAAAAAGATTTACTTAAACGGGTGGAAAGACTTGAAAATAAAAAAGCGCTTATTAAAAATTTGTCAAATTTATCAAAAGATATACTGAAAAAAGTAAGAAAGGGCAAAATAGTCAATGCGGAAGCACAGGCCATTGTTAATATTATTAATAAGATTGAAAATTTAATATGAATACAAGAAAAATTGTTTTAAGTTCATTTATGTTTTCTTTTGTAGGGTTGGGATTAGGTATTTTTTTGTTAAAATTTTACAATTGCGGATATAGTATTTTTTGTTATAATTTAATCACTATATCTAAAGCTCTTTTCTACGGCATGTCTGCACTTTCACTTGTGTTTTTACTACTCTTGTTTATACCGCAAGCTTTTCTAGTTTGGAAAAAATTCGCAGTTTGGTTTTTACCTATTGCAACACTTCTTTTTATTTTTTACCCGGATCCCGGCTCTGGCGACTATTTTTCACCATATCCGGAGCAGATATTCCAATGGGTTAGTATTATCTATGTTTTTATTAGCGTTGTTATTATTGCTATAGCTTCTCGTAAATAAACGATCTTTTATATTTTACGCAGACATGATAATATAAGTTCACATATGCAAGGCAGGATTTATATTAAGGATTTAAAAGATTATATTGGCAAGGAAGTTTTTGTCGCCGGATGGGTGGATGTCAGGCGCGATCAGGGTAAAATGGTATTTTTTGATATACGGGATATGACCGGTAAGGCGCAGTGCATAGTATTAACAAATCATATAAATGAAGTAGACCAAAATCTCCTTAGCCAAGGCTTCGGCGGATCGAAGGAAATCCGTCCAGAGTGGGTACTCAAGGTCACTGGCATGGTAAACAAGCGTCCGGAGAAGAATGTAAACAAGGGGATACTCAATGGCGACGTGGAGCTTGAGATCATCGGCATTGACGTGCTTTCTAAGGCGGTGGATTTGCCATTTAATCTTAACGAAGAAGTAAATCTGGATACTTATCTCGACAATCTGCCGTACACTTTGCGTTCAGAAAGGGCAAAAGATATTTTCATTATGCAATCCACAATACTTGAGGCTTACCGTTCCTCGCTCCGCAATCAAGGATTTATCGAGTTCATGTCTCCGGGTATCGTCGGCGGTGATGCGGAAGGCGGAGCGGCTGTATTTTCTGTAGATTATTTCAACGATCACAAGGCATATTTAGCTACCAGTCCACAGTTCTATAAGCAGATCATGGTGGGAGCTTTCGAGCGGTCATGTACCATAGCAAAGGCGTTCAGGGCCGAAAAAAGCGCCACTACGCGACATGTGTCCGAAGCAACCCAGATGGATTTTGAGATGGGCTTTATTGAAAACGAACGCGAGCCGATGAAAGTGCTCGAGAATACTATTCGCGACACAGTCAGGGTCGTAGCAGAAAAGCACAGGGATATTTTTGAAAGATTTAATACTACTATTCCAGAAATTCCGGATGAGATTCCTGTATTTACACTTGCAGATGCCCAAGCGTTGGTGGCAAAAGAATACAGTCGTATTATTGAGGACACTAATGACATGTCTCCGGAAGACGAACGTCAGATTTGCGAGTATGTGAAAAAGAATTTACATTCTGATTTTGTTTTTATTACCAGATTTCCTACAAAGAAACGAGCGTTCTATACTTATGAAGATCCCAGTGAAGCGCCACTCTCACGCGGATTTGATTTACTTTTCCGCGGATTGGAGATAAACAGCGGAGCGCAACGCATTCATGATTACGACGAGCTTGTGAAGCGCATCAAAGAAAGGGGGATGGATTCTGAAAAATTTGCATACTATTTGCAAACATTCAAATATGGCATGCCCCCGCATGGCGGATCTTCCACAGGATTGGAGAGGTTTACGGCCAGAATGCTGGAATTACAAAACATAAAAGAAGCTACTGCTTTTCCTCGAGACATGACTCGCATAGATTCTAGACTCTCGGCATAAGATTTATAAATGCAGATCAAAGGCACAGTGATAAAAGGAGACGGATACGGCAGGAGGCTTGGTTTTCCTACGGTAAATTTAGACATAAAGGCGAGAGAATTTCCAAAAAAAGGCGTGTATGCCGGGAGAGCTATTTTGGATGGAAAAGAATACAGAGCTGGTATTGTGATAGGTCCTCATGCTAAAATTGAAGCGCATCTCCTAGGATACAGTGGAGACGCATATGGAAAGGAGGTATTTCTAACACTTGAAAATTTTTTGCGTGAATATAAAAAATTTGACACTGAAGAAGAATTAATTATTCAAATAAAAAAAGATATAAGCCAATGTTAAAAAATTATACAGGTCCCGTTTTCATTATCATCGCGGCTCTGCTTTGGGCGTTTGACGGACTCATACGTCAGCATTTATACGCTCTTCCCCCCATCACTATAATTTTCTTTGAACATTTGATCGGACTGGTTATCCTTTCTCCTTTTATTTTTAAATATGTTTTGACAACAAAACTTACCAAGCGTGAATGGTGGTTGACAGTGCTGATCGCGGGACTAAGCGGGCTCTTGGGCACGCTCTGGTTCACCACAGCTTTAGGTAAAGTGCATTTTATTACTGTTTCGGTGGTTTTTTTATTACAGAAACTTCAACCGATTTTCGCTATCATTACCGCTGGAATTTTTCTAAAAGAGAAACTGGACAAACGATATATTAAATGGGCGTTGCTTGCGATGATCTCGGCTTACTTTGTAACTTTTCCGAACGGGTATGTGAATTTTACAACAGGTGAGGGAACTATAGTGGCTGCCTTGTACGCGCTCGGAGCGGCTTTCGCCTGGGGATCTTCCACCACTTTTTCCAAAATGCTTTTGGGTAAAGTGGACTTCAAAGTCAGTACATTCTATAGATTTCTTATAACTTTAATTCTGGCCTTACCGTTCTTGCTCTTATATGGCCATACGCAAGCCGGAGGTGTAGCTATCCCCTCATCTTCTCAATTTGGTTTATTGGCATTAATCGCTTTATCTACCGGCATGGTAGCGCTTTTAATTTATTACAGAGGGTTGGCGAAAACCCCGGTGCATATTTCCACTATTTTAGAACTCACTTTTCCTTTTGTTGCCATTTTACTTGATTTTATCGTGAATCACACAGTGCTTTCTGTCACACAATGGCTAGCCGCGCTGGTACTCGTTTTTAGTATTTATCAAATTAGTCGTTTGCGTGAAAACATAGCATGACGAGTAATTTATCGAAGAAAAAATGCGTGCCGTGCGAAGGGGGAGCCAAACCCCTAAATCGTGCTGATGTTCAAGATTATTTAGATGAGGTCTCTGACTGGGCGATGGACGATGAAGGTAAGAAAATCTCCAAACAATTCAAATTCAAAGATTTCATCGGCGCGATAAATTTCGTAGAAAGGGTGGCCGATATCGCCGAAATGGAAAACCATCATCCTGACATTCACGTTCATTACAACAAAGTTCTGCTTGAACTCTGGACTCACGCTATTGGCGGCCTCTCCGAAAACGACTTTATCCTCGCCGCCAAAATCGACGCGAACAAATAGAAGTTGTTAGAAATTGTCGTGAATTTTAGCATATGCGGAAATTATCGACAGTTTGCTTTAATTAATAAAAAATCTTTATTTTATTTCAAAAACTTCTCTATTTTCTTTCCATCTTTTTTCAGCCATACAATGTTGCCTTCTAAACGTTCCAGGACTTGCTCTATGGCGCGTTTGGCTCCGGGGGCCGGATGGGTTTTGAAGAATTTTTTGAAGGAAGAGAGGTGCTTTGACTCGGCGCTCGAGTTTATCGCTTTGACTAATTTTGACAGCTGATGTCCGCCGTCACCGTAGCGGGAAACAAGTATTTTCCAATTCTTTTTTACAAAATTCCACCATACATCTCTACCTGCCGGATTTGCTCCGACGGATGAAATGATGCCTATGGTGTCTTGCGGACGGACATTTTTCGAAAAAGCGAAGCGTACAATATCACATAAGATTCTATTTTGCTTAAAGTTTCCCAAAGCTCCACCTATTCTATTCTTCTCTTCGTGTAATGTTTCTTTTTTGTATTTTTTTATAAAAGTTCCGTATTCTTTCTTGCCTCCTGTCGAAGCGACTATCGCATATACTGCGCCTCGAATATCGGGGTCCAGATATCTGCTTTTTTGCATTTGCGCGAATTTTTTTCTGGCTTCAGTAATTATTTTTTTATCGTTGGAACGTCCCGCGCGCGAGATAGCGAGTGAGCGAAGAAGAGTGTCAGTATGAAGTTCATTTTTCTTTTTATTCCAGCCGAGGCGGGAGGCAAGAGGGGAGAATAAATTTAAGATAAGCTTGTCCAAGTTTTTCTTGGAGCTTGTTTTGGCAAGCAACTGCTCTAGGCGCGCTAACCCCAAAGCAAGCTCCAGCCAGACGGTATAATTAGTTTCATTTCTATACGCAGACAAAAATTCCAATGCATCAGTGGTGGAAATTATTCCTGCTTCAGCAAGAGCAAAAAGGTCACGAATAATGCCCAGTCGGTCGCGAGCACTTAATTTTTTATTTTGTATTGGCTCACGAAGTTTTTCTAATAATTCTTTCGAATAAGCCGTCCTGTAGAACCCCGTCTCGCCAAAATTTATTTTATTTTTTTTGAAAGTTATTGGAATCTCCCATTTAGTTTTGTCTTTTGCTTTTTTCTTTGAAACTGAGCTGGCAAAAAATCTTTCTTGGGACCAAACCAGTTTTTTATTTTTTATTTCGGCTTTGACGACAGGATAGCCGGGTTTGGAAGTCCAATTATGCATTATCTTTGCGACAGGTTTCTTTGAGATTTTTTCAAAAGCTTGCCAAAGATGAATTGTTTCTGTATTTTTATAAATATGCTTTTTCAGATAATAACGCAAGCCGTCCCGAAAATCTTTTTCTCCCAAATAATCCGCAAGCATTCGAATGATCGATGCTCCTTTGGAATATGAAACTTCATCAAAGATTTCCCCTATTTCATCCGGATGATGGACTGGTATTTCGATGGAATGCGTGTGGAGAAGACTGTCCAGTCTAAGGGCAATTCCCAAATCATTCGTAGAAAACTGAGTCCAGATATCCCACTTTGGGAAAAGTTTGTCTACTGCCAAGTATTCTATATATGAAGCGAATCCTTCATTAAGCCATAAATGCGTCCACCACTCCATGGTCACAAGGTTGCCGAACCATTGGTGGGCTATTTCGTGCGCGATCACAAGCGCGACCCATTGCTTATTGGATACAGAGGAATGATTTTCATCTACAAGCAGAGCGGATTCGCGGTAGGTAATAGCTCCCCAATTTTCCATAGCTCCGGAAGAAAAGTCGGGAATAGCTATCATATCTAAAACTGGAAGCGGATAAGCGATGTCAAAATATTTTTCGTAAAATTCTAAAGTCTTCACAGCGCATTTTAGCGCAAACTTTGCCTGATGTTTTTTTCCAGGAGTAGTGAAAACGCGGACCAAAATTCCATTTTTGGTTTTAGATTCGATACATTCAAAATCGCCGACAATGAATGCAAGCAAGTACGTAGACATTTTTGGTGTAGGAGAAAATTTTACAATCTGATATCCGGCATCATGTTCCAAGACAGATACCGACAAAGTATTTGAGATTACCGTTTTATTTTTCGGTGCGACAAGCGAAATATGAAATACTGCCTTATATGCCGGTTCATCAAAGCAGGGGAAGGCGCGCCTAGCATCTGTGGCCTCAAACTGTGTTGTTGCTATGTGATATGTTTTACCCTCTATATTGTACGAACTTTTATAAAACCCGCGCATTTTGTCGTTTAGTATTCCCTTGAATACTAAAGTTAATTTATTTTTTCCAAGTGGTATCGGTTTAGAAAATATAAAAGTGACTGTTTCGGCCTTCTTGTTATAACTAATTTTTTTGGCAAAGAGTGCCGAAGCCTTGCTTTGGCGTTTTCGCCAAAGCAAGGCTTCGGCAGAAGCAGTTTTAATCTCGAGCTCTTTGGAGTGCAGAGTAACTATTCTAGTCTTTTGCAAAATACTAAGACTGATGGTTTCCACGCCTTCAAAAGTAAAGTTATCCAGATCCGGCTTTAACTGTATATCGTATTCTATTGGGACAACATTCTTTGAAAGCCGAACGCTTTTAGATTTCATAAGAAAATGTTAGCATATAACAATGGAAACCCAAAACTATCCGAGTTATACGGTCAAAACTTCTGTTTTCGAAGGTCCGCTCGGCCTCCTTCTTGATCTTGTGGAGAAGAGAAAATTACACATTTGCAATTTCTCGCTTGCGGAAGTCACCGAAGATTATCTGAAATATGTAAACGACATGGGAAAATTGTCTCCGGGAGAAACGGCGGGGTTTCTGGTGGTGGCTTCCACCCTAATTTTAATTAAATCGAAATCACTTCTGCCTTCTTTGGATTTGTCCGATGAAGAAAAAGGAGACATTAAGGATCTTGAAGAAAAGCTTAGACTATACGATATTTTTTCCAAGCTTTCCGCGCATGTAAAAGATAATTTTGGAAGAAAAATAATTTTCGCCGCACTTGAAAAAAAGAATAATACGGTGGTGTTTTTACCCGATGAGCGAATTACCAAAGAGTCCATGATGACTTTCGCTCGAGAAGCTCTCGGGGCAATGCCACAGAAAGTCTTTATGCCGGAAGTAGAAGT
>MFTQ01000016.1 GCA_001785355.1 Candidatus Nomurabacteria bacterium RIFCSPHIGHO2_01_FULL_41_71 | reverse complement strand
ATAACTCTCCAGAGAAATATTTACCTCTTCAAACGGAGCCGGATTCTCCGGCGTGATGTTCATAGAGATACTGCTTGGTGAAACAGCGTAAATTCTCATTGGGAAAATCGCCAGAAAGAGAATTATAATCAGAGCAGATAGCTTTAAATTCATATATAAATTCTAACACGCTCATCCTTCAGCTTCAAGCTCCATTCTTTCCTTTTTATTGGAAAGTATTTGGGACGGATCCGAAGTGATGATTTGGTCTTCGGTGTAGGAAGCCACCACTTTTATGGCCACATGTTTCAGTCCCGCGAAAAATATTCCTTCGCCCACTCCGGATTCCAGAAGCAGATATTTTTCTTCGTCGGTCAGATTGAATGTTTTCTGCAAGACATCGATGGTGGTCGGCGACTGCTTTAAAAGAAGCTGAATGGAGGAGTTGGTGATAATAGGCACTCCGTAGGGAGATTTCATAAAGTCTGCGGCGTCCTGGGTTATGGTGGCGAGCCCCAGATAATATTTTCGCCCTCTCTTTGCCATGCCGTAGAGGAAGGAAGCAGTGTCTTCGGACTTCATCATCCACCAGGCTTCGTCCACTACCAAAAGGCGTTTTTTCAAATTTTTTCTGATGGAGTTCCAAATATAATGCATGATGATATACATGGCGACCGGCTTGAGCTCGTCTTCCATATCTCGCACCGAAAAGACCACGAATTTTCTGTCGATATCCACATTTGACGGTCTATTTAAGAAAGTGGACCATGAACCTTTGGTATATTTAGACAATCTCTCCACCAGAGAATTGCTTCCCTCCATGCCGGCAAGCACCATTTCAAAATCGGAGAGAAGCGGAGGCTCGATGTTTAAGAAATCGGAATTCGGAGTGATATCTTTTACCGCGTAAGTTTCCGTGATGGCTCGGTCCACCATGGAGTCTTCTTCCGGGGTGAGTCCGCCGAGCATCAGTCGGAAAAGACCCACCAAATTTATGGTGTTGCTTCGAAGCACATCCTCCGCCGTTTCATCTTCTCTCGGAGCAGGTAAGTCGAAGGGATTGATATGATGGTCGGAAGAAAGGGAAATACTGAAATATCTTCCACCTACGGCTTCTGTCAGATATTCGTATTCCTTTTCCGGGTCTATTACCAACACATCAACATCAAACATCAGAGATCTTAAGATTTCCAATTTTGTGGCATAAGATTTACCGGAGCCGGACTTGGCGAAAGTGACCGAATTATAGTTTTCCAGAGAAAATCGGTCGAAAATAACCAGGCTGGAGTTATGTCGGTTTACCCCGTAGAGAATTCCCCTGTCCGAAGTAAGGTCGAAAGAAATAAAAGGAAAAACGCTGGAAAGCGGTTCGGAGTTCAATTTTTGATGGATTTTCAGAAGGTCGGTATTTATCGGGATAACACTCTTGAATCCGGCTTCCTGTTGGAAAAGAGCCGGTTTTATGTAGATTAATTTTGACTCCAAGATGGATTTGATTTCATTTTCTACCTTGAAAAGATCTGCCTCGCTGTTGGCGTATATAGTAATGTAAATTCCGACATCGAACATTTTCTGTTCCGCCTGAACCAGGCTGTCTCGCAAGCCTTCCAGATCCTGATAGGCGGTGTCGAGCATCGGATCGCGCACCATTCCCCGCGATTCTCGGACGGCTATCTGGCTCTGCACCTCTGCCACTTTCTTCTGGAACTGACGCAATATGAGCGAAGTGTCTATGGGGTGGATAAAAATAGAGATATCGAAAATTTTATCCAGATTGATAACGGGAGAAAACCAGTTGTCCGTCAGAAACTTTGGATAGGAAATTATAAAGAATGTCCGGGCGATTTTGTCTCCAAGCTTTATGGACTTGGCCTCTATCTTTAGAGCCGAAGGCGCTATCACGTCTTCAAGCTCGAGCTTGGCCGACTCGTAAATTTCTTCCGGAGATATGGCCAGAGTCGAAGCCCTGACTTCTCCGCTTGTTCCTATTCCCGCTTTTTTAAAAATTTTTTCTAAAATTGACATATTGTTTTAATTTATCTGAATTTTTCCTTCTGTTTCGCCGGGATTGAAAATTTTGTAAAACACTTCTATAACCTCTTCGGTACCCAGCTGGGCGGAATTTATGCCACAGCGCGCGAGCCCCTGCTCGATCACTCCCACTCTTTCTTCAAGTTGAGAACGCTTCTCTTCAAAATCAATTTGCGCTTTTACCGATCCTCCCCCCCTGCTCCAGCCGAAGAGACTTTCCAATATATTTTTATTGGGGCGGAAAAGAGTATTGGTATAGGGTATCACGACAAAAAAACTTTTGGTCATAATGCTTACCGTGTCGGTAAATTCTTTGATAAAATTTATGTATTCTCTGGTCTGGATTTTAAGCAGTTGTTCGTTTTGCACTTTTATCCGGTCCTCAAGGGCGATAAGGTAGGGCTGGATATCCAACCTTCTTGACTGGGCGGAAATTTGAATCGGAAAATCGAGAGTATTTAGAAAGTTTTGGAACTGGAGAATGACGGCTGTCTGTTCGTCGTTGGATTTTAGAGATAAATTAATGGAATTGGCGAGCACGATGGCTCGGAGATCTCCATTTTTGAGAATTACAATACCGTCACGGATTTCCTTGACGGGGACAAACTCTTGAGTTGCTTTTGCGTTTAGGGCCATATAGTTAATTTTCCGAACCTTTTTTTAAATCTAAAACATCCAAGCTCCAAGCCAGGTCTCGAAGTTTGCTCGGGCTCAGGCGAGCGCTTTGAACCTGATAAAATTCTTGAACCTTGACCACCGCTTCTTTTTTTTCTTGGACTCTCCCTTTTTTCCTTTTCCAGATATAAAGTTTGTTTTGAAAACCATATTTAAACATGGATTCAAGCATATTGATGAATGGCTTGTCGTTGGGCCGGTAGAAAGTGAGCGCCAAAGATAATCCGGCCACCAGAACTATTGGGATGGAACCAAACCATACTCCGAGCAGTCGGTATAAAATAAAACACAGTCCGGCTCCGCCCGCCAAATACACAAACTCCTTGAAAGTAAAAGGGCCGAATATTTTGTCTTCTATTTCTAAAAATTGTGGAACTTTGAATTGCATTGAATTTAGTGCTAGGCTAGTAAACTATTCTTCCGGAGATAATCTGTATGGATCAGCTTTTGGCGGATAAGTTTTCACTTGTTGCGCGACGCCGGACGGGACATTTGGCGGATTATCGAGAGCGTATTTGATTTTTATGTTTGAAGTTTGTACCAAACCGCTTAACTTTCTATTTATTATGGATTGTATGGCTATTTTATTGTCTTTTTCCGATTCCATCCGCTCTTTTTCTGTCGGCGCTTCCAGTTCTAAAGCATTCAATTCCGGCATTGCTTTTTGCGCTTCGGGTGGGCTTGGGGGTTTAACTATTTTTATATTTACTCTGCCGGACTCTTCCATTTTTTTCCGGATCGGTCGCAAGATCTGATCGTTTATTTCTGTCGCGAGTTTTTTGACGGCTTCGTCTGTCAAACCCAATGTTTCTTTTAATTTTCCTTCGAAGCTTTCCGTATGCACAGATCCGGTGAGGATGCCGGTGGTCGCTTTTTCCAGGGCTCCCATCTGCGGGATTGAAAGCTTATTGTCCGTGCCGATGGAAAAGAGCTTGGCATGATAGCCGGACTCGATGATTATCTTTTTTGTTTCTTCCGGGACTTTCTCAAAACGCGTGTCGAGAGCTGGAGAAATGTCCGGGGTTTCTTCTACTTTCGTAGTTTTCGACATTTTTTCCGCTATCGGATTAAATATTTTTTGATTAATTTCTTCGGATATTTTTTCCGCTTCATTTTTGCTGGTGCCTAATTGATTTTCAACATTTCTTGTATAAGAATCCCAGTCTTCAATGCCTGCCAATACAAGAAAGGTTTCCACTTGCAAATCATTTACTTCGCTTTCTGTCAGCAAATATTTTTTCCCAATTTCTTCCGCAATACTTCCCCAATCCAAAGAATTTATCGCATCTTGCGCTTCTTTAGGAAGTTTCGCCAGCCCTTCTTTAATTATTTGTTTTAATTTGCCTGTCATAAGTTTATAGATAACTAAATTCTACCAAAAAATTGCCCAGATGTCTAAAAAAAATCGGTAAAATTGTCTTTATTTATAACAAGCACCGGGTTTTCTGGATATTCAGTTTTCCAATCTTTATTACGCGATAATTTTCCCGCTCTCCATTTGCATTCAAAAGCGCGGTAACCGTTCATTTCCTCAATCAAATCAATTTCTTGATTTTGATAAGATTGATAAAAATAGTAATTTGGTTTTTCTATGCCAATATACGCATTTCTTTTTATCCGTTCCACCACGCAGAAATTTTCCCATAATCCCCCCATATCATCACGACCGCTTATGGCATTAAAATTATTTATAATTGCATTGCGAATACCAACATCCCAAAAGAAATATTTTTGTTTGAATCTAATGGTGTTGCGTAAATTTCGCGAAAATGCTCCCAATCTGAAAATTATGAAATTTTTTTCAAGCAAGTCCAGGTACCTCTCAACCGTTTTGGCGTCAATATCCAAGTCGTTGGCGAGAGAGCCCGCAGAAACAGGTTGTCCGATTTGATACGCCAACATCTTTACAAGATCAAGAATTTTTTGTGGAGATTTTACTTTTTCAAGTTCAAAAATATCTTTAAATAAAGCGGAGCTGACGATTTCTTGCAACAGTTCAATTTTTCTTGATACATTTTTTTCTGTCACTATTTGAGGGTATCCTCCATACAACAAAAGCGTATCACGCATGGAAAATACCGCGCTTTTAGGCAACTGTTTCAATAATTCAAATACAGAAATTGGGTAAAGTGTGATTGTTCTTTTTCGCCCTAAAAGTGGCTCTCCTATTTTGTTGGCTAAATCAAAACTGGAAGATCCCGTGGCGATAACATTCATTTCTTTTTGTGAATCAACTATCAACTTTAAACCTTTCCCGATATTTTCAATTTGCTGGGCTTCGTCAATGAAAAAAAGCGAATACCCTTCCACCAAATTTGTAATTCGCGACAAGTCTTCGGAAGAAAGAATGGTTCTAGCGATTATATCATCTCCAGTTTTTGATAAATAGGGTTTAGAGTATTCTTTTAAAAAGTTTGAAACAAGCGTTGTTTTACCGACTCTACGAGGCCCATATATTACCAAAACTTGCCCTTTTTCAAGCAGTTCTTTTATATTTATAGCTCTGTTTATGTAGTCCATATCTATATATTATAAAAATAAGGAGTATAAGTCAAGCTTTTTATATAAATATGTGGATAACCTATCCTTATTTTTATAACATCAAATACCGCAAAAAAATGAATTTATAGGGTGTGTAAAACTGACTCTTTTTTCTATGTTTTTGTTCCGCTGTCTAATTTTGCCTCCATTCTTATTTTGTGTGCGGCTTCTCTATTAGCTCTATTGCCGAAATAAAAAATCTTACTCTTTGTAACATCTTTCCCAAAACGCTCGTCTAGCTTTGGTTCAATTTCTGTTTCTTCGTCTGTTGAAGGTTCAACATTTTTATTGAAAGTCTCAATAAGTTTTTCTCGAATTCCACTTAGAATTTCTTTATTTATGTCATTTACTATGTTATCCAATATCGTATCATTTATTTTTAAACGTTCCGTTAACTCATCTGAGAAATCGTCAGGATGTACTAAGCCAAGCAACATCAAATTAGTTTCTAGTTGAAGTGCCTGAGACTGATTTTCGTCTAGCCCATTCCTTTTACCTATTCCTAATATTTTTCCGCCTAAATTTAGGTCAGCCAGAAGATTCGTTACCTCTATAGGTAATTTTTTCATTTGTTCCTTTATTATTTTTTCTGTTTCTGGGTCCATGTTATTTTACTTTTTCCAATAAATAATTAAAGTTTTCATCCAGTGAAGATTCATCGCTTCTAGCTTTTATTGCGAGGAGTTGCCCCTTTATTGCTATCACATCCCATATTGGTTTAACAACAGGTTGTACCCACTTGTGAATAGTAAGCCATTTTGCCCAAGTTTCTCCATGTATTTTATAAAGTTTAGTGAACCAGTTATCATTCGTAGTAGCCCATAGTCTAGCGGCATGTGTTCTTTGATCATTGATTCCATATAACACTTCTGCTACCCAACATGGGGCCGGAGGGGCCGGTGGAGCAACAGGCGGTGGCGGCGCGCCTCCCGCTGCTGGGGGGGTAGTTCCCGCGGCCGCCAAACCTGCTGCTAGAGCGGCTATATTTGCTTTTTTCTGAGCTGAATCGGCACTCTCTCTTATTTTGTTTGCGGCAATTCTTAGTGATGCCCGTCTCTTTTGTGCAGGTCCTCGCAGAGTACCCAATACTGACGGTAGTGTTACTGACGGTAGTGTTCTTCTTTCTAGTCTGTCTGCATAAACATCTCTTCTCCTTGCATTTATATATCGTGAAACTTTTCCTAGGTCATCGGGCGTTATTCCACCCCCTATCATTTGATTATAATATGTTAACTGATCTGCTACACTCATTCCTCCATCTCTCATCTGGCGTCTTAATTCTGTTGCCCTAGCGACATCCATGCCTCCCCGTGTCAGTTCTGCTTTTCCAGCATCACTTACATCCAATTGTTTTTTGACAAATTCTTCTCTCTTTTTTACTGCTTCTGCTCTATTTTCAGCAAAACCCTTTTTCGGTCCTAGCCCGACTGATTTTGCTGCGCCAAGATTTACCCCACCCATCTTAGCCAAAGCCCCAGCTCCGGGCGCTTCTCTTGCGTCAAAAGTTCTCGAAGCTAAACCACTAACTCTGTTTGATATAAACTGACCCCCCCTAGTTTTTGCCGCCCAGTTTCTGAATCTATCGCTTTCTGCTAAGTTAGCAGCTCCACGGCCGACAGTCCCTCGCAAAGCTACAGCCGCCCCGCCAGTGGCTGCACCAAGCGCCAACCCCCCCGCCAGTCCTGCTGCCGCCGTTCCGGCTTTTATCATCATTTCTCCGAGCTGACCGGACCCTTTTTTGGCATATTTGGTAGCCACCAGAAGAAGAATAAGAATTACTAAAGCGGGAATTAAGATTGAGAGTATCATAGCTACGGCATCTTGATCTTTTTTTATCAAGTTCCCGAATATATCCGCTTTTACCAATTTGAATATAAAATACATAAAGAACATAAAAATCGGCGCCATAAAAGCAGCCGATAGAAGCCTCTTGAGCCAAGCATCCCACCCCACATGGTCAATATGTCCCAAAATGGGCAAGGTCGAAGACATAAAGGCGAAAGGAGAAAAAATAATCAGGATCCAAAGTTCTATCAATCTTCCGAGAAAACTCAGGCCGGCTATAAAAAACGCATAAGCTGCAAAAAGCATTATGCCTCCGGCAATTAGGATAATTCCAAGCAGTATTCCGAAGGGTACTTCGTCCACCACAACACGACCCAGTACCGTGTTCTCTTTTGCCTTAGTAAAGAATTTTTCACTTAAAAGTTGTGTCGGATCGAAGGCTTTTACCATTCCACCGGAAATATCTTTTTCATTGGGACTAGTCGTAACCGCTGTATAAGCTCTGGGTGCACCGCTCGAGTTTCCTGTTTCCACATTTATTTTATTGTAAAAAACCAAGGCTAAAATGTTTGCCGAATCTATCACCACTTTGGTGAAAAACATGGAGAAATTTATCAATAGGGCCATGATTATAACCTGGGCGATCATTTTTTTCGGTCCGCCGCCATGTCCGCCTATGCCCAGAACCGTCTGAATTGCTATATAAAGTAGTACGATAATGAAAAATATGTTTGACAGGTCCCTGACTATACCCCATGCCTCCGGAATAAATGTTGAAGAGGTATACAATTCGCTATATAAAGCCAAGCCCAGTATTGCGTTAAAAAATATAGCCGAAAGCCATAGAAGAAAAGCCGGTATGTTATATAAAATAAAATAAAAAAGTCTCAAGATACACCCCTGAGAAATAGGATTAAGCCCGCAGGCCTGATCAATAAGCCTTTCTAGGGCTGTTTGTTCTTCTCCAGTTCTTCTGATTATTTCTGCCTTAGCCGGCGGCTCGCCGGCGGTCGTGTCCGGTGTAAATGATGAACCGGGCATGTTGCAATCTCCTCTTTTCATCCTCTCCGTTTCAAATAAGGAAAATTCCCCACTGGCAGGTATTCGGCATGTACCCATTTCATCTGGATGTGAGCTTGCCTGTGCTTTCTCTATTGTCCCCCAAAATCCCGTCAGGGCGAAAGCCGCGACCAGGATCAGGATGTACGGGATTATTTTTTTGAATGATTTACTCATTTTATTTTGAATCCTATTTGTCTTTTTGGTTTTTCCTCCTTCATCAGAAGCTGTTTTAATACATCAAATATTTTTTTCAGCTGAAAATCATACTTTTTCTCCATATTTTCGATTTTTATCCTCAATTTTGTATTTGTTGCAAGTAATTCTCGCAGATGCGTGAAGGTTCTAATGATTTGGATGTTAACCATTATTGCTCTTTTACTGTTTAGAATGCTGGATAACATGGCTACACCCTGCTCAGTGAAAGCGTAAGGCAGATATTTTGCATGTTGTCCGCGACCTTTCTTTAAGGTCACAAATTGCGACCTTTCTTCTAAGGTGCCAAATTGGAACCTTAAAGATTGTAGTTCACTTTTAGTCAATTGAAACATAAAATCAGAAGGAAATCTTCCCATATTTCTTTTTACGGCCTTGTTTAAGTTTTTTGTCCCAACCGCATAAAGTTCGGCCAGGTCGCGATCCATCATTACTTTTTTGCCACGAACAAAAAGTATTCTATTTATGATTCTCTCGCTCGGCATTAAACTGATTTTATTTTTACTTTTTTTGATCATTTAACTTTATGAATTTTCTATCTCATTCTCTCTACGGCGCCACCGGCGCCACCCACGGGCGGGCCGGATTGTTGTGATGTGGCACCGAGAGCCAGGCCGGGTCATTGGAAGAAGCAAGCACATCATAGAGAGTGTTGGTCGGCTGGTGGTGAATGATATCGCAGGCCACGGATCCCGCGGGCGATGGGCAGAATTCTCCGGATTCTTTGCGCGACAAGCCGTATCCCAAAGCGCGATTTTTATAGGCGACCGTGTTGACTATCGCTCCCATCTGCTCCGGCGTGAGCGGTGTGCCGTATTTCGCTCTCTCCGCTTGGACATCGGAAAGCAATGAAATCGCCTGGCCGCCGCTCCCACTGCCCCCTCCGGTAGTAGTTCCACTTCCTCCGCCTGACCCCGCGCCTCCTCCACCGCAGTTGCATTCTTGTATCCATCCCCAGGAAGGAGTGGCTCCGCCGAAGCCGATACCGACATCCACGATCAATCCTCCGCCGAAGTCGATCTTGTCCAGATTTGTCGGGTGACTGATGACGGAAGCCGAAGGGTAAACGGTCCTCACTTCCTGGATTGCCTGGGTCATGCCGTCGTTGTTCGGGGGGTACTTGTTTAATATGCCAAGCACCGTATTCTGGTCCACATTCTGGCATAAGGTTGCCGAAGTGGTAGGCACCGGACAGCTTGATTCACTACCGGTGGTGTCTTCCGGTGGCAAGGGTATATCTCGCGCGCTGTTTATGGTATCTCCCATGTATTCAAAATCATCCAGAGAAACATCTTCTTCTTGTCGATTATTCCTGTTAGTGAGAGAATTTAAACCCATATCCAGAAACTTATTAATCAGAGCGTCAAATATGGCCGCCAAGCTGTTGCCCATAGCCGCGGCAAGTTCGGCGCTACGCACTTTTGAAGTCAGAGCGTTTTTAATCTGATCTCCGACTACCGCGCCCGGAGTGGTGGACACCAACCCGTCCGGGCAGGTGTTCTCCATTTGCCACGCACCTCTTTCATTTTCTCTGTCTCTATTAAACTTGTTCAGCGCCTGGTTATAATCGGCGACTGCTTGTTGATAAGTCTCTTGCGCTTCTTCACCAGCGAATTCATCCGGCTCCGCGCCCGGGTGGGCTGGGGGGGTTAATTTTGATTTAAAGCTTGGCCGCTGAAATTCATTTTTCCCATTATTGTATTTTGGATTCGATGGGCAAGTTTGCGGAGAGAGGAAGCCCATGCTTCTATCTAGGGTGGTCTGCACTTTTTTGGCAGCGGTTTCCGTGGTGCCTTCCAGCCGGCGGGCGAGTTCTTCGGTTGCCAGCATCTGAAAGCCTATGTAATTGTTCTGCGGATACTGGGTGTTCACCAGAAATCCGTTCCAACCTCCCACATTGAAATCGTTTCTATATTGTTCCAGAAAATACGGATCATCGATTACCCGACTCAAAGTATATTCGGCGTTATATTCCGCCTGCCTCTTGTAGCTGTCTATGATATTGAGGGCGAAGTCTTTGCCAAACGGAAATCGGCGGCTGTCATAGCCAAACATATTCACCAAATTTCTTATTTCATATTTCGCTATGTCTTTAAAAAACGATCTGGAGTTCTCGATATATAAAGGATTTCCATGAAAACCGGAATTTATCCAGTTGATGGTGTTTTGAGTCATTCTCTCAAGCAGTTTTCTGGCCGCCGCCATAAGGAATTGCCGGAGAATTTCTTGAGCCACAATTTTGGCGGTGACGGCTGTATGGGTTGGGTCAAAAACTATACCAAAAAGTGCTTCCGCCCTTTTTGGTTTTAAAAAAAATGAAAAAGCCGGAACAAGCATACAGACGATTATAAAGAGAGAGACAAATTTCTGAACTTTTTGGTTTCGGAAAGGCATTTTATTGATTTTATTATATCTTTTCCCCTTTAATTACTCAATTTTTGATTGATTGCGTCGATCAAGCCCTGAATGGAATATTTGAGTTTTTCATCGGCGCTCTCATACTGGCTTATGGCGCTCATGGCTATTATGATGTCGCTATCGACAAGCTTTATATTGCTTATATTTTCCATCACTTTTTGAAAATCATTCAAGACTTCCAAATGCGCCAGTGATAAAGATCGAGGAACGCTCATACCAACCATTCCTTTTATAATCCCCCTGAAATGCCCTATTATCGGGTCAAGCTTGTTTAGCGCGTTTATGTCTATGTCTCCTTCGGAGGTTAATGATTCTGCCAATATTCCATACACATCGGTTTCTATAATATGTTGCTGATAAAGACTACCCAAAGCGCTCTCGTATTTTTTTATCGCTTGTGTGGAATTATCATCTATAATTTTTATGTCGGCGATAGTGAATATTTTTTTAGAAGCTGTGATTCCCATCTGTTCCACTAACGACTCGCTTAGTTTGTCTATTGTGGATTGATCTACGACCCCGGCTTGGTTTAAGGCGGCGACCGTGGAGAATAATTCTCTGGAGAATCTGTCCGTCTCGGTCAGATTTTCTTCATCTTCCGGCAAATAGAGCGAGGATTCCCCTTGCTGGGAACTTGCTTCTTCTTTTAATTTGATTATTTCATCTTTATCTAAAACTCCGTTTTCGTCGCTGTCTGATTTTTTTGGGTCCATGCCCCAGAGACCCTCTTCCCAATCCAATACTCCGTCCAAGTCGGAATCTCTGTTTACCAAACTTGCCAGGGTTAATTCCGAATTTAAATATTCATTTCCGGCGGAAAGGCTGGGATTTTTTACATGCTTTTTAAATCCGAACCCATATTTGGAAAAGAAAACCAAAACCAAAAATACAATTGCGCAAGCAAAAATAATAAATTTCTTGTTTTTTAACAAATCCAAGTATTTTATCTTTTAATAATAACACATTTTTGCAATAGCAAGCCAGTCCGGGAGGGTCAAATCCTCCGCCCGTTTATTTTCAAGATATGTCAAAGTGTCTCTTTGACATAGGGCTTTCAGGTTGCCGGAGAGCTTTTTGCGCTTATGGGCAAAACCCCTCTTCACTATTTCCCAGAATTTTTCTTCACCCACATTATTTTTCTCAAATGTTTTTCTGGATATATCGCTGATTTTTATAATGGCCGAATCCACCTCGGGCTCCGGCGAGAAATATCTCCTCGAAACCTTCATTATCATTTTCGGCTCCCCATACGCTTTGACTGAAATGGAGAGGATACTTTCTTTCTTGTTTTTTGCCACAATTCTCTCCGCCACTTCTTTCTGCACCATTAGCACCATCCGCTTTGGCTGATGTTTTGCCGTTAAGAATTTTTTAAGTATCGCTCCGGTGATGTTGTAGGGGATATTGGCTATAATTTTATAGGTTCTGGTTTCTAGATTATAAGTTCTAATATCAAATTTTAAAATATCCTCATATACCAGTATGAGAGTATTGGCTTTTATTTCTTTTGCAAATTTAATTTTAAGAGATTCAACCAATTTATGATCCTTTTCTACCGCTATCACCAGCCCGGTTTTTTCCAGTAATTTCTCGGTGAGCGCGCCCCTGCCGGGGCCTATTTCCAAGATGATATCTTCTTCTGAAATTTCTCCAGCTTCTATGATTTTTCGAAGCGCAATTTGGGATTTCAGAAAATTTTGCCCCAAAGATTTTTTTGCTTTCATATTTTTTCCCGTCTGCGCTATGGCGCAGATGTGTTTATATGTAAATCGTTTTAATTTTATTCTTCTCTTTTTCTATTTCCAATAAATTTGGCGATATGTCACCTATAAATTCTGACGGGGTATTTATCTGGCGGGATCCGAAGATGGTGCGGAAGTTGGCGAACGATAAAAACAATTTTTCTTTCGCTCGGGTGAGCGCCACATAGAAAAGCCTGCGCTCTTCTTCGGCATCCTCGGCTGTTTTTATTTCTCCGTTTCTTTGGGTCGGAAAGAGTCCGTCTTCAAGTCCGGTAATAAAAACATATTTGAATTCCAAACCTTTGGAGGCATGCACGGTCATGAGCTTGACCGCATCTTTTATTTCCTTTTTATTGTCCTGATTTATCAGCAATGAATCCTGATCCGAAGCCAGGGCCGCATCTTCTAAAAGCCTTTCAATCCCAGCTCCGTTTGACAAATGATCATACTTTAGGGCAAGAGTCGCGAGTTCCTGTATGTTTGCCAGTCTCTCCAGTTCTTCCTCTCCGCCCCCCAAAAGTTCCCTCTCAATACCTGTATGTTTTACCAGGAATTTTATTACCGCGCTTGCTCGTTCTTGCATTATTTTATTTTTTATTTCTTCCAGAATGGCATTAAATTTTTTTATTTTTTCCTTCATTTTTTCCGGCAGATTTTCCGTATCCTTGCTTAGAATCTTTGCCAGAGTGGCCTTGCCGATTCCGCGAGTCGGGAAATTTAAAATTCTTTTTATATCGGAGAGGCTTTCCGGATTTAAGGATGCGCGCAGATATGCCAAAGTGTCCTTGATTTCTTTTCTTTCGAAAAATTTCACTCCCAGCACCTGATACGGAATATTGTATCGGAGCATCGCTTCCTCTAGCGCGCGGGACTGGAAATTGGCGCGGTATAAAATTGCCACTTCGGACAGTTGCGCAAGTTTGCCCAGGCGAGGTGTCTCGCAGGCTGACGAGCCGAGAGGCAGCGCTGTGCGAGCACGCACAGACAGCGACCCCGCTCGGGCAGAATTTGCGCAACTGTCCTGTATCTCCAAAATCTTTGTCGCCACGAAGTCCGCTTCGTCGCCCTCGTCCAGCGCTTCATAGAAACCGATTTTCTCGCCTTCAATATTTTTGGTAAATAGATTTTTGTCCGGCCGATATTTATTTTTTTTTATCACCATATTTGCCGCCTTCAGGATATTTCCGACCGACCGATAATTTTCTTCCAAGATAACCACCTTGGTATTCGGATAATCCTTATCAAAACTCAAAATATTTTTCAGATTCGCTCCGCGCCAGGAATATATCAGCTGATCGCTGTCTCCCACCACGCAAATATTTTCGTTATTTTCCGCCAGCATTCGCGACATTAGATACTGCACCTCGTTGGTATCTTGGTATTCGTCTATGTGAATATACTGCCACCTCTCCTGATAAAGGCGCCTGATTTCTTCGTTTTCTTTCAGAAGTTTTACTGATTTTAGCAGAAGATCGTCGAAGTCCAAAGCTTGCTCCTTTGTTTTTTTTCTTTCATACAGATCCCAGACCTGCGCCACTATTCTGCCCAAAGTGTGATTTTCTCTTTCCCGGTAATCTTCAAGACGGGTAAATTTTCCCTTCTCCCGACTGATGATGCTTCTTATTTTTCTCGGTTCATATTGTTTCGGATCGAGGTCGAGCTCTTTTAAAGATTCTTTTATGAGAGCGCCCGAATCCTGTTCATCCAGAATGGAAAAATATCTGGAAAGTCCGAGTATTCGCGTGTTTTCTTTTATGATATGCACGCCGAGCGAGTGAAAAGTGCTGACAAACGGTCTCTCCCCCGTATCAAGGATGCCCCTTGACATTTCTTTAATCGCGGCAGAAATCCGTTCGCGCATTTCTTTGGCCGCTTTGTTGGTGAAGGTGACAGCCAAAATTTTCTCCGGAGGCACGCCCGAGAGAATAAGGTTTACCACTCGATGAACGATAGTCTTGGTTTTGCCGGCGCCGGCGCCGGCCACAATAAGAAGCGGACCGTCCTTATGGACGGCCGCTTCTCTCTGCTTTTGGTTCAACCCCTTGAGATGTTCCACTCATCCAATATATCACACTTAACCCAGCGCCTGAGCTGATTCTTTTCTGAAATTTTCAGTCTCTTCGGCGATGATATCCAAAAACCCCGGCACTTTGCCAAAGAAGAAATCAAGCACCGCCTCAGGGGTTGCCCCGCCCTCGATAAGCTTGTTGTATTCTTCCACTTCCGCTTCCTCCATAAGAGGCAGGACTCTTAGTAGCACCGCTTGAAAAATTAGTTTACCTATGCGATTAATAGTCTCTTCCTGTTTATCTTCCGGCAATTTATCAATCTGGAATAGGTTGATAATATTCTCTCGAAATTCTTTCTGCACTTTTTGGGTATTTATGTCCATGATTTTTATTTATTTAATAATACCATATTTGAGTCCATATTTATACAACTCTTCAACCCGATCTCGAATTGCATCCAGTTTGCCATTATCCGCCGCTTTTTCCAGGGCTCTCACTATGTATTGTCCCAGGGTTTCTTCCGTCCTGAACATTCCGCCTCTAGGTTCAAGTCCGGTCTCTTCTTTTAATATCCCGAGGTAAGTTAGCATGTTGGTATGAACCGGCTCGTTTGTCAATTTTTCATTCGCCAGCACATCTCGCGCGGAAACATTTTTTATACTTGACCAGTCGATACTTTCATCCTGGGGCAATAGCTTATCCAGATTTTCCTCGTACACACTTCGCACCTCCCAGATTTCTCCGGGCGACAAACCGAAATGATTTTTGGTAAATTCGGAAGGTAAATTTAGTTCCCCCATTACATCCGGAGGAATTTCTGATCCCGGAGCAAAATCGTAAAACAACGGTCCGTGTTCTCCATAAGGTCCTGTTCCGGAGCTGAAAGTATAATTTGTACCGGTCGAATCTCCTGGCTGGCCGGTATCTGGGAAACGTTCTCCTCGCAAGCTTCGACTGTCCGGTCCGAATCCCGCCCCTATCCGACTCTCGCCATCAAACGGATGTTGTCTCCCATAAGGTCCGGTTTCGGAATCATAAGTGTAGTTTACTCCTGTAGATCTGTCCGGTCTCGGATATGCATTCTCTACCCTGGCTCTGACCTCCTCGACTTCCCCCGTGCGGGAATTTTCTGTCTGTTTGTTTTCCTCCGCTTCCACCGGAGTTTCTTCAACGGGTTCAGATTTTTCCGGAGCGCGCGGAAATTCTAACGGCAGCCTTTCTTCCAATTCCTCCGTTTTTCTTATTTCTTCTCGCGCTTTTTCTAAAACTTCTTCTGTGGTGGGAGCTTGCGTTGGAGTTTCCTGCGCTTGAGTCGGAGTATCTGCGGACGCTACTTCTTTTCTCGGCTCCCCATACTTTGGCGTTTCTTTGTATTCATATCGTTCCTTTGCGTCTCCTTCATACGATGTCTCACCTTGAGTATGTTTTTCCACGCTCGTCGCGCCTCCGCCCCTCAATTCTTCCACTTCAATTTTCCCTTCGCTGTTTAGGCTAAGTTTGTAGGCTATCTCGTCTATCGGTCCCACCCGAAGCTCTTCACCCGTTTCCGCATTTACATATCCAAGTTCGCCGGCCAGCTTGTATGCCGCTCCGCTCGGCCCGCGGGTGAAATTCTGGAGCGCCCTGGCATCATCCATGTCGCCCTTGTATCCCAAAGCTCTAGCCAGCTCTCCATTTTCTTCTATCTGTCTGGCCAAGGGATGCGTTATACCCTCGCCTTTATGCACTAAGGCATCCGCAGTGCTGTCATCAATTGTTCTAGTGAGCGGTGGCTCCGGCTCTTGTATTGGTATTCCCACCTGGGGCTGTTCAGGAATTGCTTCGGTAAAAGACTCCGCGGGTGGAGGCGTTGCCTCCGGTGCAAGCGGGGGAACAGAGGAATCTTGCAGATTCGCTCTTGATTCCGGAGTCAGTTCAGCTTGCTCTTGCGCCGCGCTTTCCGCTTGACGAACTGCTTGACTGTCATCACTACTTGCTTCCGCCATGTCGCTCAAGGCTCCGAGTGTGGCCACACCGGTCCCGATCGTCAAAGCCCCGCCCAGAATATTTTTCGCCAATCTGGCGTTTCTCAAGCTCCGGGTTATGCTGTCATACTCGCCATCTATGCTTTTGAGATATTTGGCAAATGAATCAATATCAAAATTATCCGCCGGAACCTCTATTCTACCAAGAGTAATCCTTTTCTTCCTTTCCAGATTTTCTTTGTATTTATTTGAAGCATAATTTAACCCAGCTCGCGCCACCATCCCCCCTGCGCCTATGCCTACTACCATCCATCCGCCCATAAGAAGAGAAAATCCTAATCCTCCTGCCATCGTGGCTCCCCTTAATGCTCTTCCAACGTCTTTTATATCATACAGTTCCGAATTTTCTTTAATGTTTTCGTTTATTTGCGCCATTTTCCCCGAAGCCAGAAACATATTCAGTCCAGTGGATCCAGTGGTAAATGCGGTAGCCAGCCCCACTCTTCCCACTAACTTGGTGGCCGCTCCATAGACAGAAGACGGAATATAGCCCAAAAGCGCGGCCGAGCCTATGGTGGCGCCGCCCATCAAGGCCGCGCTAAGCATTGTCTTCCCAATCCTGCCGGATTTTGTGGCATCCATCCCCGTCCACCATTTTTCTGTCGCGGCCCAGCGTTTTTTAAGCGGTCCCGATTCAGCGATTCTCTGATTCTGAAAGTCTTCTTTTGCTTGTAGGAATATATCTCTGGCTACTCTATCCTTTTCTTCCCAGCTGGTGCTCTGGGATTTTTTCAGTTCCTCTTGAATCTTTCTGGCTACCGCCTCCATATCCATTCTTGGCGTCGGTGTTTTTTCTCTTTTCAGTTTTTTTCCTTTCTGTGAATATCCCAACGTTGCAAGTACCTCATTTGCTAATTCTTCTTGTTCTGTATTTTCCCCCGAATTTTCTTTTTTTCTTTTTAATCTTTTTAAGGCGTCAAATATTAGTGCCATAATTTATATATTTTTAAATTATAATTTATACATTTACCCTAGTTTGCCCTATGCTCCATTATACAAACTCACGGTTCTTTATCCTATTTTTTATTATTAAATGCCTTCATTATACACCTTTTTATTTTATTTGTCAAGTTTTTAGTTTAAATTTGTTTTCCACATACTCATTGACTTACTCCCATATTTTAGCTACCCTGTAGTTAGTCTCCTTAGACGGCGGTTAACAGCTTTTAATGATAGCAAGCAGACAAAGGAGTAAAACCGTGAGAACCTTATGTTTACAGCACAATTTAGGTCGTCCTGTGATTCTAGCCTTATTTTGTATATAAATTCGGTTTAGGAAGGAATCTCTCGGTACCATATAGTCTATAAAACCTCAAAATAAAATAATAAATACGGCTGTTTCCGTTTCTCTTTTTTTGGGGGTCTTCTTTATTCCTCTTTCGGTTGCCAATGCCGGCTTTTTTTCTTCTATTTTAGGAAGTCGGGCAGAAGCCTTGGGCCCCCTAGATACCGTTACTGACAATTCTCAAAAAATGGCTCTCTTGGAAGCCGATATGTCTCATTTCCCTATTTTAAAAGAATCTAATGGCTCACAAAAAGAATCAAGCTTTTCAAGCGAAGATAATACGCCAAGGGCTACCGACAATATCGCATCAGGCAACGCCCTGGTGCCTTCTACAAGCATGTTTGATGTCGTTGGAGGTCCGGATATGGATGCGGATTTTGAACTTTCCCCCGATGATATGAGCATTTATGTGGTGAGAAGCGGCGATACTCTTTCCGAGATAGCTGAAATGTTTGATGTTTCGGTCAATACCATTTTGTGGGCGAACGATTTAAAGAAAAGCAGTAAAATTGCCGAAGGCGATATTCTTTTTATTCTTCCGGTCTCCGGAGTAAGGCATATAGTGGCAAAAGGAGAAACTCTGAAAAGTATTGCCGGGCGCTACAAAGTTGATATAGAGACCATTACCATTTTCAACGATATGGCGGCGGAGGATAAACTCGTTGTGGGAGACGAGCTCATCATTCCGGATGGAGTGATGCCCGAAGCACCCTCCTCGCCCAAATCAGGGTCGCCGAAAGGTTCCTCGCCGGGTAGTATTTTGAAGAATGTTGTCGGATATTTTATCAATCCGGTTCCGGAATTTAGGCGCAAGAGTCAGGATCTTCATGGACCCGGTAACCGTGGGGTGGATCTGGCCGCTCCGACCGGCACTAGGATCTTTGCCTCTGCTTCCGGCCGAGTGAGTTTGGCTCGAAAAGGATACAACGGCGGATACGGCAATATGGTAATCATTGAACATCCAAATGGCACCAAGACTCTCTATGCCCATATGTCCAAACTTGGTATTACTACCGGAGCGCAGGTATCTCAAGGAGAAGTAATAGGCTATGTGGGTTCTACCGGTCGTTCTACCGGACCACATCTTCACTTTGAAGTTTTCAATGCCAAGAATCCCGGCGCTGACTGGAGTTGGGCGAACTAGGGTTTTCTAAAAAATGTGCCTGTAACGAAGTATTACTCCGTATTACTCCAAAAAAGTTAGAGTTAGCATGGCGAGCACCCCCAATATTATTATGCAAATTTGCGAGATTGAAGATCTCACCTCTTTTGTTTTGTGAAGTTCAGGGATAAGATCGGCAATGGCGATATAAATAAAGCTTCCGGCGGCGATGGGTAGGAACCAGAAACTTACCGCTTGTTCGATTTCATTCAGAGCAATTACCACAAGCAATCCTAAAATGGCGAATACTGCGGAAAGAAAGTTGAGCCACAGCGCGCGATTTTTGGAATATCCTGCGTGCAAAAGTACGGCAAAGTCCCCTATTTCTTGGGGAATTTCATGCAGGATCACGGCTAAGGTGGTAGCCATGCCCACCTGTGTGTTTACCAAAAAGCTTGCCCCTATGATCATGCCGTCGATAAAGTTATGCACTCCGTCGGAGAAAAGCACTAGTTGGCCCACTGGGTGAATATGGGCTTCTTCTCTGTCTTCGCCATGATGATGCCAATGCAGAAATTTTTCTAAAACAAAAAAGAAAAGTATCCCTCCAATTACTAGAACGCCTATTGTTCCGGGATCTAACGAACTCTCCAGAGCTTCTGGAATGATATGAATGAAAGCATCTCCAAGCATTGCGCCGATAGCAAGACTTATGAAAGCAAAAAGATACTTACGCAGGACATCTTCTCTTATCGACAGAGCCAACGCTCCGGCAAAGGAAAATAAACTTACCAAGAGTACGCTAGCTAAAGCATATATATAAATAATAACCATGTGCGGGATAGGCGAATCGAACGCCTGCCCAGAGTTTGGAAAACTCTTATTCTACCACTAAACTAATCCCGCAATTCGGGCCGCTGGGAATTGAACCCAGTCTAAATGCTCCCAAAGCACTTGTACTACCGGTATACTACGGCCCGTTTTCGCTGGCAATTTTTAGATACTATCACAAAACTATGTCTTTTACTACTTCTATCTTCGCTTTTTTGTCTCTTAAATTTAAAAAAACAATCAATAAGTCCATTTGCCATTCTTTCTCCTCGGGGATGTTTTGTGATAAAAGATAAGTTTGAATTGTCCTTGACAATCTCTTTAGTTTCCAAGGATGCATGTTGTCCTCCGGCTTGTATTGATCCAGTGTTTCACGATTAACATTGTCAAGGACGGTCCTTGACACGGATTTAACCTCCACAAAGTGTATTTTACTCTCCTTTTCGGCCACTATGTCTATTTCTCCCCATTTTTTAGTATAATTACGATCCAAAATTGTAAAACCATGTTTCATGAGAAACTTAATTGCAAGATTTTCCCCTATTTCTCCTATTTTTTGAGTTTTTGAAGTAAAAACTTTTGGCATTATGTTTCATGTGAAACTCTATTGTTAGTTTTTATGTCTTTTACTTAATTATCCTTATTTTAAAATATATTTTTTATAAAATAATTTGTAAAAGACAAATTTTTTACATGTCCGTTATAAACATTACCAACATAGTTATCCACAAATTGATTGATATGTGCGGCCAGAGAGAATCGAACTCTCGTCTCAACCTTGGCAAGGTCGTGTTCTACCACTAAACCATGACCGCGTCAAGCAGAATTATTTATATAACATGTAGCGCTCCTTTTATTTTAATATTTTGTTCTATTTAATGCAACTACGAAATTAGCTTGTATAATAAGGCTTATTTGCCAATTTTTTGAAATAGTGTATAATTACGCCAAATTACTAAATTAATTCTGCGCCCGTGGTGAAATGGATATCACGACTCGCTTCGGACGAGTTATTGTGGGTTCGACT
>MFTQ01000015.1 GCA_001785355.1 Candidatus Nomurabacteria bacterium RIFCSPHIGHO2_01_FULL_41_71 | reverse complement strand
CTCCCCGAAAACCGTCTCTGGCATTATTGTAAATTTTGTTGTTCCTGATAATGTTGTTGTCTCCGGCCGGATATTTCTGGATTCCCCAGCCGGCGTTGTTGTAGAAAGAGCTGTTTTCAATCAGATTGTTATGAGAGCCGAGGTAAATCCCATGATCAAAATCGGTCTTGCCGTTGTCATGGACTTTGAGATTGATAAATTCGTTGTAGTCGCTGCCGGAGGTAATGAGCATCCCCTGACCGCAGGGGCCGAAATTTCCTGTAGTGCCGGAAATTTTTGTGCAGCCGCTGTTCTTCTGGGAATTCATCACTTCCGAATTGGCAATGCGGATATGATGCGAGTAGCCCGTGGCGGTGGCCCAGGTAATCTTGATGACATCGTGGCTGATATTTGCGCCGTCCAGAACCAGACCGTCAATAATGATGTATTTTTGCGGCCCGATGAATTGAAAAATAAATGTGGCGCCGGGATCCGGCCGCATAATAACTGTCTCGCCGGGGTATGCGGTGATGGTCACCGGATTATTCCATGAATCGCCGGGGGGTATAACGCCGTTCACCAAGGACTCTTTGTATGTTCCGCCACGGACGTACAGGGTCTTGCCGGCCAACAGGCATTTAACTGCGTTGTTTAGAGTCCGTTTGGGAGTGTTTATATTTTGGGCAGTGGCGCAGGAGTTGGAGTCGGAACCGGTGGTGGAAACGTAAAAAGAATTTACTGAAAGAGCGGGTATTGATTTCCCTTCCACCTCGGCTGCCATCTGGTGCAGGATTTCTTCGATATTGGTATAGCCGTCGTTGTCCGAGTCGCCGTTGGGATTGGAAGGAATGTTGAAAATCCTTTGGTTTACCGCAAGAGTGGGCCAGCCGCCGACTTCGGATTGGGAGACAATGATTTTGCCGGTGCGGTTGCGGACATCATTTATTGCCCGAATATCCACGCTATCCCTGTCCGCAGGACGAGCGCCGGCATTGGCCAAAACATAATCTTTTACTTCGCTTGCCGGTCTTGTTATAAGATTCGGAACTGGCCGCAAATTTGCCGGCCATTGAGCAACCCGCGGATCAAAGGTGTCGGCAATGGTCGCAAACTCATCAATTGCAGGATTGCCTTCCCGAATATTGCCGCTGATAAAGACCTGAGAGCCCTTGTCCAAATCTCGGCTTCGGACAGAGTAGTAGGTGGTCGGGGTATCAGGCCCTCTGATGTAATGGTTGTTGACGACCGCGCCGTACGACGGCTTGGCCAGAAATTCCGGATTGGAGAACAAGGTTGCTCCGCCTGTAGCCGTATTGTAAAACAGATTGTTGATGATAGCGGTGCGAGTGTCGCCTTTGGCTGTTGGGTTACGATCTTTATTATGCGCAAAGAGATTATTGAGAAACGACACGTAATGGGTGTTCTGATAAACCAATGACGCTCTGGAAGGATTGTCTGACTTCCAATCAAGCGCCTCGCTTATAATGGAATTGCTAAGTGTTATGTTTCGTTCAATCAATCCTTGTCCCGGTCCGACGTCAAATGTTTCGTCCGTGCCCCAGCTCATCGAGACGTGATCGTAAACCAGATTGTAGGATTGATTTCGATAATTCACAAACGCGTCTTTACTTTCGTTTATCTCATCCCCCGGCCGACTGCGGATATGCTGAATCAGTCCGTCGTGGGTTTCGACAAATAGCGGATAATTTTTGAGCGTAATCCCGGGAGATGGGGCGGTCTGGCCGGCAATCGTGAAATACGGATTCCTGACAAAAAGTGTTGATTTGAGCTCTATCGTCCCTGAAGTTTCAAAAACTATTATTCTCGGCCCGCTGGCTTCTAGCGCCGCCCGAAGCGAGCCGGCCCCCGAATCATTAAGATTGGTAACTTTGATAACCTGCCCTCCTCTACCCCCTACTGTCTCACAGCCAAAACCCTGACAACCGGGGAAAGCGAGCGGACTCGCTTGAGCCGATACCGGTTCTATTTCTATACTGCCGAGAATAAGAGAGCTCCAAAGAAGAAAAGAAGAAGCTAGAAGAAACACCGCCCAATGAGTATGAGAGTGATAGGGATGTTTATGCCAAGATTGATACCATTGCATGTTAATGTAAATTACTAATTGATTATATCACATATATTATTATATTGCCCTCAATTGTACTATTTTTGTTAAAATCTCAATTTTCTGGTAAATTCTGCATATGCAGAATTTACCAGAACTATACTTTATCATATTTTATTATGTAAAAATTTAATTTAATCCAAAATATTTTTTTATTTTTTTCTCTCTTAAAAGATTCTTTGTTGTCAAAATTTCCACATACTTTCCTACTCCAAAGAAATCGGAAATAAACATAATTTCATCTTCGCAGGGATAGGGATAAATCCAAGCGGACTTCTGAAATTGAAAAAAATTTAACTTTTTCAAATGAAAGCGCAAAGCCTCTCGACCCTTAGTAAATCTCATTGGAATATCAAACATTACCAACCTCCATTTTCTATCCCATTTCTTCTGTTGTTTGATCTCTATTAAATCAATTGCAAAAGTTCCGAGTCGCGACTCACCCTTCTTGGTGATTTTTACGATTGTTTTACCACTTTTGTCGGCGACATATTCGATGAGTTTTTGACGTTGGAGATGGGTGAAAGAATTTTGGATTTGTCTCTTACTAAAACGTTTAGAGCTTTCAAATTGCTTAAAAACTTGCACAGCATTACCCATGGCAGCGGCTATAAAAACCAAGACTGGCACTGAAGCTATGGCAAGCACACATAGTGTTATTTGAGTTACTTTCGCTCCGGTTGTTCCGGAATCCAAAAATTCCCTAAATTTAGAAAAATGTTCGCTTCGCATATTTCTGATAATTCTAGCATATGCGTAATTTTCCAGCAAAATTCTTTTATTATAAATTTTAGATTAAAAATTCTATGACATCTCCGTCTTTGACAATGTATTCCTTGCCTTCAGTGCGGATGGAGCCTTGTGATCGGGCTTTAGTATACGAGCCAGCTTCTAAAAGTTTATCGCAAGATATTACTTCGGCGCGGATGAATTTATTTTTAAAGTCTTCGTGAATCGCCCTGCCTGCAACAGGCGCGGTGGAATCCCGGCGAATAGTCCAAGCCCGAGATTCATCTTCACCCATGGTAAAAAAAGTAATCAGATTTAATAAGTCATAACTAGCTTTAATTAAATTATCCAATCCCGCGCCGAAAATAGGGTCTATTTCTATGTAAGGTCCCGGAAGTTTAGAAACAAAATCTTTTTTCACATTCTCCGCCGCGACGGAAGTGTTAAGCACATAGAGCGTTGGCTTTTTTATACCGGCCAGCTCAAGCTCCATATTTATGACTTCGATATCAAAAAGCGGGTCGACTTTGTCGTGAACATGCGTTATGGTCTTGTCTTCAAAAATCCGCACTACTTCTATGATAGCATCCACCTCACGAATGTGGGAGAGAAATTTATTGCCAAGACCCGCGCCTTCACTTGCGCCTTTGACCAAACCCGCGATATCTACGAATTCCACCACCGCCGGTATCACCTTTTTGGATTTGCTCATTTCGGCAAGCTTCGTGAGCCGTTCGTCCGGCACCGGCACAATCCCCACCGATGGGTCGATGGTGCAGAAAGGATAGTTTTCCGCTGGCACGCCCTTTTTGGTGAGCGCATTAAATAATGTTGATTTGCCAACGTTAGGTAAACCTACTATGCCTATACTGAGAGAAGAACTTGACATAGATTTCGTTTAAGCTAGTAATGCCATAGACTTGTAATGATTTTCGACTGGCAATTATCTGATTGATAGTTTGCCGAATGAAGGCTTGCTTGACCTCAAAACTCAAGTTTTGAAGCTTTTCAGCACATTCTTTAGCAAATGCTTTAATCTCATCCTTGCCGGGTATTAGTATCTCATTTTTAGGAGTTTTTTCCAAATTTGCCTGAAATATTTGATTCTCAAACTCACGAATTTTTACTCGCAATGGAGCCACATATTCCTCAAATTTTTCAAGTGAAATTACTTCTTGTGAATATGCTTTTGCATAACGATCTTCTTGTGTTTGTAGTTTAAATATCTCACTCTGAGTACTATCGATATTAATGGTTGAATCTAAATTTTTATTACTCTTCTCTCGCCATCGTTCAATTTGTTGAGATAATAATGCAGGTGAACTCATTATTGTTTTAATTTTCTGCCACACTGCCTCGTCAGCAATGCGTGCATTGATTCCACCTTCTTTGCATGTTGAAGGAAAAGGAAAGCTATTAATTCTATCGGAGCACCGGTAATAAAGAAATTTACCATGCTGGGGACCCTCTCCTGCCCTTCTTATTCCACATATGCACCAAATTCTTCCAACCAATAAATAATCATTTTTCTTATTTCTGCCAAGTGTTGCAAAATTCTTTTTTAGTCTTAACCCGGCACGTTCAAAAACATCCTTGTCTACAATAGGCGGAACTGTTATTGGAAACCACTCTTTTTTAGGCCTCATTTTTCTACTAGATTTTTTTACTTTCTTGTATCCATCCTTATTAGTAGGATTTAGTGGCACAACAGCATACGAAGCTCCCCAGTAAGCTGTGCCAATATATGCCTCATGTCGCAGAAGCACACTCAGTCTTCCTGTAGTCCAAACGCCCCTTAAACTTTTTCTGGGTTTTATACCAAGTGCGAGTAATTGTTTTACAACTGCTCGGAGTGTCAGTCCATCATCCGCTACCCATTTAAATATTTTCCTCACAATTTCAGCTTCTCTCTCGTTGATTATATAATGACCAGCAACATATTCTGCACTTCCTCGCTTCCCTTTGTTGAGAACATAAGTATAACCATATGGAGCTTCAGTGGTTAAAACATGACCATTTTTAACTCTATTAACTTTTCCAATCCTGAAACGTTCAGTAATTTTTGCCTTTTCATATTGAGCAAACAGACCTCGTATGCCAAACATGAGTTCATCGCTTTCATTTTTTATTGGTGGCATTGTTACAAAGAGAATTTCAATGTCCAACTGCTTCAATTCATCAATAACAATTTGCTGATAAAAAAGTCGTCTGCCAAGTCTGTCGGGGTCGTAAATAAGCACCGCATCCCATTTTCTATTTCGTGCATCATGACGTAGCTGATCAAGATTTGGACGAGCGAGAATATCGCCGGACCAACCTTCGTCGATGTATTCTTTTACAATAATATACCCTTGTTTTTTAGCAAACTCACGCACTTCAGAAAGCTGTGCTTCAATAGTCTTTTGGTCCTCCTGATTTGAAGTCGAAACACGGGCTGACAGGTACCCCAAATTTAAGACACAAATTCAACCAAGATTAGCGGTATACTAGTCGTATATACCAGTAATTTTAATTGAGCATATGTCTAATAAA
>MFTQ01000014.1:26846-33230 GCA_001785355.1 Candidatus Nomurabacteria bacterium RIFCSPHIGHO2_01_FULL_41_71 | reverse complement strand
ATTCACGCCACGCGGAGCGTGGCGAATCCTTGCAGAATCAACCTTTGGCGCGCTTCGCGCGCCTGCCGAGCGGCGTAGCCGCGAGGCAACCTCCACCCAAAACTGGGATTTGGATAAAATGCGGAACCGGAGGGATTCGAACCCTCGAGACCTTTCAGCCTACGCGCTTTCCAAGCGCGCGCACTCGACCACTATGCGACGGTTCCAACATTACTAATCTACATTATTTTACAAAAAAAGAAAACTTTTGGAATGTTTTTCACAGTTAATCAGGCCTAAATAATTCTTTCCAAAAAGGCGCCAACAGAATAAGCCACCGCGGCGGCGGCTCCCCCCACAAGAAGGGTCTCAAGGGCGGAGAGTAAGCCGCTTTTGTTCACTACCAGCGCTTTCACCTGACCTATCAAAACAAAAGCGGCAAAGGTAAATATGCAGGAAACAAAAAAAGTGTTTTCTGCCCACAGATCAAAAAGAGCATTGAAGACGTATGGTATGAGCGGAATACTGCCTATTAAGACAAAGGAGGCAAAAGTGGCAAAAGCCTTCTTGGAAGGATTTATTTTTTCCCAACTTTCATTTGAATTCTGAATTTCGCTTTGTTCCCGATGTGATTTTTCCGAAAGATAGTTAGAGGAAGCCATAGAAAATCCGTCCGCGAGCACATTAGAGATGCCGAGGATAAAAACGATAGTCGAGTCCAGATTCGCCCCGGCCGAGCCGGAAATGATGGCAAAAGTGGTAACCGTGCCGTCAAGCGCGCCGTATACGAATTCCTTCAGATATCCATCGAAAAATTTTCTCATCTTTTGGAGATTATAGCATTTTAAAAAATTCTTCTTCCGTTAAAACCTTCACTCCGAGTTTCCTGGCATTTTTAAGTTTCGATCCCGGTTCTGCCCCAGCCACCACGTATGAAGTATAGGCGGAAACAGAACCAGACACTTTGCCGCCCAAGGCGAGAATTTTTTCCTTGGCGATTTCGCGCGACATATTCTCCAAAGTGCCAGTTAAGACAAAAGTGCGTCCTGTTAATTTGCCTCTTTCTCTTTTGTTCGCCTTTTCTATAACTACACCATTCTTCTCCAACTTTTTTATAAAATCTAAATTATTTTTATTTTGAAAAAAATCATGTAAACTTTTAGAAACAACCGGACCAATATTTTCCAAACTGTCTATTTCAGCAAGGACCATCCTTGCTGAAATCCTTGCTGGAATTGCTGAAATTATTACTTTTTCTAAAGTTCCGAAATGAGCGGCTAAATCCCGCGCCGTTTCCTCCCCCACATGGACTATTCCCAGCGCCCAAAGAAATTTATCAAGCGGAATTTTCTTTTTGCTCTTTATCTCATTGATAATATTCTCCGCTGATTTTTTCCCAAAGTGTTCGAGTAACTCTATATCTTCTTTTTCAAGCGTAAAAATATCGGCTGCGTCAGTGATAAGACCTTCGTCCTTGAACCGCCTTAAAATCTTGGGTCCTAATTCGTATATTCCAAAAACAGACACAAAATGTTCTAAATATCTTTCGTCTTTGGCGAAACATTTTTGATTAACACAATAATGAGCGACAGAAGCCGCTGTTCCTAGATTTTTCTTCTCAATTTTTCCGCCACAAGACGGACAGATTTTTGGCATTTTGAATTTTTTTTCTTTGCCGGTACGCAGACGCGGAAGAACTTCCACCACTTTCGGAATTACATCTCCCGCTTTTTCTATCACCACCGTATCCCCCACTCTTAAATCAAGCCTGGTAATTTGATCCATGTTATGAAGGGTTGCTTTCGAGACAGTAGAACCGGCTACTGCCGTGGGCTCAAAAACAGCAAGTGGAGTAAGCACCCCTGTGCGACCTACGTTTATTTTTACCTCCTTAATCACGGTAGTAGCCCGCTCGGCTGGATATTTAAAAGCTGCCATAAACCTGGGCGCTTTGCCTGCTACCCCTAACATATTTTGAAACTCAAGGCTATTGACGGAAACTACCACTCCGTCCGTGCCGTATGAAAAAGAGGGGCGGATTTTTTCAAATTTTCTTATAAAAGATAAAACTTCATCCAGGCTTTTGCATACGACTTCATTTTTGTCCACCTGAAACCCGAGTTTACGAAGAATAATATGTTTTTCAGAATGTGATTTCGGCGCAACTTGGCCTCCATTTGAGATCTCGGCTATGTCGTAAGCGAAAAAATCCAGATGTCTTTCAGCGGCGAGCTTTGGGTCAAGTTGGCGCATACTCCCTGCGGCGGCATTCCTAGTATTGGCAAAAAGTGCTTTATTCTCGCGCTTATTTTTTTTGTTCAATTTTGCAAGAGTAGCTTTGGACATCACGACTTCTCCTCTCACTTCCAAATATTCTGGGTAAGGTAACATTAAAACAAGCGGGATAGAATGTATGGTCTTTAAATTTTCGGTAATATCTTCTCCGATAAGTCCGTCTCCGCGAGTAGCTCCTTTAACCAGCCGACCTTTGGAATATATCAAGGATACGGCCAATCCGTCGAACTTAACTTCGCAAAAGTAATCAAACTTGGAGGCCTTGCCTCCAAGTGGAGGCAAGGCCTCCAAGTTTAAAAGCTTCTTAACTCGCTTCTCCCAATCCCGCAATTCCTCTTCGCTAAACACATCATTCAACGAAAGCATTTTGTTTTTATGATGAACTTTCGCAAATTTTTCAAGCGGTCTGCCAGCTACTCTGTTTTCCGGCGCATTTGAATCCGCAAATTCCGGATATTTGCGCAAAATATTTTTAAGTTCCCTGTTTAAAGAATCAAATACCGCGTCAGAGACTGACGGCTTATCGTATACATGATATTCTTCTCGCAGACACGCGATCTCTCTACGCAGTTTTCCTATTCTTTTCTCCGCATCATCCTTGTTCATTATGCATAATCCGGAATCTAATAAGACACTCTCAATTCCCGCTCGACGCGGTTCTCGCTGGTAGACGCGCAAGAAGAATCACCCGTATTAAATCCTTTGGAAACGATAGTGGAAAGAATATTGGGTCCGCTGGGTGATTTCGTGACGGTTACCACCGCGCAACTATTCCCAGCGCTACCCAATCCTGTAACCACAAAACGCCATGAGGGAGCGGAACCCGTGACTGCGATAGATCTCCCGGCGCAATTTATGGAAGAAACGGTGCCGAATGGAGCGCTGTCTTTGTCGTGAACCAAGGCGCATTCCACTCCGGTATCTGCGGCAAAAAAAGCATTGTTCGCGTCTCTGGCAGAAGAGCCGAATCGAAGCTCTTTCCAAGCCACATTGGCAACACCTAAAGCTATGGAAAAAATAATGCTTGCCAAAGTCGTCGCAAAAAGTATCACAAATCCGGAATTCGACCCGCCATTTAAATTCCGAACAAAATTGTTATTTTTTTGTAATTCTAATTTAATCATTTTATTCCACCCAGTTGAATAAGCTTTCGGAAAAGGTTATCTGGTAATTGCCCGACCCTTGGGTCCAGGATACGGTGGAAAAAACCTTGGTTTCGTTAGCGCTCGTTAGGCTGACGCTGATTTTCCGGACAAATCCGGAATCAGACCCCGCGGCATAGCCATACTTGCCGGTAGCGGAATTGTAAAGCAGAGGAGCGCAGGAACTTCCGCAAGCGATTACATAAATCCCGGTCATTGGCTGGGTTTGGTTGCCATAATTCAAATCCCTGTCATCCAAATAACAGCCATTCGCTTGATGACATCTGGCCCCCGCGCCGGTCATCTTGGTATTGAACGCGGCCCAACCTATTGCTCCGGTAGCGGAATACAAAGTATAAGTATCGCGTATATTTCTCACATACTCGATGCCTTCTTGAGCCAAATAAGCGGCCGTGATTTTCTTTTTCGCATAAACAGTGTCGGAAATACCGGTAGCTAAAACCGACATCAAAGCGATAACGGACAAAGAAAACACGGAAATAGCCACCAGGGTCTCCACTAAGGTAAAAGCTTGATTATATTTTATTTTGTGAAAATATTTTTTCATCATTTTAAATATCTACCAGTCTCTCTGACACGGATGTCTGAAGAAGAAACGGAGTAGTGATGTTCTTTGAGGTCATGACCCCGGAAAGCCTGATGATAATGAAAGGTTGTTGAAGATTGCCCGGATAAGCCTCAGCCCCCAAGACAGAAAAACTGGCGGTATTTACCACTACTTCATCTGGCGTAAGCTGGATAAAACTTGAGGCGCCATTGGTTGACTTGAAAACCTTGCCTCCCGACACATAATACACTCCTTGATCAGCCAAACTTGATCTGTTGCCTTCAGCGAATTCGAAAGCTACCGCCCAGCCGGAAGCGCAACTCCTGGGGGCTCCCAAGGTGCCGGGACTCAAGCTGGCTCCGGCGATAAAACATTGGTAATTGTATCCGGTCCGCAGATTGCGCGACATATCTTCCAAAACAAAACTTAGGCTATCCATGATGGAACGCGAATCCTCGGATTTTAAATGTAAAGCATTCGCATTCAAGAGCGCTCCCAGGCCGGAGACCACGATTACCAAAAAAAGAGAAACAGAAATCATCGTTTCTATCAAGGTGTATCCTTTGTTCATTTGTATTTTTTGATAACGCATATTAATTTATCTGTACTCTGCCCGAAGCATACAGCTTTATGGTAGCCTGCGGGGATTTCGGTGAAACTACGGTAATCTCCAAATGGGAAATATTCGGTCCGAGCGCCACGCTTGATCTTATGATAGCTGAAACATTCGGCCTCCTAAATGATACGGTCGCGTTGCTTAAATTTTGCCCATTCGGATTACCAAGATAAAAAACCTGCAATCCGGAAATCTGGTTTCCTCTGGTAATATTTATTGTCTCGACACACTCTCCGGAGCAACTTGAGCCTTCATATAGATTGTTGCCGTTTAAATCCACGAAATAAACAAAGCTGGTGTTGTTCGAAGTCGGATTGAGATAAACACCGTAAGATGGATTCCAAGTAAGCGGAAGCCCTACCTGTTGGGATAAAGAAGGAAATTGCCCTGAAAGAGCGGCTTTTTGCGCTTCGACAATTCTCAAGGCTATGTCATTAGCCAGATTTTTTATGTCCACCCGCGCCTGAAATTCCCCATAGTTGAAGATAGTGATAGTGGACATAACCGCAAAGATGCTTAAGACCACAATAAGCTCGACATAGGTCATGCCTCTGTTTCGCTTATTATTTTTAAGTTTGTAAAAAATTGAAATCATTTAAAAAAATGGAAAAATGTGAAGTTCAAAAAGAAAAGCAACAATGGCGCTAAAAGCTAAAAAGGGAGCAAAAGGAATTTCGCTTTTCAAGCCATGTTTCCCGGAAAATAAAATAAGCATAATGCCAAAGACAGCCCCGGACCAGAAAGAAAGCACAGCGGCGGAAAGCGCTCGACTAATCCCGATCAGCCACCCCATGGAAAGAATAAGTTTGGCATCTCCCAAACCCATCCAGACACCCTTCGACACAAGCCAGAACAAAGCAAACGGAACGGCAATCAAGGGTCCGGATAAAAATTCAAAGAGAGAAGGCAAATGAAGATGAAAACCGGACCCGTCGAATAAAAAGAGTCCTAAGAAAGATAAAATACCGAGAGAAAGGGCCAAAGAATCGGGAACAATCTTGTGCCGCAAATCATAAAAAGATATCACGACAAGAAGCGAAAAAGCCGTGGCATAGTATGAGAAAGTGGCTAAAAACGCAGGCGGGTTGAAAAATAAAACTTCCTGAAACTTGAGATAGATTCCGGTAAAAACAAAGCCGGTTATCAGCTCCACCGCCGGATAAATAACGGAAATTCTGCTTTTGCAAGATCGGCATCTTCCGGATAGAAAAATAAAACTAAAAAAAGGAACAAGCTCGAACCAAGATAGAACTTTTTGGCAAGACAGGCACGCGCTTCTGCCCCCCAAGCTTCGGTGAGTGCCAAGCCTATAAATGACGACATTCAAAAAACTTCCGATGGTCAGACCGAGGGTAAGAAAAAAAATTGTAAATATGGAAATCATGTATGTCAGCACACAACTATTCTCATTATATAACATAAGCCCAAAAAGCAAAGCCACCCCTTTATGCTTGGGGTGGCTTTGAAAAAATTCTGGAATGGAATTCTTACGGACAAACTGTGGCATCTGCCGCCAAAAATCCTCCTAGAATGGCTTTGGAGGCCCCTGTCGAATCCACGCACCAGGCATCAGCCGGGGTTACCTTGGTGCCCGAGCTTACCGCCCAAGTCAAATCGTCCGCGGCCACATGGCAATTTACCGTAGTGGCTAAACCGGCCGTCGAGAGATCATTATCCACCGTCCCGCCAAGCGCGGTCGCAGCCGCAGTAGTTTGATTAGACACTACCGCATCCGTACATAGCCCGGCATAGGTCTGGTTGTTGTCTTCGAAGATAATAGCCGC
>MFTQ01000014.1:26386-26837 GCA_001785355.1 Candidatus Nomurabacteria bacterium RIFCSPHIGHO2_01_FULL_41_71 | reverse complement strand
GCTCGAGCGGTATTTAAAGACGAAAGCACCACCGAGGCCAAGATACCGATGATGGCCACCACCACCAGAAGCTCGATCAGAGTAAAACCGGACTTTAAACTTTTCAAATTTATTTTTTTCATATTTATTTTAATTAATAATGACTAGCAAGTAACATCGTTAGCCGCCAAGAATCCAACAACAGATTTGGAAGCTCCCGTGGAATCCACACACCAGGAGTTAGCCGGGGTCACCTTGGTACCCGAGCTTACCGCCCAAGCGGAGCTATTGCCAAGAACATGGCAAACGACCGTAACAGCCGTGCCGGCTGTGCCGAGAGTGTTAATCACTGATCCCCCTAAAGCATTAGCGGCGGCGGCTGTCTGGTTGACAATAACCGCATCAGTGCACAAACCAGAGTAGCTGTTCGGCGAATTGTTATCATAAACAAGCTCCGCCTGCGCCCGGATAT
>MFTQ01000014.1:0-26378 GCA_001785355.1 Candidatus Nomurabacteria bacterium RIFCSPHIGHO2_01_FULL_41_71 | reverse complement strand
GCTCGAGCGGTATTTAAAGACGAAAGCACCACCGAGGCCAAGATACCGATGATGGCCACCACCACCAGAAGCTCGATCAGAGTAAAACCGGACTTCAAACTTTTCAAATTTATCTTTTTCATATTTATTTTTAATTTAATAATAATCCGTCAATATTTATTTTGAACGGAAATTTCGACTTTTTTTTTAATACTTTTAATTATAACACGTACAGCGCGCAAGCAAGAAAGTTATCCACACCGGAGATTACCCTATACCTCCGGCCAGATTGTAAATAGGCATAAGGACAGACACCAGGAGAAGCCCGACCCCAAGCCCCAGAACCACTATCATAAAAGGTTCAATCAAGCCCACCAGAGTATCGATGGCATCATCCACTTCCCGTTTATAAAATTCGGTTAAATTCTTTAAAATATTACCCAGAGAGCCTGTTTCTTCCCCGACTTTTACCATTTGCACCATAATCCCCGGTATTTGTTCTCCATGACGCTCAAAGGCGGCAGAAAGCGCCAAACCGGATTTTACCGAATCAGACGCGTCCCGCAGAACATCCCTATATACTCGACTACCCACCACCTCCGAAGTAATGTCTATAGACCGCACTATCGGCACCCCGGAAGAAAGCATGGTGTCCAGATTGTCCGAAATTCTGGAAAGGTAAAGCTTTTTGTATAAGTTTCCAATAAGCGGAATTTCTAGACGAGTTTTATCGAGATAAGTTTTTCCTCTCTCCGTGCTTGAAAGCCTCCAAAACCAAACGCCGAGGAGCACCAGAAAAATAATCAAAATAAATCCATAACTGACAAAGAAATTGGACAGGGCGATAATCACCTTGGTATAGATCGGAACCTCCTGTCCGGAATCGAGTATGATGGCGGAGAGTTTCGGTATAACCACCACAAACATCAATCCCATAACCACGAAAAAGGTAAAAATGACGAAAACCGGGTAAATCAGAGCATTTCTGGTCTTGGAAGTAAGAGAATATTGTCGATCAAGATATTCCGCCAAATGTAAAAAAACTTGGTTGAGCTTGCCTGTTTCTTCGCCCACCTTCACCATATTAATATAAAAATTGGAAAATATTTCCGGATGACGAGAAAGAGCTCCGGAAATAGAAATTCCGCCCTGTAAATCATCACCAATCTGGATAAGTTTGCGGGAAAGCAGTTTGTTGTCGGAATTGGAAGCGAGCATGGAAAAAGCCTTCAAGGCGGAAACTTGGGCATCGAACAAAGTGGCAATCTGGCGGGAAAGAATAACAATATCTTTCATTGAGACTTTCTCAAAAAAAGTAAGAGAAAGAATGGATTTTCTTCCTGTATCATCTTTGATCGAAATTACCACCAAAGAACGCCTCTGCAAACCGGAAATCGCCATATCGCGATTTGGCGCGTCAATTTGACCTTCTTTAATCATTCCGTCTTGATCTGCGGCTTTGTATTTAAATAGCATATGTTAAATCATCCGCTGTAATCCCTCGGGATTAAGCGAATACTGATAAGCGCTTTCGATAGTTATCTCGCCCGCCCGCACCAAAGCGACCAGAGAACGATTTAAATCAACCATGCCGGATTCCGATCCGGTTTCTATTACCACATCTATTTCATAAACTCTATTTTCCCGAATCAAATTGGCGACCGCATTATTGTTCAAAAGAAGCTCATAAGCCGGGATTAGGCCTCCGGAAATTCGAGGCACAAGCCTTTGGGAAAAAATACCGAGAAGACTTGAAGCGATTTGGGTGCGAATTTGCTCCTGCTGATTGGACGGAAAAGAATCGATTATTCTGTTCAGAGTTTGAGAAGCGTTGTTGGTATGGAGGGTAGAAAGAACCAAGTGCCCCGTCTCGGCGGCGGTTACAGCCGCGCTGACGGTTTCCGGATTTCTCATTTCCCCTATCATAATCACATTTACATCTTCCCGAAAAACATATTTTAAGGCCGTGGAAAAATCCTTGGTATCAATGCCGACTTCCCTCTGGGAAATTATGGATTTTTCCGGAATATGCATATGCTCAATGGGATCTTCTATGGTAATGATATTGCGAGCTTGCTCGCCGTTTATGACATTGACCATCGAAGCTAGAGTAGTTGACTTCCCTTGGCCGACCGGACCGACCACCAGAAAAAATCCTTGTTTTTTACGGGCTATATCCATCAATATCGGAGGCAGATTGAGATCCGCAAGCTTCTGCACCGGGGGAATCAACCGAAGCACGATAGAGATAAGACCTTTCTGAAAGAAAGCATTGCCTCGAAATCTGTTATGCTCTCGAAAATTATAAGCAAAATCCAGTTCTTGATTCTCCATAAACTTTTCAATTTTGGATTTGTCCAAAATGACAGACATTATTCCGAGCATGTCTTCCTTGCTAAGCACCGGATGCTTGGCCAGAAAAATAAGCTCGCCAAAAACGCGAATAGCCGGAGTACGCGACACGCCCAGATGAAGATCAGAACCGCCCTCGCTGGTCAAAGTTGTTATTAATCCCTCAAGCTTTTTCTGGTAATCCATTTTTTTTGTTTAAAATTTCTATGACCTGCTCTATCACCTCTGCCGGAGTGGAACTGGCCTTGACTATGTATCCGGCCACCCCGAGAGATATTCCCTGATCAATATCCGACTGCTGACTCTTGTTGGATAGAACTATTTTTACCGAATCTGGAGAAAGATTCTCCGCGTTGATTTTCGCCAACATTTCGAACCCGTCCATTTCCGGCATAATGATATCCATCAGCATAACATCCGGCTTGAACCCTCCTTTTAATTTCTCCAATACTTCCATCCCTCCCGACGCAGTATATACTTCAAAATTATTTTGACTGAATTTAAGCGCGTACATATCCAGAAGAAAGCTGTCATCATCCACTATTAAAATTTTCTTTTTCATTCTTTCCATTGCATTAAAGTCAATTATACTATAAAGCTCCCTGCAACCGAACCCTTGTGTGGACAACCCATTCGGGCCTGAACGGCTTATTCGCTCTCATTGCTGAAATTATAAACCTCGGTAAACGGAATGATTCCCTCCAGAGATTTGAGCATCGCGTCTTCGCGCATGACAAACATGCCGTTTTTGCGAGCCACTTTATAGATTTCCGAATTGACCGGATTTTTTAAAATCACATTTTGCATTTCTTTATCCACTTTGAACATTTCACACACGGCTATCCGACCGCGAGTTCCCGAAGGACACTCGGAGGAAGGAACGGTCTCATACATTTCACTGCCGATCTTTATATCCTTTCTGAATTCTACCGGAAGATCCTTGAGTTGTTCTTCTATCTGAATCTTGATGCTCGAATCCATCGGAACTTTTTTCCGGGATGATGGGCAAGTGGTGCGAGCAAGCCTCTGGGCCATGGACATTATCAAAGTGGGAGCGATAAGATACGGATCGACTCCCATGTCCACCAATCTGGGGATTGCTCCCACGGCGTTATTGGTATGAAGAGTGGAAAGTACCAGATGTCCGGTCAAGGCCGCTTGAATAGCAAGCTGAGCGGTTTCTTTGTCTCGAATCTCCCCCACCATTATGATATCCGGATCTTGCCTTAAGATAGACCGCAATCCCGAAGCGAAGGTATAGCCGATTTCCGGTTTCATTTCCGATTGGTTTATATCCGGCATGTGATATTCCACCGGATCTTCAAGAGACACGATATTGCTTTTCTCCTTGTCAAGCTCGTTCATCATCGAATACAAAGTGGTTGATTTACCGGATCCGGTGGGGCCGGTAATGAGAATCAGGCCATAAGGTTTCGCAATTGCTTCTCTGATTATACCCAGATTAGTTTTAGAAAGTCCAAGCTGATCCAGTGGCTTTACCCCTTTTTCGGAATCAAGTATTCGCATTACCACCTTTTCTCCATAATAAGCCGGCATGGTAGAGACACGAAAATCTATTTTCCGGCCGTCAATATTGGTGCTAAACGATCCGTCTTGAGGTTTTCTTTTTTCATCCAGCCGAAGCTTCGCCAGAATCTTGATTCGAGCCACGACGCCGTTGTATACGTTCGTCGGCAAAACTATGGTGGTATGCAACGCGCCATCGACGCGATAACGAACTTTTACTTTTTCTCCGGTATGTTCGATGTGTATATCGGAAGCATTCCCCTCAATGGCGTTCTTTAAGATAACCGCCACTATTTTTATCACCGGAGCGTCTTCCACTATTTTATTTTTATCGCTTGAAGTTATGCTGTCTATTTCTTTATTCAGATTTTCTTCGCTTACTCCCTTCAAATTTTTTTCTTCCTCCGCGTTAAGCTCTTTAAGCGCCTCTTCTACCTGGCTGTCTATCCCCTTATAGGCATCCATAATACTCGTATAATCTCTCTTGCTGATCAAGAAAATTTTAAACGGGATACCCGCCTTGGCGGAAATAAACTGGAGCGCATCCATGGCCTGAATATTTTCCGGATCAGTCACCCCCACGTTCAATACGCCGTCTTTAAAATCAAGCGGGGCAAAGCCGTAATGACCCGCCGAGTCTTCAGAAATATATTTGAGCACATCAAAAGAGAGTTCTTGGATGTTTATTTTTTTAACCGGTATCTGAAAATATTCCCCTTTGGTCTCCAAAATAGTTTCTTCCGCCACTCCGGATTCAAGGAGCGCTTCATCCAGATTGCCAGCGAATTTAGTCTGGGCGCGAGTTTTTATCTCACCTATCCGGCCTTCTTCGATAATGCCTTTTTTTACCAATTCTTCTAAAAAACTCATATTTTCATTATAGGCTCCCGGCCGAGGAAGATTTCAAAGGAGCGCCTGTGATATTTTCAGCTCCAAGCGGAGCAAAGGGATTCGGCCTGCCTTCATTCCCTTCCGGTACAAGCAGAATACTCCCGTCAACTAAATTTAGGAAGGCCGGATCGGAAAAAATGGCATGATCCAAACGTATATCTTTTATGTTTAACAACAATGGAAGAAAATCCTGATCCGCAGTCAAAGAAGGTGTGGGTGGAACATCAGCGAGATGGGATTCGATATCTCCGAGTGAAGAGGAAACCAAGCTTTCTTCCGGTGAAGAATCTTTTATAAAAAATACATAAACCAAAACAAGCGCCGCGGCGATAGAAATGAAAATTATTGCATTTTTTATTTTCGGCAACATTTAATTTTTTAGCCAATAAGTTTTAATATTAAAGCTATATTTATAAAGATTCGAACTTGCTCCGCCCACCGATGAACCGGAAGAAAAATCAATCGAAACCACATCCACCAGGCGCAAATTATTCTCCAAATCTTTCAGAAAATTCATAAAATTATCATATGTGCCCTCTATGGAAAATTCAAGATTCCAAACGCCATAATCCTTCAAACTTTCTTCGAAAAGGGCCATATCTTCGACAACAATGCCGTCTTCTGCCGGAGACTTCTCAACCGTATCATATCTTACGTCTTTCAGACCCATGCCGTAAGCCATTGCCAGCTTCTCTATCTCCAAAACAAGACGGATATTATCCACTGTGCTTGGCACCATTTTTTTTAATCTATCCAGATTTTCTCCACCTAGGGAATTGTATTTCTGGGTCAATTTATCCCGTTCATTTTCGAGCGTTTTGGAATTACCCAAGGCTTCATTATAAGATTCCGATTCCCGTCTGATAGAGGAAACATCCTGATAAAGAGGCCCGGTAAAGGTGAAAAAGACTGCGATGGAAATTGTTATTAATATGACGGGTGTTATAAATTTAAACATTTGTTTTAATTCTGAATCGGAATAAAATCTTCCAAGGAGACGGATTCTTTGTCTTTCTCCTCGGCAAGCAATGTATTTTTGTAATTAACAAAAACCGGATCAACGCTAAAAGTCAAATCAAAAAGTACATTGCCGGAATTATCCAGAGAAAGGTTGGAAAATATCGGATTGAGAAAATTTTTGTTTTCGGCAAAAAGATCCGACTGAAGAGCGATAGACCGGTACCCCACCGCCATTCCGCTTAACTTCACCATAATATCTGAATCATTTCCGTCTCCTGTCTGGTATTCAAAATTTAAAAAACGAACACTCTTCATGGTAATCTTCTCAAGAGCTTCAAATATCGGCGAAATTGCCGTATGTCCGGCCAAAACTTCAGTCGAAGCGCGTAGGCGCTTGTCTATCAGCCCGAGCTCGCTTATTCGCGACGGCTCAAAACGATTTTTGGCCAAGCTAAGATCGTTCTCCATAGTGGCGATATTTTTTGTCAAAAGACCGCGATAAAAATAAAGCGCCCCAGAGGAAACCAAGATGGTCAAAAGAATAAAAATCGAAATTGTAAAAAACAAACCGACTGAACTCGCGGCCACGGGCCTGTCCGCGACAATTGGCTTCTTCGGTATGAATGATGTCTGAAAATTTTGTTCCATACTACTTTGCACTCTCTACTATTATTACACCTATTGCAATTTTCGTAAAGCCAAACCTATGGAAACCGCGAATTCCGGACCCATGGCGGAAAGCACTTTCTCCAAAAATGCGGGAGCTCCCGCCTTGGAAAACGGATGTCCGAGCTCGACCTCGGATCGAAAATTGGCTGCAGCCGTTTCTTTCAAGCCTTTCATTCCGGCTCCGCCTCCGGAGAGTATTACTTTGCTTACGGTTTTTTTGTTTTTTCGTTCATAAGCCAAAACAACATTGTTGGCCTCGGAAAATATATAATCAAGATGCACTTTAATCGTATCGGCCAGGCTTTTTTCGGCCGGATTGCCGAAAAGTCCGAATTCTTTTTTCATCTTTTCCGCTTCGGAAAAAGGAATGCTCAGAGATCGGGAAATGGAATCCGTTATATCCGCTCCGCCACGCTCGATAGCATGATAGCTTTTTACCATGCCGAATTCCACCAAGGCAAGCTTGGTGCGCGAAGCGCCGAAATCCATAAGCATCACCAGTGAAAGATTATGCTCAAAATTGGCCCGAACGGAAGAAAAAATTTCAATTTCAAAAAAAGAAAAAGTCAGGTTGCGTTGAGATAAAATAGACCGATACCTGGATACCGCATCATTTTGGGTGGCCACTACCAACACGTTTTTTTTGCTTGTTTTTTGAGGAATTGCTTCGGAAGAATTCATATCTTCGAAAGAAGGCTCTCTCTCCGGAAGCAAAAAATAATCCAGAGATACTTCCGAAATTGGAACAGGAATATATTTGCGAGCCTCGATCGGGATAATGGACGGAATCTCGCTGTCTTTGATTTGAGCGGGAAGTTCAATGGGAAAAATCAGGCTCGACTGCATAGGTATGGCTAAGGCGGCAGAACTAGTAACCACACCGGATTGCTTCAATACTTCCTTGAGCGCTTCGGCAATTTTTTCCGTCGGTAGATTGGTAACCTGCCCCACTTCGCCCCCTGCATACGGACCGAGAGAAATAGCGCCGTAGGTTTCCAGAATAACTTTTCCCGCTTTCTTTTTGAGTTCCACTACTTTGATCGCCGAAGTACCGATATCTATTCCGACCGCCTCTCCACTCCCATCTCCCGCAAAGGAACTCACGGAGGAAAGAATTTTTTGAAATGGATTATACATTTTGTGATAAAATACTCCCTGATTATATCACAAAGCATGTTTTTAAACACTATCTTGAATATAATTTTTCCGACACATTGCGTCTCTTGCGGAATTTTGGGCCTATATTTCTGCTCCGAATGCCTGTCGAAATGCCCTTATGCGGAACGTGAATCGGCAGAATGGATATTTCCGCTTTATGACTACAGGCATCCTCCCATTAAAAAAGCCGTATGGCTTATAAAATATAAAGGTAAAAAAAAGCTGATAGGTGTTTTCGCCGAATCTTTATATGGAAGAATCGCGGAAGAATTGACAGAAATCGCAGTAATGGAAAATTTCAGTTCTCCAATATTGATACCCATTCCCCTATCCAGAAAAAGACTGCGAGAACGCGGATTCAATCAGGCAGAACTTTTGTGTAAAGAAATAATAAAACTTGATAAAAATAAATTTTTGGAACTTGGAAAAAATATTCTGACCAAGCCGAAAGATACCGAACATCAAGCCCGCATCCGGGACAGGAAGTTGAGGCTCAAAAATCTTACGGGGTCTTTTGAGGTCAAAAATGAAAAAAATCTTAAAGGTAGAAATATTATCCTGATAGACGATGTCACTACCACCGGCGCCACGCTGTCGGAAGCTAAAAAAGTTTTGAGACACGCCGGCGCTCGCAAGATTATCGCTTTCACCATCGCGCATTGAAAATTACTTGGGGGTTTTTTCATTAAATAACCTTAATAGACACGGCCGTGGTTATTAAGGACACGTCTTAAATTTAATAAAGTTTACTTCCGACTGACGATCTTGCGAATCTCGTCTAGAATTTCGTTCGGAGTGACAGTCGCCTTGACTAAAAACTTTTCGGCTCCGAGATCCTTTCCTCTCTGGATATCGCTCTCCTGCCCCAGATTGGAAAGGAGGATAACGGGAATATTCTTGGTTTTTGGATCTGACTTTATGCGGCGAAGTATTTCAAAACCATCCATGCCGGAGAGTATCACGTCGAGCATTATTATGTCCGGCATTTCCTTATTGATGAGGACCAACGCTTCTTCGCCTTCGGAAGCGTGGAGGGCGGTGCATTTGGTTGCCGCAAGCTTCCGGGTAAGAATATCATTTAAAAACTTATCATCTTCCACCCATAGAACTTTTTTACCAAGCAAATTCCAGCTAGCATTATCAGATGCGGGCTTGTCGCCCAAAAACTTTTCAAGTTCTCCTTTTGTTTCTCCTTTATCAAGCTGTGCCCGCACTTTGAGAAGAACTTCTTCCGGATCAAATTGAGCTTTGACCAGATAGTCTTTCACTCCTAACGCCAAGGCTCTGGAAATTTCCACCGGTTGGCCGGAATTCGAAATTATGATGACCGGTATCTGAGCGATCTCCGGATCTTTCTGCTTGGCTTCCAGGATCTCATACCCGTTCATGTTGGGAAGTATGATGTCGAGAAGCACCATCTCCGGCACAAAGCTCTTGATCTTGTCAAGACCCTCCGCCCCGTCTCGCGAAAGCGCAACTTCAAAACCTTCATTTTTTAGTTTCTGGGACAAAGCGTCTCCCAAGAAAACATCGTCTTCAATTATTAAAATCTTTGTCATGCTATTGGCGCATTATCTTCTAATGGAATTGTGAAATAAAAAGTTGTTCCTTTGCCTTCCTCGCTCTCGAACCATATCTTGCCGTTATTCTTCTCTACGATCGTCTTTGAAATGAAAAGCCCCAAGCCCGAGCCATCGGTTTCCCGCTTGATGGCGTTTGATGCCCGGAAAAATTTTTCAAAAACATTTTTTTGCTGGTCCTTCGGTATGCCTATGCCGTTGTCGGCGATTGATACCTGAAGATAACCGGCGTCCCTTTTTATGTCTATCTCAATCTTCCCCCCGTCTATTGTATATTTAATCGCGTTTTCCAGCAAGTTCTGCACCACCGCCCGCATGGTCTCCGGGTCGGAATAAACTTTAGGGAGATCTTTGAAATGGCTCTTATAGCTTATGCCGATATTTTTCTTGAACGCCTGCGGGTTTATTTCGAAAAGCACATTGTCTATCAAATCCACCATATCAAGATGCTTGAAGTTGTAGTGTACCTTGCCGGACTGAATGTGATCCGCCACCAACATGTCGTTTACCAGAGTTATCATGCGAGTATTGGACTCGAAACTCTTCATTAGAAATGTTCTTTGCTCGTTGGAAAGAGGACCCAGATCGCCGGAGAGGAGCATGGAGAGCGTCCACTTCACTCCGGAGAGCGGAGTACGGAGTTGGTGAGCTACCACCGAGATGAAATTTGATTTCACTTCGTCGAACTTGAGCAACCTCTCGTTGGCCCGCGATAACTCCAAGTCTCTTCTGATTAGAAGCTTGGTCGAGGTATTGTATTCATTTTTGACTTGCTCTATTTTTTCGATGTTTTCTTTCATTCTCTTAATCTCCGTCAAAGAAAAAATACCCAAATCGAAAGGAGCGAGTAGTCGACCGAAAAATTTTACAAAAAAACCATTTTTCTCCATATTGCGGGAGTGTTTAGTCGGCCAAAACGCAGATGACCACCGTCTCATTGTGAAAAGCAGAATTACACTGCTCGATATTCTTCACTTCGCCGCCCAATGGAGCCTGTTCGCCGTAAGTATAAAATCCGATAAGCGGAACGTCTTTGCCTATCGCTTCCCTTATGGCGATTATTTCATCTCCTGATTTTTCGCCGAAAAGCTTGTTGCGGGCGATGCAGTTGAATATGATCACCGCCTTCGGTTGCGCTCCTTCGAGCTGAAGTACCGCTTCCTGCGCCGCTACTTTAGCTACTTTCACCGCATCTTCCCGGCTACCCACCATAAGCCTTACTTCGGATCCCTCCGGAATCTCCGCCGCGCAAGTGATGGAGCCATGCTCGTCCACGGTGATAGGATCGCGGATGAGAAGCTCGTCGGACCCGACCACCTTCATGCCAAGCGGGTAAGTGATGGCAAGCTTGGCAAGCGCCTCGGTATGCAATATTTTCGCTTCTTCCTTACCAAAATAATCTTCGTATATCTTGACTGCCGGCGCGTTATTGATCTCATGCAAAACCGCGCCTTCCGACTTTGTCACTTTCATCGGCTCGCCTATCGGTATCCAGCCGTGCTTCACTCCGATGCCTATCTTAAAATCTCCGGTAAGTCCGAGTCCCACCACCGCGCCGGAATATACTTTGTCGTTGAGATACTGATATGTTTTCTTAAATGCAAAATCGTCTCCGGAAGCTCCGCCCACTACCGGAAAATGTTCCCCCAGAGAACTTAACACTCCGCGCACCGTGTCCGCGCCGTTCCCCACCAACACATCCGGCAACATCAGGAAGGCTTTGAGCGGCTCGCTCGCCTGCTCTTTTACCTTGTCGGCGGCGGCCTTGCCGGCCGCTTGCGGGCTTGCGGCTATATTTTCGCCGACCCCCGCGTAATATTTTATCTTCGGAGATTTTATGGCCATAACCACGAGAGAATGCTCTTTGAGCGGTCCCATAGTGACTATTTCTCCGGAAGTCGAAGAGCCCACCAGAAGCGCTTTTGGAGCTACGGAGCGCGCTCCGGAGAGTATTTTTTCCTGATCATATTTGACCGAAGAAAAAACAAGAAGGAGGTCGGGCTCCTTATCCCCCAGCTGATCAAGAGCATCCTGCACAGCATTCACGCCGACCACATAAGAGTCTTCCCCGTTACCTATACCTACACCCGCCCTAATACCATTTATTGTTTCCATAGAAAATTTTGCAAAAAAAATACTAATATTAATAAATCAATTATAGCAATCTACAAAAATAACACCAGTAGTGTATAATGACCCAAATGAAACATTGTAAGGACTGTGAACCGGCTCAAGAAAGCCATTTTATAGCCTATACTTCGGTGGTGCTCGGCTGGCTTGATGAGCCATTCTTCGGCTTGATGGAATATATGTTCGAGAATACCGCTGACCGCATCGCTGATAAAATTGCAATACCTTTTTTTAATTTAATGGTTGCCCTGCGCCTCGGATATTTTGCTTTTGAGCCGGACGAACGCGATAGCTGGCGCACAAAATGCTTTTGGGAAGAAGCTAAAAGACGAGGGATTCGCATGAAAGAATTTCATTTGGGGCCGATAAGCGACGCTTTTGTGGCAGAATACGAATACAAGGATAAAAAAGGACGTCTAAAACGCAAGCAAATTCTTTTCGACGGTCTGCCTCGCCCGGGGCTCGGCGAGTCGGTTTCGCTTAAATGGATGGATAACAAAGGGGTAATGAAAAGAAAATTCAAAAAAGAAGGAATCCCGGTGGCGGAAGGGGGGGTTGCTTTTACCGGGAGAAAAGCACTAAAAATTTTCGGTCAGCTGAAAAAACCGGTTATCACCAAACCGAATCTCGGATCGCGTAGCCGACACACCATGATTCATCTCGATACTCCGGAAAAGCTCATGATGGGATTCAAGAAAGCCAAAAAACTCTCTCCTCTTGTTGTCATCGAAGAAGAACTTCGCGGATATCTTTTTCGTGGAACGTTAATCGGAGGCAAATTGAAAGGAGTGGTGAAAAGAGACCAGCCGGAAGTAACGGGAGACGGAGTAAGTACTTTAAAAAAATTATGGGAAAAAGAAAATGAAAGGCCGGAACGCAATGGACCGGTTTTTCACAAAATACCCATTGATAAAGAAACCGAAAAAGAGCTGGCTCGCCAAGGAGTAAATATGGAAAATGTGATAGAAAAAAAGAGAGTAATCACTTTCTCGGAAAAAACCAGCCGAGGATGCGGAGGCACCACTATGGAAGTTTCCGAAATGGTTCATCCGGACAACAGAGAGATGCTCGAACATGTCGGAAGATTCTTGAGAGATCCTCTAGTCGGAGTGGACTTTATTATGGAAGATATCACCAAGTCCTGGAAGAAAGAGCAACACTGCGGAGTGATAGAGTGCAACAGCTTGCCTTTCATAGATCTCCATCATTATGTAATGTTCGGCAAGCCGAACAACGTGGCCGGAGCCTTGTGGGACCTGGTCCTACCGGAATCAAAATCTAAAATAAAAATATAATTTATAAAAACCAGTGCGATCTTAAAAGACCTCAATAAAAGCGGCCATTGCTATTGAGGTCTTGGTTTAAAATAAGCTCCGGTTTAAAGTTTTTCCAGAAATTTATTCCTGTGTATGGATAATAGTGTAGGTTCGCCTTTCGGATTGAGAGGCACTTCGTCAAGCACAAAGCCGTGGACATCGATCATATCCGCGATTTTACGAAGACTTCTGTCTTCATTTATTTCTTTTTTTATCTGTACTAGGGCCGCTTTATTCTTTAAAACAAGCACTCCCGTGCCGCGAATTTTTGGATCTATTTTTTGAACCTCGATCATTACGCCTATATCCCCCCTGATTGAGTCCCCAACAAAGATCAAACGATCTTTGGGTACCGACACCCCTTGCTTGAATTCCAATTTTTTCATCAAGGCCAAGACGGCGAGTTCTTTCCCGCCGCCCTGCATAATCTCATCGGTTGCAATGTCTATAAAAGTCTCAGACAACTTCAAGTATTTAGCTAGGGCTTTTACTAAAATTCCGGCGTTCGCCGTGAATCCTACTATCGGTATACCAAGCCGTGAATATAATCTGGCCAGAAAAAAGATCGGCGCAATGTTTGATTTCTCAAATTGTTTCGGATCATTTTCATAAATTTCGTCAGCCACCCTGGCGGCAATCTCTCCATATGCTTTTAAAATTCCAGCCGCAATGTTATGAGCCAAATTGCCCGGCTCGTCTATTTCTTTTGCATGAGGCAAGTAGCGTTCTTCCCAATAAACTTTCGGGTCTTTCCATCTGGTCTGACTATCCTCATAAATACCTTTCATCCGGTCAAACTCACGAAAAGAATTTCCCAGTTTGAATCCCGCGTAATATACCATCTCCAATTCCGTCGGATCAACATTCGGAAAAAGTTTTCTAATCGCCGGACCGTGGATAATCGATAAATGAGCTAAGGTCTCGTCTATATCAAAAAAAGCCATAGCTCTCGGCATACCATCCTCCATAATTTCTATTTTTATATTTTTCTTTGCGCCATCAATTCCTTCCAGATCTGAAACAATCGAAATCCATCTTCTCTCCATGCTATTTCCGGATTGTTCTATGTTCTGCATATATTTCATTAACTTTTTTGCAGTTTTTCCATGGAAATTTCAGAGTCGGGATTGTAGGCATTCGGGTCAGCCCGGAGATGCATGGGATGTCTCTTGTCCGTAACAAAATCGCCCAAGAATTTCAAAAACTCCGCGTGGTGAAAACTCTCCCCTTTCTCGTCGAAATGCGCTATGGGATGTCCCTCCGGAGTGTATTCAAAGTGTCCCCGTATTTCTCCGTCAGAAAATATCCTCAAGTGATATTGATGATAAAAATCAGACAACTTCCGCCAGGAGAGAACCTGGCTGTCATCGCTCCAAGCCACGAAATGGTTGCCGAATCCCCATTCGTCATGCAGATGATTTTTAAGTTCTTCCAAGGTTTTGCCGGGCTTGAGATAACCGATATGATATTTCTGTCGGCCCCGCTGATGCCAGATAAGGTGTAATTTCAAAAGCTCTTTCTGGATGGTCGGAAAGAATTTATAGATAAAATGCCAAATTTTCTGCTTGATTTTTTCTCCAAATTTCATATTGACGATATTCTAACATCTTTTTCAAATTAATCACTCAAGAACCCTCCGCTTTGATGATTCCACAAATCCGCATAAATTCCGTTCCGGGATACCAACTCCCGATGCGTTCCCATTTCTATAATCCTGCCATTTTCAAGAACTATGATTCTATCCATCTTTTGTATGGTAGAGAGCCGGTGAGCTACGACAATGGTGGTTTTACCTTTCATAAGTTCCACAAAGGCTTCTTGAATATGCGCTTCACTCACGCTATCAAGCGAGCTCGTAGCTTCATCAAGCACAATAATCGGAGCATTCTTGAGCATGGCTCGAGCTATGGCTATTCTCTGGCGTTCGCCCCCGGAAAGCTTCACTCCGCGCTCGCCCACCATGGTATTGTAACCACGCCGAAGCTTTACGATAAATTCATGCGCGAAGGCTTTCTTAGCCACCATTTCTATCTCTTCCGCAGTCGCATCGGATTTTCCATAAGCGATATTTTCTCTGATGGTCCGATGGAACAAAATTGAATCTTGCGGCACATAGGAAACCACCGAGCGCAGATCATTCTGAGCAATGTTCTTTATATTTTGTCCGTCTATGACGATACTGCCACTACTCGTATCGGCAAAACGCAGAAGGAGTTTGGTAATAGTGGACTTGCCGGCGCCGGAATGCCCCACCAAACCCACTCTCTCTCCGGGGAAAATTTCAAGATTGAAATCATCCAGCACAGGATTATTATTTTTATAAGCGAAAGATATGTTTTTAAAAATTATGCGACCTTCTTTTATGCGGAGCTTCTCCGGGTTTTTCGAATCCAAGATATCTATCGGAGTGTCAAAGATATCTATCACCTCCTGCATTTCCGTCAGAGATTTAGCCGCTCTGGTAAGCGAATGCCCGAGATTCCACAGAAATCCGAATAGATTGATCATGTAAGCCTGAAGCATGGCAAACATTCCGAGAGACAAATCGCCCCGATACCACAGGTAAATACTTAAATACACCACGAAGACCTGAAGCGCTCCCATCATAGCCGCTTGGGCCAGATTTTGTAGATTGCCGAAATTCCAAGCTCGGCGCCTTTTAATCTCTTCATCCGAAGTAATCGCCTGAAAGCCGGCTTTTTCTCTCTGGTCACTTGAGAATATCTTGATATTAAGAATATTTGAAATGGAGTCGGCAAGTCTGGCCGAAACCATAGAATCCGCCCCCGCTTCGATCGCGTCATAATTTACTTTTTTCCTGATAAATAAAAAAGTGATACCAAGATACAAGAGAGACCAAAAGAGGAAAATCGAGGCCAGAAGCGGGGCTTGAAAAAATAAAATAGAAATAATCCCCAGAAAAACAATAAGAGAAAAATAAATCGGGAAGCTCACAATATCCATCAAGGTTTCGTAGGATCGGACAAATCTCCTCGATTTGGTAATAATGCTTCCGGAAAAATTACTGGAAAAGAAATGATAGGAATGTTCAAGCAAGCGGTTGAAAGTAAAATCATACAGACTTTTCATCACCTTGCTCTGAAAATATGAGTTGGCAAAGTCTCCGATCCTAAAACCCAAATTATATATGACTACTATTAGAGAGAGAAAAACCACCATATACATCGCCTGCTCCAGGATTAGATCCTTGCCTGCCGAAGAAGAAAAGAGATTTATTAATTCTTTGTAGATTAAAGGTTTGACAATATCGTCAAAAATAACCCCCAAGCCGTATCCCGCGAAAATCAAAGAAAAGGACAAGGAGTGCCTGCACATTTCCGGCCAGAGATAATGAAAAATTCTTCTGAAGCTTATTTTCATAATTCTTATACTGAAGCAAAGTAATATTTCTTCTTCATGACATGGATTATATCATGGAAAAATATAGAAAATATGCTAAAGTAATTAAGTTAAAAAGGAGCCGTGTCTGAGCGGTCTAAGGTGCCTCTTTGCTAAAGAGGTGAGGGCGTTAAAACCCTCCGCTGGTTCGAATCCAGCCGGCTCCGCCAGTTGGGAAAATGCTATGACGTCTAAAAACATCAAACGGAGCCAATAAACCTTTGGTTTACTTTTCTATGCATCTCCGAAAATAAAGCAACGGTCTTACCGAAATCTTTTTCCGCCACTACAATAATAAATTCAGTGGGCGTTGAAACAAGTTCTTCTATATTGATACGAGCGCGAGCGGTCACAGAGAGAAGTGAGAAAAAAATATTAGGCATGCCAAAAACTTCCGGACCATAAGAAATCCCGATGGCGGCAAAGCCGTGATTAATATATTTTGGCTTTATTTTAAAATGTTTAAAGATCTTATTTTCTAGATTAGCTGAAAAAATAATATCAATTTCAGTAGTACCTATTGTTATTGTGAAAAAATCTTCTTGAGATATGGATAGTTTTTTATTAAGTGACTCAAGTTCTTCAATAATTTTATTACTATTTTCGTAGACTATCTCCGAAAGAGGAAGTTTAGTAGTGATGTTAGTTATAGGAACCTCGCGAATTAGTGGTTTTTCTTTTTTAAATTCTTTTCGTAATCGAGACAGAGAAACTACTAAACTGGCGATAGTCACTTTTTTCTTAGTAAGAAGTTCTATCTTTGGGCGTATCTGATAGGCATAACTACTCATATTCATAAATCCATTTGTAAGGGCAAAATATGCTTCTAATTCTTGCATGACTATATCTCGCACAACAGGTTGTATTTTTATCATATTTTATATTCTACTAAATTTAACAAAAAGTTCAAATAGCAGTATGAATGTTAAAAAATTTAACTTTATCGTTAAAAACAGATATTCTTAAGTTTATTATGAGAAAATCATCACACAGTTTACTTGATGCAATTGGCAATACTCCAATAGCAAAAGTTTCATTTAAAACTAAGGCGAAAGTTTTTGCCAAATTAGAATATTTAAATCCGGGTGGAAGCGTAAAAGATCGTCCTGCCCTATTCATGATTGAAAAAGCAGAAAAAAATGGCTTATTGAAATCAGGCGGAACAATAGTGGAAGCTTCTTCTGGAAATCAAGGCATTGCAATAGCCATGATTGGCGCCATAAAAGGATATAAAGTTATTATTACTGTTTCCGAAAAAATAAGTGAGGAAAAAATAAAAACGCTCAAAGCGTATGGAGCAAAAGTAGTAATATGTCCGGCTACTAATTTTATTGAAGATTCTAGAAGTTATCACAGCCAAGCTATTGCAATTCATAAAAGAACACCGAATTCTTTTATGCCTAATCAATATTTTAATGTTTTAAATCCGAAAGCTCACTACACGACTACAGGACCAGAAATTTGGCGTCAAACAAAAGGCAAAATTACCCATTACTTCGCGGCGGCGGGAACTAGTGGAACAATTAGTGGTATAGGAAAATTTTTAAAAAAGAAAAATCCTAAAATTAAAGTTATTGCGGTAGATGTTAATACCTCCTTTCATGCAACAGACGGACATCCAAAATCTTATAAAATGGAGGGTATAGGAATTGATTTTAAAACGCCATGCCTTGATGAATCTGTAATTGACGAATTTATTTCAGTTTCGGATAAGCAAGGTCTTGGCATGCTCAAAATTATGGCAAAAAAATATGGCTTTCTTGTCGGCACAAGTGCCGGTGCTGTATCATATGCGGTTCAAAATTATTTACCTAAGTTGAAAAAAGGAGATGTAGCTGTAATGATTTTTGGTGATTCTGGTCGTGCATACTTATCTAAGAATTATTACTAAATAGTTTTGAACTTTGTCCAGCAGATACCGCCAGTTGGGAAAATTAATAAATTAAACTCAAACAGCCGCTCCGAGAAATCTCGGAGCGGCTGTTTTTGCCATTGCTGAAAAAAAAATTACTTCTTGGTAAGTTTGCCGGACATGACGGCCAGATATACGGCCCCCAATCCCACCAACACATACACGAGCTGTGAAAGACCGGACATTCCTCCAAACAAAGTGGCTACGAGATCAAAGCCAGCCAATCCGACCAGGCCCCAATTTACTCCCCCTACTATAACCAAAACAAGGGCAACCCAGTCGACAACACTTAATTTGTTCATAATATAATTTATTTGTCTATTTATTATATTCGACCTTTAACGCACATCTGTCAATTATATCATAGAAACAAGACAAAGCAGTTAAAAAAATGGAATTGTTAGTAAATATGCCTAAAAAATCATATAATGCGTAAATTATGCATCTGGGCGACACTCTGGAAAAAAAATTTCCAAGGCTAACTGAAGAGCAAAAAAGAGCTCTTCGCAAGCTCGGTCTTTTCTCCGTGTCCGATCTTCTGTTTCATTTTCCGGTCCGATACAGCAATCTAAGCGAGATAAAAAAAATAGGCGATCTGTCTCATGGCGACACAGCCACTATTTACGGCAAGGTTTCCAAGCTCAAGACTAAAAAAGCTTTCCGGTCGAAAATCCCGATGGCCGAAGGAGAAATAGAAGACATGACCGGAAAAATAAAAATAGTGTGGTTCAATCAAGCCTATCTGGCAAAAATGATTCGGGATGGAGATGCGGTAAAGCTTACAGGGAAAATATCGTCCGGCAAGAATGGATTGTTCATGACTAATCCAGAATATGAAAAAATGCCTAACATGCCTATAGACACGCACGATACGTTATTTAATAAAAATGGGATTGAAAATACCGGTTTTTCTTATCCGATTTATCCCGAAACGCGAGGCATTACTTCCAAATGGTTCTATCACGCTATTCAAAAAATTTTTAAAAATCGCGCCATAGAAGACATAGAAGACTGCATACCGGAAGACATCTTAAAAAGATATCACCTCCCCTCTCTTAGAACCTCGCTTATCTGGATTCACAAACCTCGGAATATGAAAAACGCGCAAGCGGCGCGCAAAAGATTCGCCTTCGAAGAGGTATTCTCCATCCAGCTTGGGCGACAGCATGATAAGCTTGAATATAAAAAAAACAAATCTTTTAAAATAAATTCAAGGAAAAAAGACATAGAAGAATTTTTGCAAAGATTTCCTTTTAACGCCACCAATGCTCAAAAAAAATCAATCGAGGCTATTCTGAAAGATATCGCAAAGAATGCTCCGATGTCCAGATTGCTTGAGGGAGATGTGGGAAGCGGAAAAACCGCCGTAGCGGCCACAGCGGCATATGTTGCAGTGAATAACAAGCCCTTCGACCATGCCGTAGGCCGTCTGCAAACTTTTGGAAGTTTGCAGACGGCCTATATGGCACCGACGGAAATACTGGCCATTCAGCATTTCGAATCGTTTATACAATATTTTCGCCACTTGCAAATAAACATAGCGCTGATAACCGGCTCCGGGTGCCGGAAATTCCCCTCTAAAATAAATCCGGTCGGCTGGACCACAATTTCTCGAACCCAACTTTTAAAATGGGTGGCAAACGGAGAAATCCCTATTTTGATAGGCACACACGCCTTGATACAAAAATCCGTAAAGTTTAAAAATCTGGCGCTTGTGGTCATAGACGAACAGCACCGCTTCGGCACCGAACAAAGAAGAAAACTGGTGCGCAAAAACGGCCTTGCTCCACACCTCTTGTCCATGACTGCCACCCCCATCCCGCGCACATTGGCCCTTACCATATATGGGGATCTGGATTTATCCCTGCTTGATGAAATGCCTGCGGGCAGAAAACGAGTCATTACCGAAATAATTACTCCGGATAAGCGAGAAGAAACTTACGAAAAAACAAAAAAAGAATTAAAAAATGGCAGGCAGTTATATGTGATTTGTCCCAGAATCAACGAGCCTGACCCGGAAAAAGAATTGGCGTTAAATGTAAAATCCGTGGTAGAAGAAGCCAAAAGATTAAAAAAGGAAATATTTCTCGAATATGAGATCGGTATATTACATTCAAAAATAAGCAAAGGTGAAAAAGAAAAAGTTATGAAAGATTTTGCAGAAGGAAAAATAAATATTCTGTGCGCCACTTCGGTGGTGGAAGTGGGAGTAAACGTCCCTAACGCGACGATGATAATAATAGAGGGCGCGGAACGCTTTGGTCTGGCCCAGCTTCATCAACTTCGAGGCAGAGTAATCCGCAGTTCGCATCAGGCATATTGCTATATTTTTGCGGATGCAAAAAGCGGTAAAACCATAGCGAGACTCAAAGCGCTAAAAACCGCCAAAAATGGCTTCGAATTGGCCGAACTTGACCTTGCGCTCAGAGGCGCGGGAGAGCTGGGCGGAGGAAAGCAATGGGGCATTACCGACATCGGCATGGAAGCGATAAAAAATATAAAAATGGTGGAGGCCGCGCGGCTGGAGGCCGCGCGGCTAATATCAGAAGACCCCGAACTCGCCAAATATCCCCTCCTCAAACAAAAAATCCGCCAAAAATCCGGAGAATTTCATTTCGAGTAAAAATTTCAGTGAATTGTTCCCGGATCGTTGGGTTCATCGGAATCGGGATCTTTGCTCGTCCCTTTCATATATTCGAGTATCTCCGCTTTTAATTTTAATTCTTCCGTCGAAGGGCTCCTGCCGGTATTTTTTTCTGAAGCAGTTTTATCCATCCTGATAAGCTCATCGCTCTCCCAAATTAATTTACTCAGTCGATCCAAGATATGATGCTCGGACATTCCTTCTTTCTTTTTATTTTCTATATCTTCAATGATATCTGATTGAATTTTAGCGGGAAAAGAATCAAAAAACTCACGATGAGAAGGTCCGATCCTGTCAATAAGCCCAAGAACATATTCTCTGAATGAAGCTTCTTTGGGCTCTGAAGAAAAAGAAGATTCCGCCGGAACTTTACCCGCCTGTTTTTTGTCAGTCTTTTTTATTCTGTTTAACTTTTTAAAGAATCGCTCAAAAGGTCCTTCCGGCATATTTTTATTCTTATCTAATAATCTTTGTCCTCTTATTCTAGCATTTGCGCGAAAAACATAATTATCATTATATGTGATCTAAAAAGATAAAACAAAAGGTGGGGAAGTTATCCCCATTTTTTTTCCTTGCGGGGGGCAGTATGTTAAAATATGTATGTTTTAAAGGAAAAACATGTTCAATCGAGATAAAAGGTGTCAGATAAAAGGTGTCAGGAACCTTTCTTTGGATAAAAGGTGTCAGGAACCTTTCTTTGGTCTTCCTCTTCTCCTTTCTGTCATTTCTAGGCCAAACTTTTTCAAAACTTTACCAGTCCAGCTACTGCTTCCATAAGGTTTTCCTCTATTGACAGAGTTTCTAATAGTTTCTAGCTTTCCTTTTTCTTCATTTAGAGAAAGTAGTTTGTCGTAATTATCAGGCCAAGCAATGCTATCAGTTGCCAGTAATTTTTTCTGCGGAGCCGTGCCATATAATCTTTTGTAATAGCTTGACCATTTCCAATCTTTGAGAGATTTTACTAATCTTGCCCGTAACGGATTTCTCTCAACATACACAAGCAATGCCCATAGATATGAATCAGTTTCTACAATAAATGACTTATATCTACCTTGATATACGTGACCATGACCTATTGTTTTTGTGTGCACATGCCATCTCTGCGTATGGGTGAGGGTTAACCAGTGCATAAACTTTTTTATCTCACCCGCATGTTCTGGATATAGAACCAGATGAAAATGATTGGGCATCAGACAATATGAAATGAGGCGCATTTTGAATTTTTCTACTGCATCAAAAAGTACTTGTTCAAAATTTTGGTATTCTTGATCCGTATTGAATATGACTACCCGCGCATTCGCTCTGTTTAATACATGATACACATACCCACCAACATCTGTTCTTTGAGGTCTTCCCATGGACGTATAATAACATGTAGTTATTATTAAAGAAAGGTTCCTGACACCTTTATCTTCTAAAAAAATCGCTTCAAGTTAAGATGAAATTAATTGGTTTACTTTTTGTCTTAAAAATGGGGGACCTTACATATTATAAACTTGTTTATACTAGCTCATCAAGCAACTATAACATGTTTATATTTACGGAAGAATTTATCCATATAAGAATTAGCCCAACTATTATTAAAGAAATTATTAATAAAATGAGAGACTTTTTAAAAAAATATTTTTTCATATTAACTTATATTATCTAATAATTTATTTAACATATCAAGCAAGAGTTGTGCATCGGTCTTTGAAAGTTTTTTAACTTTTGGTGGCTTTTTGGGATCAGGTTTGGCTAATCTTTTTTCCAGAACTTTTTTAAATCTGTCTGCTTTTAATTTTGCTTTATCTATTTTGCCTTTTTGAATTGACTTGATTATGTTGTCTACGCGGTTATCAAAAGCTTTTATCTTAGCTGGAGGTAAATCCAGAGAATCAATCGTGGCTTTCATGATTAACAAGTAAGTGATTGGATCAAACGTCGTGCTTGGAGCGAGAGTGAAATCAGTTGTCCCATCACCCGTGACATCTAATTTAAGTTGAGGAATTTGCGTAGTGGGATTAAGAACCACTTCTGCTTGAGTTTGAGTAGTTACAGGAATATCTACGAAGGAGGATGTGCTTGATGTTCCATTCGGTAAAACTTTTTCTGATTCGTATGTAAATGTTCCGATATCTGTTCCTTGTAGTTTTATGCTTTTTGCTTTATCTTCAGGCAAGTTAATATATTTACCTTCTCCAAATTCTAGGTATGAAGAATTGGGAATATTTTCTTCTAGGTAACAGAAATCAGAAGTTGGAGGACATATTTTTCCTGTATGATTTCCATCTGCATCGTATGCATCTAGGGTTACTGGTGAGTGTACGGAAATACGAAAACGGTTTTCTGGATCAATTGGAGTAGCCGTACTAAAATATGTTGGGTTAATTTGATTATCATCTTGTATTATATTTGAAATAAAAGTCAGAAGCGGATCAACTTCAAGAATACCACTATGCTTTGCATTTTCTGTAGCGAGTAAATTTAACCAATACTTTTCAGCACTTCCAAGAAAACCGATGTATTGCGCACTAGGCACAACTACAGTTCCATCACCATCAGAAGTAAACCTTGGTCTTTGGTCTAATATGTATGGAGGGCATGTCGCAGCTCCAGGGGGACAAATTTGTGACTGTGGATAATACTCAAAACTAGCCAAAGTATCCACTCCCCAACCTGCAACTTCTATTACTCGCATTGTTGATGGAGGTGTCCAGTTGTCTATGTTATTGTGCAAACTTTCAGCTTTAGTAAATAAACTCTGCGATAGACTAATGGGTAAATTTGTTTGACCAATTATTGGATTTATCCTACCTTCACTACCAAAAAGAAAATCTTTGTATTCAGCATACGAACTAATTGCACTGCCAAAAGTTTGAACAAGCTTTGTCGACACATTTGATGGAGTTGCAGTATCTACAAAAGTTGCCGGCGAAGCACTTACATGGTTTATATATTCTTTGCTTGGTAAAAGTCCGAAAGCTCCAGGCATATTGCGTCCTAGCTCACGAGCGCGAGTTTCATCCATCAACCACCCACCCAAGATTTGCTGATCGTATCCATGAAGTATAGCTGGCACAGCACTCGCGGTACCAATTTCTGGAACAGCAATCATGATAAGTACATTCACGCTATCAATTAAATTATTTATTCCAGCATTTTTATCATCCTGTAATTTTTTCAAGAGAGCTTTGGCTACCAATCCTCCATTACTGTGCGCTACTATTGTTACTTTTTCATTCTTAGAGGAATTTCTAAGGACTTGCAAAAGAGGTATTAAGGAAAGCATAGTGCCATTTTCATATTTTTGTGGAGTAGTTACTACATCATCTGGACTTTGTCGCCAGTCGTAAGGAAAAGCTTGCCATTCATATATCTTTTGATCAGTTACGAGCTGATCCATGGTATTGGAAAAACTTTTATAAATATTTTGCCCAGCTGAACCTATTGAAACTGGTGTATTAATTTCTTTTATAATGTCTCTGGTGTAAATATCAGCATTAACGCTAGTCCCATCTGTGTTTAAGTACAAAGTTTCAACATCAAGATTTCTATTCGGCTCCCAAAGTTGATTTTCAGATCCATCATTTTTATAAAGCCTGCTTCCTTTTAACCCCGGCAAGAAAAGAACATTAGAGAATCCAGTGACAGGAACCTCTCCAGTCAGAACCGCCGACACTTCCAGGGTATTGGCAACACCATCATCAGCATACGCAATATTTTTTTCTAGAAAGTTTTTGACAAGAACAGGGAAATCACTTGTTTCTACGGAGAGATTACATTTGAAAGTTTGACCTTTCTGTGATTGTGGAAGTGGTGCACCATTTTGTATTTCATCATAGTCTGCCGGACATTCTCCTTCAAAACATGGAGACTTTATTCCTAGATTCCAAGCATCAGAAAGATCGGCAGGATTGTTGAGCATGCCTGTAGCTTTGATACCGAAAACATCTGGAGTGGGTGTGGGATCTTCGTTATCCTTCAATTCGAGAGAAAGATATGGACATAGATCAGGAACCGGATCAACACAGTTGCCGTAGTCATCATATTCATTTTGATTGCAGAGAGAGTAAGGGGCAATGTGGTAATACTCATTGCCTGACCCAGATGATGGGGCGAAAGAAACAGTAAACTCACTTTCGGAATTTTCAAGGGAGCCAAGGGTGATGTCTACATTCTGCACATTCACAGTGAAGTTTGCAAAAAAGGCTGATAGGAAAACCGACCCCGAGAAAGTTAAAATTACAGCAACAGATGTAATCCCCAATTTCAATGTCTTTTTTACCAAAACCATAATTATCTATATATTAGCAATTAGAAATAAAGCGTCAAGGGGCAGTTTTGGTCGTCGGGCATGTATTTATAAGATTTTAGAGTATTGGGGATAATTTTCTTTAACTAATTTAGTCCACTGTGCAGTTTCATTGCTACCACTTAAATCTGTTTTTCCGTATATAAGCAAAACATATACAAATTGTTTATCCGGATGCCAAGCAACAATACATCTATTCCCCGAAGTTTTTGCGGATTCTTTTGTTTTAACAACTTTAAATTTAGTCTTAACAATTCTTATACCACCGACATCACACATAGTTTCTGCTCTATCTGTTTTGAGCAACATATCAATACGCTCAAGCTCTGCGGTAATGGCGCGCAAAGTAATATCCCAATGTGCTTTATATTTTTTCTGAAAGCTTTTAATGAAGTGCCTCTCTGCAAAATCTTCAATCTGTACGGAATAATTTCCCTGCATAGAATTTAATAAACTAAATCAGCATCCTCTTGAGTTATGAGCTCATATGGAATGATCTCGTCGTCTCGGCACAGAAAGTATGGCAATTGGTTGTGAGTAAAATTTACAATTTCGTTGGTATTTTTATTTTTCCACTTTTCTGCGATTTTTTTCATCAAAGAGTTTTCTTCTTTTGAGAGAGTTTGGATTTTCTCATTTTTATTACTTTCCGATTCGGAAATTAGAAACATATCTTTACTTTCAGTGCTCTTGTGATCAATAATAATTTTGCCCGATTCTTCAAGTTCATCGAGCGCGCGGAAAAAAGAATCGGGTACTGGGCCGTAAGCAATCTTTCTGTATTGCATACCACTCATACTTTCCAGATTTTCATAGAACCATGCGAAGTCCGCCAAGTACAATAATTTAGCAAGTTTTGTTTTTGGAACTTTTCCATCTTTAGATAAATTCATTCGCAAGTATGTTAGTATCATGTGCTTATACTTTTCAATGTTTGGAATTGCACCAGATAAAAGCTCGTCAACACCAATACTAAAAAGGTTTGCAAGTTTTTGCGCCTCCTCGATATTAAGTTTTTGTTTGCCAACTTCTATGGCAGTATAAGTAGGACGAGATACGCCAATTACCTGTGCCACCTGCTCTTGTGACAAACCTTTCTTAAGACGAAATTCCTTAATTTTTTCCATATACTTAATCATACGATTAAGTATATGGAAATCATGTAAAGAAGTCAAGCAATATGTGTATAACTTCTTGACATCTGTTTTAGATGCGAATATACGGGCTAAAGGCAATTTCTAGGTGCTGAAAATGCTAATATACACATATATTACAAGTCAAATTAGCATATTTTTCACATGAATTTAAAAAAACAGTCGTAGATGTCTTAAATGTAATGCTCGTGGAGTTAAAAAAGATGGTAAACAGAGTGGCAGACAAAGATATCAATGTCCATTTTGCGGGCATCGTTTTCAATACAAAAAGCGAGAAGCAATTTTAAAAAAAGAGTTGTGGAGTGAATATACCCATGACAGGTACCCCAAATTTAAGACACAAATTCAACCAAGATTAGCGGTATACTAGTCGTATATACCAGTAATTTTAATTGAGCATATGTCTAATAAAA
>MFTQ01000013.1 GCA_001785355.1 Candidatus Nomurabacteria bacterium RIFCSPHIGHO2_01_FULL_41_71 | reverse complement strand
TACGTTCTCAAGTCTTGTACTCAGAATTAAATGCGCTTGGCAGTTTGTCAAGGTCTAGTTGGTTAAAATCCAACCTCAAAAGAGTAGTGAAAGGGTAAGTCCAGAGCCGTGAGGCTTGGACTGAAGGATCCTAGTAGCAAAAAGTAGCCTATCGAAAAATGGCGATGCGACCCATATGGTGAGTAATGGGGAAGTATCAATCAAAAGCCCGATTAGGATGCAAGGAAAAGAATGACAAATAACCCAAGGAGATCTCGGGTGTTAATGGAAACTTATGCACGCGAGAAGTCAGCTGTGTCGTAGTACTATGCGTCAAGTCATGATATAATTGATGTATGGGAAGGACTAAACCAAGAGTTTCGAATGAGTATGTTGTTGGACTAACAGATGGAGAAGGTTGCTTCTATGTAAATGTAGGGGAGTCTTCTCGTTATAGAAGTGGAGTAAGAATTCAAATGCATTTTCATATAAAAATGCAGGAGAAGGACAAAAAACTTCTAGAGAAAATTAAGAATACTATAGGGTGTGGTGCTGTATATTTTCAAAAAGAGCAACGAGCTAATCACGCTCAATGCTATCGGTATACGGTAAGCGCTCAATCAGATATTCTAAATGTAATTATTCCGTTTTTTAAACAACATCCTTTGCAAAGTTACTCTAAGAATTACAGTTTTCATGTTTTTTGTAAAATAGCGGAGCTTATTAAAAACAAAGCTCATTTTTCAAAGGCAGGAATAAATAAAATTAGAATACTTAAATCGAAAATGAATCAAAAAACTCTTGGACTCGCGTAGTGCGGGAAATCCGCTCGCTACGTGGGGACCGGCAATGTTCTAAAAAGCCGAATCCGCCCGTCAAGTCAAGGGAGCCGGGAGTACCCGAAGTATCCACATAAGTGGGTCCTAAGGTAAGCTCGGTGACAGGGACTAAGTCGTAACAAGGCACGGCTAGCGGAAGCTGGTCGTGGAATAATTCAATTTGAAAAACGCCAAGCCCTTTTGGTTTTCCAAAAGAGCTTGGTATGTGAGTCGATATTGCACGCCTCAATTGAGCGTGTAATGGACAATAATTCAATGTCCTAAAAAGAATTTGACATGAGGCAAAGACCCAAAGTTATACCCAGCTCTTTTTATAAAAGGGCTGGGCGAAGGAACGAAACAAAACAAAGAACAGCAACCCCATAGGCAAGACCTGTTGGGTAAACAAAAAACACCCTTCGAGGATACTCGGGGTGTTTTTTGGTATTGAGTATGTTAGAATTGATATATGAGCGACACATTCAAAAAAGTTTTAGCGACAATTCTCTAACGGGATGCAATCCGAAACTAAAATCAGAGTCGGGATAGTGCGGGGGATGGCGGGGGATCATTATGAATCTTCTTTGCTTCAAAATTAAAATGGTGGTAATATGAAAGTATTATGAATACATATCAGAAAGGTTCTGTTCGCACCATAATCTTTAAGGACAAAGATGTATGGGTGGGAGTTGCCTTAGAGTTTAATATCGTTGAAACTGGAGACGATCCTCGCGAGGTTTTTCTGATGCTCGATGAAGCTATTCGCGGGTATGTTGTATCTGCCAAGAAATCAAAAATTCGTCCAAGTATTTTAAATCAAGTTGCTGACAAAGAATATGAGGATCTTTGGAAAAAACTGAATTCCCCTAAGCCTATAAAATCCCCCTATCGAATTTATAGTTTTGGCGAGAGAATGATCGCATAGCATATGCCTCGTGGAATTAATAATTGGAGTTTCGCAGATGTAAAGAGATTTCTTTCTGATTATAATTTCCGATTAAGCCACGTTGAAGGTAGCCACTATTTTTATGTTGGCTCAGTAAAAGGAACGATTCACCAAATTTGCGTGCCTTTTCACAGTAATAAAGCAATTCATCCAAAAACAATGAAAAGCATTATTAAACAATCCGAAATTGATATAAAAGAATGGATTAAATAGGAACGAAATTATACCAAAAACACCTCGCACAAGCGGGGTGTTTTTGGTATAATTTATTCATGCGATCAGACGCTAAAATCAAAGTCGGGATAGTGCGGGGGATGGCGGGGGATCATTATGAGTTCTCGCTCGCAAGTGGCGGAGATATTATTTCTCACATTACTGAACATTTATCGGAAAAATATAAGCCTGTAGATATTTTTATTGATAAAAATTATATCTGGCATGCGAGCGGAATACCGATCAATATTTCGGATTTAGCGCATAAAGTGGATTTGATTTGGAATGTGGCTCATCCGAGCCAAAACGGCATTCTGAACGAATTGGGTATTCCGAGTGTCAATACCCCTGTTTTTCCCGCGCTTCTCCGTGATAATCATGAGATGCTTACTCGACATCTTCGGCAAATAGGAGTGGATGTTGCCAGGAAAATAGTCTTGCCGACATATCAGGCCGATTTCGACGGGCCTATCCAGAAATATGCGACACAAAAAGCAAAGGAGATACATCAAAAATTTTCTGCGCCTTGGATTGTAAAGTCTTACACTGAAGATGCGGATATGGGTCCCGTTAGAGGCCGCGAGGGCTCGCAGCGACCCTCTGCCTCTAACGGGATGGGCATCCATATGGCAAAAACTTTTCCGGAGCTTGTGGAGGCGATTGAAGATGGAGTTCGGCATAATAAAAGCATTTTAATAGAAGAATTTATCTTGGGCAAAACCGTTTCCACTCATTCGCTTCGAGAGTGGAGAGGAGAAGATATCTATGTTTTTCCTCCGGAAGATTTTTCAAAAAAAGAAAAAGAAAACCTCTCCAGTCTTGCGCGGGAGTTACACTCTCATATAGGCGCGGAGTATTATCTTAAAGTTGATTTTATCCTGCATCCCCGGGGTAGGGCATATGTTGTCGGATTTTCTTTTTTACCGGATGTAAAAAAAAATTCGCATTTCTCTCGAGCCTGCCAATCCGTTGGCGCCAAAGCGCACCATGTGATGGAACACATACTGGAGAAAGCCAAAATTTAAGTTAATTAAAAGGCAACAACATATCTTCATTAGCTATTAAGGCTCGTCTTTCTTTTTCTTCTTTAACTTCTTCCGTATGTACCAAATATAATCCCGCTTCAGCTTTCTTCACTATTACCCTAATCGGAAGTTTCGAGTTAATCAAAACGCTCTCTCCTATTTTGTATCTCATTTTCATATTTGCAAGCGATGGATTTTTTGACATCATTTCCCAGACTCTTTGATAAAAAAGTTTTTCTGTCGCGACTTCCGATTTTACATGCGGAAGCTTTTTGCCTTCTAGAGCCATATAGATTATATTAACATAATAAATCAAGAAAGAAAAAGAATTGAAAAAAATGCCGTGGTGGCGGAATTGGTATACGCGTACGCTTCAGAAGCGTATGGAGCAATCCTTGGGAGTTCAAATCTCCCCCACGGCACCGGGCTGTAGTATACCGGTAGTATACGCCCTTCGGGAGGGCGAGGACTGGGTTCGATTCCCAGCAGCCCGAAAGTAAAAGTTTATGCTATAATTTCCTTATGAATCGTTTTTATCTGTGGCGGGTGGTCGCACTCACATAGGCACATATGCTGGAGGCTAGCCATCACCCGCCTCAAATGAAAATAATAAAATAAAAAAAATCACAAAAAATTTTTGTGATTTTTTTTATTTTGAAATAGCGAGTTATCCACAGTTTTGTAGAAAAAGTATTGTGTTAAATTTTAATATGCGAGATAATTAAGATGTTTCCGCAATAAAATTTCTGGTCGTGTTTTATTGCAAACTATAATTAAAAAATTTATTTTAAAATAAAATGGCCAAGAAAAAGAAAGCAAAGAAGGGAGGAAAGAAAAAGGCTTCCAAGAAGAAGCGAGCGTAGTTTTTACAAAAAGAAAAATCCGTCGAGAGACGGATTTTTCTTTTTGTGCTAGAATAGCGAAATGTCTTTATTCGGTAAAATATTCGGAGATGAAAGCTCTAAATTTATAGAAAAGTCCAAGGAAATACTGGGTAAAATAAACACTCTGGAGGATCAAATTTCCAAGCTAAAAAACGAGGATTTTCCGGAAAAAACTCGAGATTTTAAGGAACGTATAAAAAATGGAGAAACTCCAGAAAATCTTTTACCTGAAGCTTTCGCCCTAGTGCGCGAGGCCGCCAAGAGGAACTTGGGAGAGAGGCATTATGATGTACAGATCATCGGCGGACTTGCTTTAAATTCTGGCAAGATTGCCGAAATGAAAACCGGAGAAGGGAAGACTCTGGTGGCTACCTTGCCGGCGTACTTGAATGCTCTTAGCGGAGACGGTGTGCATATCATCACTGTTAATGATTATTTGGCTCGTCGCGACGCGGTCCTGATGGGTCAGATTTATAATTTTCTCGGACTTACCGTCGGTGTCATAAACTCGCAGAATGTTTCTTATTTATATGATGCCAGTCATAAAGAAGAAGATCCAAAACGCGATCAGGTCGGAGAATTTAAAATCGTATATGATTTTCTCAAACCATGTTTAAGGAAAGAAGCATATGACGCTGATATTACTTATGGCACCAATCACGAATATGGATTTGATTATCTACGGGACAATCTAGCCACTAGAGTGGAAGATTTGGTGCAGAGAGGGCATTGTTTCGCTGTTGTTGATGAAGTGGATTCTATATTGATAGATGAAGCGCGTACTCCGCTTATTATTTCTTCCGCTTCCGCCGATTCGGAAGATTTCTATGTCAAATTTCAGAAAATTGCAAAAGAATTAAAAAAAGATGCGGATTATACAGTAGATGAAAAGCTTCGAGCCATCTCCCTGACTGATTTGGGGATTACTAAAGCAGAGAGGCTCCTGGATATTGAGAATATATATACCGAAAAGGGAATAAAATATGTGCACCATCTAGAAACAGCCGTAAAAGCGCAGGCACTCTTTGAGCGAGACAAGGATTATGTGGTTAAAGAAGGAGAAGTAATTATTGTGGATCCGTTTACCGGCCGACTTCAGCCCGGTCGCCGTTGGAGCGAAGGTATTCATCAGGCCATAGAGGCCAAGGAAGGAGTGAAGATAGAACGGGAGACGCGTTCGGCGGGATCCATTACTTTTCAGAATTATTTTCGATTTTATAAAAAATTGTCCGGTATGACCGGCACGGCGTATACCTCCATGGAAGAATTTTTAAAAGTTTACGGACTTGATGTTATTGTGATTCCCACCAACAGGCCGCTTATCCGCATAGACAATCCGGATTTGATTTTTCAAACTGAGAAAGGCAAATTTCAAGCTATCGCCAAGAAAGTAAAAGAGCTTAACCAAAAAGGCCAGCCGGTTCTGATTGGCACCATTTCGATCGAGAAGAATGAGCTTCTGTCTGTGTATTTAAAGCAGGAGGGCGTGCCGCATGTGATACTGAACGCCAAGAATCATGAAAAAGAGGGAGAAATAATTGCTCAAGCAGGCAAGGCCGGAGCAGTCACTATAGCTACCAACATGGCTGGACGCGGGATAGATATTAAACTCGGGGGGAATCCGCATACTAAAGAAGAATATGAAAAAGTTAAAAATTCCGGCGGGCTCTTTGTGCTGGGTACGGAGCGACATGAGGCAAGACGCATAGACAATCAGCTTCGCGGTCGTTCCGGTCGGCAAGGGGATCCCGGGGAGACTCAATTTTACGTGTCGCTTGAAGATGATTTAATGCGGATATTCGGTTCGGATCGAATTAAAACTATGATGGGGAGATTCGATATTCCGGAGGACCAACCCATTCAAAATCGTTTCATCAATAAATCTCTCGAAAGTGCTCAAGCTAAAATCGAAGGTTTTCACTTTGATGCCAGAAAACATACTCTCGAATATGATGATGTGATGAATCATCAGAGAAAAATAATATATGAGAGAAGAGAAAAATTACTTAGAGCGGACAAAATGGGTATTGAAGAACTACTTGAGTCGGTGGCTCTGGCCAGGGAAGACGAAGAGGGGGCAAGGAAAATTTTTATTGAGAAAAGAGAAAAACTAGGGGAAGAAACTTTTTTGGAAACTGCGCGAAGAATCGCGCTTTATACTACTGATAGTTTGTGGATGGAACACTTAGAGCAAATGGATTATCTGCGAAGTTCGGTAAATCTGCGCGCGTACGGGCAGAGAGAACCGATAGTAGAGTATAAAAAAGAGGGACTTAGAATGTTCAAAGAAATGGAAGAGGCTTTCAAAGAACAAGTTTTTTCTTTGATAACAAGCATTGACGTTGAGCAAGCGAAAAATGTAAAAGAGGAATCGAAAACAAATCAAACTTTGGTCACAAGCCACACTGAACCTTCTGAACTTGGCGGGATTGCGCAAGAACCGTTCTTGCGCACGGTTGGTGGAAAAGAGCCTGGTCGAAATGATCCTTGCCCGTGCGGCGCGATTAACTCCATGACTGGCGAAATCTACAAATACAAGAAATGCGGACTCATCAACGCTCCACAGCATAGGAAAAGCTTGGTAAATTAAACAACACAAAATTTCACGATCGTGAAATTTTGTGGTAAGATAAGTTAATGGGTCATAATATTGATTTCAAGACTAGAAAAAATAAGTTATTGGATAACCGACCGTTACGAGCTAAGCAAAAGTGGGATGGCAAATGGAGGGTGGTCGTTTTTGATGTATGGGAAAAAAGTCGAGCCAAAAGAGACAGCTTACGTTATGAGATAAAAAATTTCGGGTTTATCCAATTACAGAGAAGTGTCTGGATTTATCCGTACGAGTGTGTAGAGTTTATTAAACTACTAAAGACTGATTTGGCTTTTGGTAAAAATATTAGATATATGGTTGTGCAAAAATTGGACCATGATGAAAAACTGAGGAAGTATTTTAAATTAGAGTAAGCCAATAATCAAAAATTCACGATCGTGAATTTTTTGTGAATTTCAGGTTAGGGTGATACAATAAAAAAAATGGAAAATTTAGAACAAAGAATAAAAAATATAGAAGAAAGAAACAAGAAAGTGGAGACGGATAAAGCTTGGGAGTGGAGTATTACTCGTTTGATCCAGCAACTCTCTATGCCATTTTTCAAGAAATTTTGGATCGAATTTAAAAATTAAATACATGATACTATAATTTTAAACATGATAATTTACGAAGATTTTGAAAAAGTGGATATTCGGGCAGGGGAAATTCTGGTGGCGGAAGATTTCCCGGAGGCCAGGAAGCCGATGTATAAAATAACTGTGGATTTCGGGCCGGAGATTGGAATTAAAAAGTCTTCCGGACAATTTACACATCACTATACTAAAGAAGAATTGGTGGGCAAAATGATTATCGGAGTCTTGAATTTTCCGCCGAAAAATATCGGTCCGTTTATCTCCGAATTTCTGACGCTTGGCCTCACTGACGAAGAAGACAAAGTGGTTCTCCTCATGCCCACCCAAAAAGTTCCCAAGGGATCTAAAATGATGTGAAAAATGCAAAATCTGATTAAAAAACTGAAATTAAAACGGCGGGGGATTGCGGCTCTGGCGACTTTGCATTTTTTTGGTAATCCCTCGGCTAAATTAAAAATCGTTGGTGTGACGGGCACAAATGGCAAGACCACTACGGCTACACTTTTATATAGAATAGCAATCGCTCTTGGATACAAAGCGGGACTTATTGGTACAGTGGAGAATATGATAAACGAAGAAAGAGTCGAAACCACTCATACCACTCCGGATCCGATTTCTTTACACAAACTTTTCACGAAGATGAAACAGGCGGGATGTGAATATGTATTTATGGAAGTTTCTTCTCATGCTCTTGATCAGAACAGGATTGCCGGAGTTAAGTTTACCGGAGGAATTTTCACCAATCTTACTCACGATCACTTGGATTATCACAAGGATTTTGCGCACTATTTCAGAGCGAAAAAGAGATTTTTCGACTCTCTTTCTTCCGGTGCTTTCGCTCTCTCAAATGTCGATAATGATCATGGCAAGATGATGTTGGAAGACATAAAAGCAAAAAAGTACACTTATGGTTTTAAAAATAAAGCTGATTTTAGTGAAAAATTGGAAACAAACTTATTGGGTAGTTTTAACGAATACAATGTTTTGGCAGTATATGCCGCGGCCATTCTCTTGGGTTTCGATAAAGATAAAGTAAAAAAAATATTAAAAAGCATAACTCTTCCCAGGGGGAGGTTCGAACATTTTACATCACCCAATGGTGTGCTGATCATCGTGGATTATGCGCATACTCCTGATGCATTGGAAAAAGTTTTTAGCGCGGTGAAAGAGATAAATAAAACAGGGAAAATTATTTCTGTTTTTGGTTGCGGGGGAGACAGAGATCCGCTTAAACGGCGAATGATGGGTAAGATTGGAGCGGAAATGTCTGATATTGCCATATTTACTTCTGATAATCCCAGAAACGAAGATCCGGAGAAAATAATAACCGAGATGAAAATCGATTTGTCGATGAATTTACTTGAGAAAGTAATTTCCATCGTAAACAGGCGTGAAGCGATAAAAAAGGCGGTGGAATTCGCTCGAAGCGGAGACACAATACTTTGCGCCGGCAAGGGCCATGAGGACTATCAGGAAATCAAAGGAAGAAAGCATCATTTTGACGATATGGAAGAATTTAAAAAAAGTTATGGAGGAATATAAAAAATTTTTTAAAAATAAAAAAGTAACGGTAATGGGGCTAGGCTTGCTTGGACGCGGAGTGGGAGACGCTATTTTTTTGGCAGAGTGCGGAGCTAAACTTACTATTACAGATTTGAAAACGAAAGAACAACTCAAAGAATCTTTGCAGAAATTAAAAAAGTTTCAAAACTCCGCAAACGGGGCAAGTATCAAATATGTTTTAGGCAAGCACAGATTGGAAGATTTCAGAAATTGCGACATGATTTTAAAAGCGGCTGGAGTGCCACTTGATTCCCCGTATATCAAAGAAGCGAAAAAAAATAAAATTCCCGTTGAAATGAGCGCGACAATTTTTGCGAAGTTCTCCGGTATTTCGATGATCGGGATTACTGGCACTAGGGGCAAGTCCACCGTCACTCATCTCATCGCCCGTATTTTAGAGAAAACAGGTAGAAAAGTTATTTTAGGAGGAAATGTACGCGGAGTTTCAAACTTACAATTATTGAAAAAAACACAAGGCGCAGATATTGCAGTTTTTGAACTGGATTCTTGGCAACTGCAAGGTTTTAATGAAGCGAAAATATCTCCCGAAATTTCCATATTTACCAATTTTATGCCCGACCATATGAATTATTACAATAACGATTTAAAAAAATATTTCACAGACAAATCTTATATTTACAAATTTCAAAAAAATAAAAATATATTAATTGTGGGATCACAAATGAAGAATCTAGTAAAAAATACTAAAAGTCAGGTATTAAATGCCGATTCGAAAAATATTCCAAAATCTTGGAAAATTGGTTTACTAGGCAAGCATAATTTGGAAAATATAGCCTGCGTTTTCGAAGCCGCCAAGGTGTTAAAAATTCCGGAAAATATAATAAAGAAGACCGTAGAAAATTTCAAAGCTGTAGAGGGCAGGCTCGAACTGGTTAAAAATATAAAAGGAATAAAAATTTACAATGACACAAATTCCACTACCCCGGACGCAGTTTTAGCGGCGCTTCGTTCATTTCCCCAAAAAGTGATTCTTATTATGGGGGGTATGGATAAAAATTTATCGGTTGATTCTTTGATAAGAATTTTACCGAAAAAGACTAAAATGATTTTTCTTACTCCTGGTTCCGGTAGTGATAAGATAAAAACCGGAAAAGCAAAAATAAAAAAAGTTTCGGGACTTAAGGAAGCTATGACTGAAGCTGTGAGAAAATCTACAACTGGCGACATTATTTTATTTAGTCCAGGTTTTACTTCTTTTAATATGTTTAATAACGAGTACGACAGGGGAGACAAATTTATGAAAATAATTAAAAATTTAAATTTAAGAAATTTAGGTGTTCGACACCTATAATACCTATAATAATATGAGAAAAGTACCTTTAGTTAATGAAGAAATATATCATATCTATAACAGGGGTGTAGATAAGCGTGACATATTTTCAACAACCTTAGATTTAGATCGCTTTTTAATAAGTATGAAATATTTTAATACAAAAAAACCTATTGGAAGTATATATCAACACAATCTTCAGAAAAATAAAAATCGTGCAGGAACATCAAAATCCTTAGTTGAGATTATTTCTTATCATACTTTACCTAATCATTTTCACTTTATTTTGAAACAAAAAGTTAATGGTGGTATTAGTGAATTTATGAAACGTCTGCTTGGTGGATATACAAACTATTTCAATGAGAAACAAAAAAGATCAGGTGCTTTGTTTCAAGGTAAGTTTAAGTCTGTTCATGTTGGCGAAGATGATTATTTACTTGTTCTATTGGGATATGTAAACTATAATGACCTGATTCATAATATTCCGAATGTCAAAAAACATTTTGTAAGGTCGAGTATTAAAGAAATTGAGACAGGGGATTATTATTTCTTGGATAAGACCAAAACACTTGATTATATATTAGAAAAATTTGGAAGTATAAATCTATTTAAGAAACATTGCAAAGAGGTAGTCGAAATTATTAGGACTCGAAGAGCAGTAGATATCATACCCGAGGAACATTTTAAAGATTTAGGAGATTTAGGTGTCGAACACCTATAATTAAAATTTAAAGCAAAATGAGCCTAGATTATTTTTCAACAATAAAGAAAATTTTTTTTATCGGCATCGGCGGAATCGGTATTTCGGCTCTGGCTAAGATGGTTAGCTCGCGCGGAATAGAAGTTTCTGGGGTGAATGACGAAGAAAGTCCGAAAACACTTAACCCACTTCGAGAACTTGGCGCAGAAATATTCCGCCTTGACCAGGTCAAGGCGGAATTGCCGGAAGCGGATCTTTATGTTTATAGTGACGCATGGATTTATCGCGAACCGGAAATTTTAAAAAAAGCCAGAACCACGGATAAACCAGTTTTAAGCTACTTTGAAGCGTTGGGAGAGTTTGCGAAAGAATATAAAGTTATCGCAATTTCCGGCACGCACGGTAAGACTACCACGACTGCGATGGTAGCAGGGATTTTAGTGGATGCCGGCCTGGACCCGACTGTTATTGTCGGATCTTTCGTGAAAAAATTTAACAGTAATTTCAGACCCGGAAAAAGCGAGTGGTTTGTAATTGAAGCCGATGAATACAACAGGCATTTTTTAAATTTTCACCCATACATCGGGGTGGTGACCAATATAGAAGCAGATCATTTAGATTATTACAAAGATTTAGATGATATTAAAAATGCTTTCAAGCAATTTATTTTACAAAGTGAAATTGCGATTTCAGATTATTCTAAATATTTAGATAAGGTGCCAAAATTATCTGTTCCCGGCGAGCATAATAGACAAAATGCGGCGGCGGCGCTCTCGGTGGCTGATATTTTGAAAATTCCAGAAACTCTGGCTCAAAAATCATTAGCGGAATTTTCCGGTACTTGGCGGAGATTGGAAAAAAGAGCCGAGACAAAAGAAGGGACGATTATATATGATGACTATGCGCACCATCCCACCGAAATTCGGGCAAGCCTCCATGCACTCAGGGAACTCTATCCGAAAAAAAAGATAACTATAGTTTTTCAGCCACATCTTTATAGCCGAACCAAAGCTCTTTTTGGAGATTTTACTTTAAGTTTCGGTGATGCCGAAAAGGTGTTATTTTTACCCATATACTTTGCCAGGGAAGATAATGATGAAAGTGTTTCCAGTCATAAATTGGCCCAAGCGGTGCGACTCCAGGGAGTGGATGCGGAGGCAATGCCAGACTTTGAAATTACAGAGGCTTATGTAAAGACACTTAATTTGGGTAAAAATGATGTATTTGTAACTATGGGAGCGGGAGAAGCCTATAAAGTGGCGGATAAAGTTTTTAATCTGGCATAAGGTTGTCCACAATCTTTAAATTAGACAATTTTCAATTTTTTTGTCAATCCATATAAACCAGAATACCTTTATTTTATAAGGTTATTTTAGTTTGACAACACAAAAAAATGTTGTATAACTATTGACTTTTAAATCTAAATATGATACAATGGAAGCATATCCTTTAATATAGGTCTGTAATTCGTTACAAGCCTTATATATAAAGGGTTTTTTAGTTTAGCGGATACTAACCCTGGAAATTTGAATGATTTGGCGCTTACCTATTTGGTAGGCAGGGAGCACAACCGCTTAATATGCAAAATCAAAAATTAATACGTTTCGTTCAGTCGTTTATACTCTTACCAATTATAACAATGTCGGGAACCCTAGGAACAAGCCTTTCTCAGGCGGGATCCGGCCTTGTGACGACTTCCGAATTCGTATTTGCAAAAAAACAGAATATTGAGATTTTTAACACTGGGGCTTCCGCAGAAATCGCGGATTCGCAAGCGGAAATCAGAAAGGCCAAAGCTTTAGCCATTGACAGCTACTTCAAGACCCGTGGCATGCCGCTTGCGAGTTATGGCATGAAAATGGTGTTGGAGGCCGAGAAGAATAATCTGGACTGGAGAATTCTGGCCGCTATTGCGGTGCGTGAATCTACCGGGGGAAAATTCAAATGCAAGAGGGTAAAACATAATCCTTTCGGCTGGGCGTCTTGCAAGATCGGCTTTGATTCATATGATGTGGCCATCGAAACGGTGGCTCACAATCTTGGAGGAAACAATCCGAAAACGGCGCGTCATTATGACGACAAGACCACTCTTCAAATTCTTCGCGCCTATAATCCTCCCAATGTCGTACCTCGTTATGCGGAGCAGGTGATATCCATCATGAATGCCATAAGCGACATTGGCCTGGCCGAATCGGAAATTCACAGCGCAAAAAGCTAGATTCTTACTCCAAATACACCAGAGTCATTTTGTGTTCTTTTGGTTCAAAGAGAGTAATCTGGAAATTATATTTTTTTCCAAGCTCAAGTTTTTCCCGCAGTTTTACATCCGAACCAAAAGTGGAATTATGCACAAGCCCGGCTACGCCTTCCTTGATGGAGACCAAGGCTCCGTGTTTATTGTATTTGATGATTACACCGCTTACGATATCGCCCCTAGAAAGCTTGCCTTCGAATTCCGTCCAGGGGTTTTCCTTGAGCGCTTTGATGGAGAGCGATATTTTGCCGTCTTTTATTTCTATTACCTTGGCTTTTACTTGTTCTCCCACCTTAAACATAGCCCTTGGATCTTCCACCAGGCCCCAATCAAGTTCGGAAATGTGCACTAATCCCTCCAGTCCGTCTTCGAGTTTTAGAAACACGCCGAAATCCACGATGCCCGCCACCGTGCATTCTATCTCGTCTCCGACGCTGTATTTGGAAAGAATTTCTTTCTTTTCTTCTGGATTATTGTCCTTTTCGGAGAAGATCAGTTTGCCTTCTTTCGGCAGAGTGGAAATAATCATCACCGAAATTTTTTGCCCGATCAATTTTTTTAATTCCTTTAATATTTTTTCTTTATCTGAATCGGCTACTCTGGGATAATGCTCGCTTTTAAGCTGGGAAGCCGGCAAAAATCCCAAAATGCCTTGCCACTCGAGTATGAGCCCTCCTTTATTGGCATCTTTTATCTCAAGCTCTATTATTGTTTTGGCTCGGATCGCTTTTTCTGCTTCATTCCAAGCGAGCGCTTGCTTGGCTTCCTTGAGAGAGAGTTCTATATACCCATCTTCGTTTTCTTCCTCGACTACTTTTGCTTTTATAGTGTCTCCCAGGCTTATTTTCTTGATAATGTCCTTGGCGTTTATAAACTCTCTTCCATAAATGATGCCGGTTCCGTATGGGGAAAGATCTACGAAAACGGACGATTTATCCACCAAGATTACCGATCCCTCTACCAAAGTATCGAGTTCCGGTTTCTTTTGGCTTTTATCCACAATTGATTTTAAAACAGGGTTTTCTTCCTTTACTTCTTCTTTAAGCATATTTTAATAAAAAAATCCGCCACGAAGCGGATATAAGGCTTAGGTTTCACTTTTTCGCTTGAGGCGATATCGGTGAGGTTACCCTAAATCCATGCTTGTAATCTCTTCCAGATTAGCAGGAAACATGCTATAATGCAAATAATGATAATCACATATTTTGGCAAGCAGTTTTTTAAAATTCAGCAAGGAGAAATGGTGCTTGCTTTCAATCCAGTGAACAAAAATTCAAAAACCGGCATCAATACTCGCTTTGGCGCGGATATTGCTTTTATTTGCGCCAATCATTCGGATTACAATGGCATGGAGCAGGTTTTTCACGGAGAGCGTAAACCTTTTCTCATAAACGGTCCCGGAGACTATGAGGTAAAAGAAATTTTTATCAAAGGGGTTATGTCCAATGCGGTGATTGACGAAAAAAAATATATCAATACTATTTATTCTTTAGTCGTGGATGGCATTGATATTGCGTTTTTGGGAGCGCTCTCGGACGAGGAAATTTCAAAAGAAGCTCGTGAGGAGATCAATAATCCCGACATTCTTTTTGTGCCGATCGGGGGATCGTTTGCGCGGGCAGGCAAGGAACTTCTAGACGCCAAGAGGGCGGCCAAGTTGGTTTCCTCTCTTGAGCCGAAGATGATTATCCCGATGGATTACGATGCATCCTCGCTTAAAGCGTTTTTAAAAGAGCTTGGTGAGGAAAAAGCGGATACTGTGGAAAAATTAACCCTAAAGAAAAAAGATTTGGATAATAAAGAAGGAGAAGTGGTCGTTTTAAAAACAACATAGCGGAATAGAAGTTTAGTTTCTATCTGCAAGAAAATAAATGAAAAAAATAATTCATAATTTAAGACAACAACCGGAGGACACAAGGAGACATATTCTTCATATTCTCACTTTTCTTTTTGCTCTTCTATTTTTTTCTATATGGGTCTATACCTTGGGTGAAAATCTGGGCGGAGAAGAAACTCGCGCGGAAGTGAAAAACGATCTCAAACCGTTTTCCGTTCTTAAAGATAATATTATAGATGGATACAAGAGTATCGGAGGGGAACAATAAAATTTATGACCAGGAAAAGCACACAAGAATCAAGTGAAGAAAAAAAGAAGGATGTAATTTTGCCCGTAGATGTGGTTTCCGAAATGAAGGAATCTTATCTCGCCTACGCTATGTCCGTCATCACTGCTCGCGCCTTGCCTGATGTCCGGGATGGGCTCAAACCGGTGCATCGAAGGATCTTGTTTGCCATGAACGAAATGGGTCTCTCGGCAAGCGCTCGTTTTCGTAAATCAGCGGCGGTAGTCGGAGATGTTTTGGGTAAATATCATCCGCACGGGGATGTGGCCGTGTATGATTCAATGGTGGGGATGGCTCAGGAATTTTCTTATCGCTATCCGCTTATTCTGGGGCAGGGAAATTTTGGATCGATTGACGGGGATAATGCCGCGGCTATGCGTTATACCGAAGCGAAAATGTCCAAGATTTCAAGCCTGCTTCTTCAAGATTTGGATAAAGATACGGTGGACTTCCGGCCTAATTATGATCAGACTCGCAAGGAACCCGTGGTGTTGCCTTCGGCGGTGCCGGCGCTTCTTTTGAACGGCACTTTGGGGATTGCGGTCGGCATGGCCACTAACATTCCGTCGCACAACTTGGGAGAAGTGTTGGATGCCACTGTTCATCTGATCGAAAACGAAGATGCCACCACCGAGGATCTGACGCAGTTTATAAAAGGTCCGGATTTTCCCACGGGGGGGATTGCTTACGGAGCCAAGGATATGCTCCATGCTTATTCTTCCGGGCGAGGCGGGGTGGTATGCCGGGGGGAAGCGGAGATTGTGGAAGATAAAAACGGAAGTTTCTCGATTATTATTACTTCCATTCCTTTTCGAGTGAACAAGTCCAACCTCATTATGTCCATTGCGGAATTAGCGCAAGAGAAAAAGCTGGAAGGCATCAAAGGACTTCGAGACGAGTCCACCAAAGATATCAGGATCGTAATCGATCTCAAGCAAAATGCTCATCCGGAGAAAGTGCTCAACTATATATACAGAAATACCCAACTTGAATCCAATTTTAATTTTAACATGGTGGCTTTAGTGGATGGTGTGCCGGAAACCCTCTCTCTTAAATCCATTCTGGACGAATTTATTTCTCACAGAAGAGAAATTGTAAAAAGGCGAAGCGCTTATGATTTGAAAAAAGCCGAAGAACGTGAGCATATATTGCTTGGTCTTAAGAAAGCGTTGGACAAGATAGACCGGGTAATAACGATTATCCGCGGTTCCAAGAATTCCATAGCGGCCAAAGAGAATCTGATCAAAGAATTTAAATTTTCAGATTTGCAAGCGGCGGCTATTTTGGAAATGAAACTTTCCAAATTGGCCGGACTAGAGCGCAAAGAAGTGCTTGACGAGCTGGACGAAAAACAAAAGCTTATAAAAGATCTTCGAGAATTACTGTCGAGTCCGAAAAAAATATTAAATACCATTTCCGAAGAGTTAAAAGAAATCAGGACGAAATTCTCGGACGAACGGAGAACCAAGATAGTAAAAGGGGGAGTGAAGGAAATTTCAGACGAAGATTTGGTGCCGGAAAAGGAAACGATGTTGGTCCTTACCCAGGGCGGATATGTCAAATGCACCGATCCGAGCGAGTATCGTTCGCAAAAGCGCGGAGGAGTCGGAGTGGTGGATCTCGAGACCAAGGAGGAAGATTTTGTAACTATGCTTGTCTCCGGATCCACCCATAGCGATCTCTTGTTTTTCACCAACACAGGCAAGGTGTATCAAATGAAGATGTATGATATTCCGGAAGGACGCCGCGCCACCCGGGGCAAGTCCATTATGAATTTCTTGTCTCTTTCCTCGGAAGAGAAGGTGACTTCTATTTTGGCTCTCGAAAAAGGGGCCAAGAATTCTTCCGCTTCACTTATGTTGGTTACCAAAGAAGGCACCGCTAAAAAAATGTCCATTGAAAGTTTCAAGGATGTGCGTCGGAGTGGAATCATCGCCATTCGTCTGGAGAAAGACGACAAACTTATTTCTGCCTTGCTTACAGCTTCGGGAGAGGAAGTAATGGTGGCTACGGCTCAGGGTCAAGCTATCAGATTCAAAGAATCAGATGTGAGAGAAATGGGCCGGACCGCGGCCGGAGTATCCGGTATCAAGCTCAAGAAGGGAGATGAAGTGATCGGGGTGGATGTTGTCCATAAAGATAACAAAGAAGGCTTAATTCTTACCATGAGCGCGAATGGATTCGGCAAAAAAACAAGGCTTAAAGAATACAAGATTCAGAAACGAGGCGGGTCCGGCATAAAGACTGCCAAGGTAACCGGAAAGACCGGCAGACTCATTGTCGCCAAGGTACTCTCCGGAGAAGAACAAGAGCTGATCGCTATGTCCAAGAAAGGTCAAGTCATTCGCACCGCCCTTAAAGACATATCCACTCTCGGCCGACAAACCCAAGGCGTGACCATCATGCGTTTGCGCTCCGGCGACGGTATTGCCTCCCTCGCATGCATCTAAATGTCAAAGTGTCTCTTTGACACTGAAATTTAGCGTTTGTTTTATGAGATTTTTTTTACCTCCAAAAGTTTCTATTAGTAAATCTTTGCTTAAAATTGATAAATTCTTTTTAGAAGTATAAACCCCATAGCTACTCCACCTATATTCTTCGGGATGTTTTACCAATCCATCCTTTACCGCATTCATGTGAATATAGGATGAGGACCACATAAGCTGAGGACTATCTTTAATAAGTACCGCTTTAAAACAATCTTGAAAAGCATGTCCGACACGATTATATTTATTATTTATGTATTTAGAATAACTTGAACAGACTTTTGAAATTATTTTTGAAATCGATACATCATTACACTGTTCTATCAGTAAATGAAAATGATTTGGCATTAGACAAAAAGCATGAATTTTAAATTTATCTTTCCCCCTTGATTCAATTCTTATCCTTGAGTATGGCATATTTAATAAGCTCTCATTCTGCAATTCTTTTTGGTCAAATCCTAAAGCTAGGGCAATTCTGAAAAGAAAAGCTTTATAATCTTGTTCATCGAAAAATATTTTCGCTTTATTATTACCCCTATTATAAATGTGAGCGATCGATTCCTTATTAAATTTTTTATAATCTCTATTGTTCATGATTTTATTATGTCAAAGTGTCTCTTTGACATCAAGTATTTTTTGTTGATAACTTTATAATATAAAATAATATTTTTAAGTTATAATGTATGTGTATGTTTACCAATCCGCTCAGAAATTTAAAAGCACTCGGTATTCGCGAGAGAGATATCGTGGTTGACCTTGGAGCCGGCACGGGCTTTTATTCCATCGAAGCCGCGAGGATCGCCGACGGCGGGAAGGTGTATGCCGTGGAACTTAACCGTGATTTTTTGCAGACCATTCGGAACAAAGTCAAAGAAACAAAACTCGGGAATATTGAATGTTTGTGGGGGGACGTGGAGAAAATCGGCGGTACAAAGCTCGGCGATTCCGTGGCGGACAAAGTCATTGTCTCGAATGTGATTTTTCAGGTTGAAAATAAAGAGAACTTTATTGAAGAGACAAACAGGATATTGAAAAATGGAGGCCAAGCGCTGGTGATAGACTGGTCGGCCGATTCTCCTTTGTCCAAGAAAGGGTTGTCTGTACCCAAAGATGCGATGAAGAGAATGTTCGAACAAAAAGGATTCAAATTCGACCGAGAAATTGACGCCGGCGAACACCATTATGGTATGATATTTACCAAAGGATGAAAAATTTTCAAATTATTCTGATAGCTGTCTTTATTATTGCCGCTGTTTTGGGTCTTTTGGTTTTTTCAGGCGCTATCCCCATCGGAGAAGATAATCAAGAAAATCCGGCGGGGAATTTGATCATATGGGGGACATTCAAGGCGGAAGTGGTAAACCCGCTTCTTGATGAATTCGACAATGCCAATCCGGACCTTACCCTTTCTTATGTGGAAAAAAATCCAAAAACTTTCGATTCGGACTTATTGGAAGCGCTTGCCTCGGGGGTGGGTCCGGACATATTTTTCTTGCCGGATAATCTTGCTTTTCATTATGGCAATAAAATTTTAGTCATACCTTATCAAAATTATCCCATTTCTTCTTTTAAGAAGAACTTCGCGGCCGCGGGAGAAGTATTTCTTGTCTCAAACGGAATTTTAGCATTTCCTATCACTATCGATCCCATGGTGATGTATTACAATCGGAGCATGCTGGACGCGAAAGGCATTGTTTATCCGCCGTCAGACTGGGATCAATTCGTGAATATGGCTCCTTCTCTTACCGAGCGCAGTGAAGCCGGAAAGATTATAAAGAGCGCAGTGGCCCTGGGTCATTCTTCCAATGTATTTCATGCCAAGGATATCCTTTCCATGCTTTTCATGCAGACGGGCGCCAAGATGGCGATAGAAAAAGAAGGAAGACTGGTGTCCGATCTTGGATTGTCGGCTGGAGCGGGATATTACAGTCCAGAAAGCGCCCTTATTTTCTATACGGATTTCGCTGATCCGGGCAAAAGCATTTATTCCTGGAATAAATCTTTCCCGCTTTCCCGCGACTATTTCAGCACAGACAACCTGGCTTTTTATTTTGGCTATGCGAGCGAACTATCGGGACTTATAAACAGAAACCCGAATCAAAATTTCTCAGTAACGGAAGTGCCCCAGATTAAGGGATCGAGTTTTAAGCTTACTTCCGCTCGGGTGACGGGACTGGCTGTCTCCGCTTTTTCTAAAAATCAAAACACAGCTTTTCTGGTGGCGAGCGCGCTTACGGGCGGAAATTTTGCCGCCGGCCTGGCCGCAAATTCCGGCGTGGCTCCGGCCAGGAGGGATTTATTGGCATCCAAGCCCGAAGACTCTTTTTCTCCCACTTTTTACGCTTCGGCTTTATATGGGAGAAGTTGGCTTGATCCGTCTCCGGAAGACACCGATGATATTTTCCGCCGGATGATCGAAGGAGTGCTCTCGGGCGCCATGAGGTCGAGAGAAGCGGTGGTGGATGCCAACTCAAAACTAAACCTTCTTTTTACCAGATAATTTGTTCGAGCGCGCAAATATGTTAAAAAAAAATAAAAAAATAATAGTTCTGGTTCTGGTAATTTCTATGATGTTCGCGCCGTCGCTCGTTCTTGCCCAAGGACCTCTGGTTTCGCCCGATTGCGGACAGATAGGGGCGGACGGAAAATTGGTGGAATGCGGATGGAAGGATTTGATGTCTCTAGTGAACAGAACGGTTAATTTTATTTTGGTAATCTTATCTCTACCCATTGCCACTATTATGTTTGCATACGCGGGATTTTTGATGATGGTGCCCGGGGGAGAATCTGCCGGCAAGAAGACAAAGGCGAAGAATATTTTTTTTAACACAGTTATCGGCCTTCTCTTGGTGGCCGGATCTTGGCTCATTATCCACACTTTGCTTGAGATCCTGGGTCACGACGGGTCTTGGATAGGATTCTAATATGGGGTATAATAAAAAAATGAATTTAAAAAGAAATCTAGGAGGACTTCTTTTGGCGATTTTTGTGTTTTTTCTTCCGCTGGTCTCTTTTTCAGCGGACATAGACGGAAAACCTTGTAATAAATCCGGTATAATTTGCAATCCGATAAGTGTCGATAATGTACAGGATTTCATTAGAGTCCTGCTCGAAGGGGTGCTTAGGATAGGCATGCCGATAGTGGCGCTCGCCGTCATATATTCGGGTTTTCTTTTTGTTACCGCCGTGGGCAATACCGAGAAGATCAAAAAAGCCAGAGAGACCCTGATGTATACTCTGATCGGCGCGGCGATACTCCTCGGGTCGTGGGCTATCGCCCAGCTCATATCGGAGACGGTGCGAGGGTTGTCCGTCTGATTATTAATTAAAGATTATCAATTGCGAATTATGAAAAATTTTTTTAAAATCGGTTTTATTTTCGTAATGTTCACAATCGCAGTCGGATACGCGATTCCCGGGTATTCTCTCGCGCAAATAGATCCGAATTTTTGTCAGAATAATCCCGGTTCTCCGTATTGTTCCGGCGGCACGACATCACGGGGCGGCATCACCATCACAGGAGCGCCTGTCATCGATTGTCCTTCGGGAACCGTGCAGGGATTTATATGCAATATCCAGAATCTGCTTAACACCATCGTGCCTGTGTTGATAGGGCTCGGAGTGGTGTATTTCGTATGGGGAGTGGTGCAATATATGATAGGCGGAGGAGAAGAAGCCAAAAAAAAAGGCAGGGATCACGTCGTCTTCGGCATCATCGGGCTGGCGGTGATCGTGGGACTTTGGGGCATCGTGAATTTGACGGTCAATACTTTCTTGGACAAACCGCAGACCATTATCGTGCCTGCCTTGGTGCCCACCACGACTTCCGCCCAGGGATCCGATTGCGAGCTTGGATCCAATCCTAAAATTCAGAATTTCCTGAAATATGCCACCTGTTCTATTCAAAATTCCGTCATTCCGCTTATGTTTGCTCTCGCCATTGTTTTCTTTGTCTGGGGAGTAATCCAATATGTTATTTTGGGGGCGGGAGAAGAGACTAAGAGAACCCAAGGACGTCAGCACATGATCTGGGGAGTGATAGCGCTCGCCGTGATGCTCGGGGTTTGGGGGCTGGTAGGCATCGTGACGCGCACTTTCGGCCCGGATATAAGGGTGCTTCCGCAGGTGAAGCCATAAATATACACACTGTACTTGCTTTTCTTTTATGGGTATTATGTTATAATTGCATTATTAGAATATTTATCAAGGTCGCATTATTAGTAAAAATTATAATTATGAAAAAGAAATTAATTGTTTTGTCCGGCATTGTTCTTGGTTTTGCTCCAGTAGTCGCTTTGGCGCAGATCAACACTACCGGAGCCGCCACCGGCGGTTGTAATTTAAGCGAGTCCGGAACTTTATTCGGTGTGTTGTGTCAGATTGGGCGTATTTTTAACTCTATCGTTCCCGTGCTTATCGCCCTCGGAGTGCTTTACTTCGTATGGGGAGTCATTACCTATGTGATTTCAAGCGACGAAGAGGCCAAGAAAGCGGGCCGAGACCGCATCATTTTCGGCATCATCGGGCTGGCGGTGATCATCGGAGTATGGGGACTGGTAAATTTCCTTCGAAATACCTTCGGGCTGGATAACACCACCAATCTGGAGCTTCCGACTATTCCTACTTCTATCGACAACTTCAGGACTAACTAGAAAAAATCGCGGAATGAACCTGCTTTCTCCAAATATCGCTTACGCGAGCCTGGATTCTTTTCTCTTGAAAGTAAACAGCCAGATCGTGAATCCGCTGATAGACTTTCTTTTCGCTTTAGCCGTCGCTTTTTTTCTCTACGGAGTGTTTTCTTTCATCATGAATCAGAATAATGAAGAGAAGAAAACGACCGGCAAGAAGCACATGATCTGGGGAGTGATGGGGATAGCCATCATGCTCTCGGTATGGGGGATATTGAATATGGTTTTAAGCACTCTTGAGATTCCAAAATCGGAAATAGATCCGAAAGAAGGGAAGGTGAAGTTGAGAGAATACAATCCTCCGCCGATAAATCAGCTTGGAACTTAAAAATTAAATCAAAAATGAATGTAAAAAGGGCCGCGGTTTGTCTTCCGACAATCCGCGGCCCTTTGTTGCGCTTCCCCCAGCGCGATTTTTTTGGTCATGGTCCCGGGGCTGGGACCATGACCTTCCGGTAAACCTGCACGCGGACGTGCAGGTTTTCTTCGTCCGGCGAGACGAACTGCGTCTCGCCGGACTGCATGTTCGAGGGGGCCCGGAAATCCCCCTCGCCGGGGTAGTCGGTCCAACCGGCTACCCCCTGGAACTTGATCCGGAGGGGGCGACCCTCCGTCCGGATTTTGAACGGCCACGCGATGTTCGCATCGCATGGCGTCCAGCACTCCCGTTCCAAAAGGAGTGCTTCAATCATTGGCACCGATCTCGGCGCGGCCTGTTCCGCCCGCGCCGCTTCCTGTTCGGTGCGGGCAGCGTTGCAGCTCCTCACCCCGCCGACGATGGCGAGGACGAGGAGCAAAATGACGAGGGTTGCCCACGCCCAACCCGGAGCGGGCTGGGTGGTGGTGATCGGCGCGGAAGCAGGGGCGGGGGTTGCCATTACGGCCTCCTCCCAAATCCCGCCAGGATCCGAGCTACGAGCTCGGCTGTGGCAGGATCAAGCGCGAACCCTTGGGTTCGCGCTTCCTTCTTGAGCTGGCCCAGCGCGAGCTGGACCTGCTCGATGGCCTGCTCCCGGGTGAGGCCGGGTCCCGCGGGCGGGGCAGCCATCAAGGCCTGCACTCGCTCGCTGAAGTGCTGGAGTTCCAGGATTTCGGCCTGGCGTTCCTGCACTTCCTTCGCCTCTTGTTCGGCCTGGCGGCCGACTTCACCGAGGGCGTCGATGTCCCCGATGTTGAGGCGCTCGAGCCGAACGCCAAGGTCTCGGAGAATGACCTTTCCCGCGCCGGTGCGCAAGGCGTCAATCTCTGCCCGCCGTGCTTCCACGGCGATCTCGAGAGTTCTTACGGCGCCGAGGCCGTGCACGCGCTCGATTTCGGCGAGCACATCACGAACTCGACGCCAACCGTTGGCGGCCCATGGTTTTTCGTTTTTCAAGAACACCGTAGGCCGGGGGAGGGCGAAGTACCGCAACCAGATCCACGTTGGGACTGGCTGCGCGTACGGCGGTATGGCGGTCAGCGAGTTGCCGGCGATCTTCTTCACCAGCACGCTCACCGCCTCCAGGTGGGCCTGGTTCAGCTCCACCCAGTTGGCGGGGCCCTCTTCAGGCCCCATCGCCCATTCACGGATTCGCTCGAAGATCTTACCCTCGAGCTGTCCGCGCACCCCTGCCTCTTGTCCGGAATCCACATACTCCGTGAGGAGCGTGGACTCGGGACGAACGGTCACGAACACCGGAACTCGCGACTCGGCGCGGTCCGGCGTCCGTGTTTTTTCGGAGACGAGCTGGAAGGTGATTCTTTCCACTCTAACCAGCACGAATCCGAAAAGGTAAGGGTAAAACAGAAAAAACCCCCACCCTTCGTCATAGAACTTCCCGGGCACACGCTTGCCCAGGAAAGTGACCTGCCCCTTGTGAGGGGGGCTGGCCGGAATGCGCCGGAGCCCTTGGAGCAGGACTGCCCCCAGGACTCCGAAGAAAACTGTCATCCAAAACATATTTTTTCCCTCGCGCCCGGAGGCGCAAAAAGCGCCCGCGTGGGCGCGGGCCGATTTAGTTTAGTCCGCCCAAGCGGGGCGGACTGTTTTTTTCAACGAACAGAAACCGTTTATATTTTATCATAAAAAACAAAAAAGTCAATCTTGACAGATTGACTTTTTTGTTAAAAATCTCAGATTTTAGTTTTATAAAACCTTAAGCGGAGTGGAATAATAATTCTTGGCTCCGCCGAAAACTTTTCTGGCCAGCACAATGATTAAGAGGATGAGAATTGCCAACAGAATCCATTGCACCAGGCCTGAAGGCAGGAATCCCGATTGGCCGAAGATCGCGCCTGCGGCAAGATTGCCATATCTGGAATCAAGATTCTGATTTTCCACAGCTACGGTCGTTCTGTTGTATTGCGTGTCAGTGGTGGACTTTGCGGCAGTAGAGCTTTTATTTGTAGAGCTTCCGGATGTATTGCTTGTTGAAACAGGATAATAAACCACTTGAGTAGTATTGGCGGGGTAATATGTCGTCTGATTTACCGGAAAATTATACACCGGAGTCGGCGCGGGATAGTTGTAAGGGCCGGGATAAGAATAAACACTACCAGTATTGTATGTATAATTTACTCCTGTGTCTCCGGCATGGGAAAGCGTAGGAGCCACGAATACCGCGAAAGCCAAACCAAGCAGTATTTGCAAGGCAAAAACTATGAATTTGTTATCTATATTACTCATAACTGATAGTATATCATATTATTATCAAAAAGTCAATAGTGGGCAAGGAGGGACTCGAACCCTCAAGCCTTGCGGCATTAGTTCCTAAAACTAACGCGTATACCAATTCCGCCACTTGCCCAAGTGGGCGCACAAAAATTCCAATTGGAATTTTTGTGCGCCCTACTGAAAGAAGTTAGAAATGCTTTTAGGACTTCTGCACTTCATACTAAATTCAATTTCGCGTCTACTTGGTAGATTAGCATAGAATAACACGATTGGAAATATTCTATATTTTTTTAACAGATATAAGGCCGATATTTTTTCTATCTCTGCCAGAGTAATATTCTCCTTCAAGAAGATTATTTAATATACATAGCCGAGTAGTTCCGTAATGAATGTGCATCGTGTCAGCAGTATTGGGACGAGGATCATTTTGATACTGATAAGTTAATATTGGCCCACCGGCAGTTTTAAGCGAAATACTGGCAGTTATACTACAAGATGACGATTCATCGCTTAATAAACATACTTGAATATCTGTCCACGTTTGTTTTATCGTGATTTCTACTTCCTTTTTATTGTCTGAATTAAAAGACGAAGAAAGTGTGCCTTTCCATGTACCAAAAAGCATTGGCACTTTTACCATACCAAGTCGTCTTAGTGAATTCCATTTCCAAAGATATTCGTTAAACAATGAGTAGTATATTTCATAAAAGCCAATCACTGAAGGTATCTCTATCCACCATAGAGAGGATAAATCAAAAAACTTGATAACCAAACTTAAACCCCATGCAGAAATTATCGCAAGTGCCGACAGGTACAGCGGTATTTTTCTATGTTCGTTGGTGTCTAGTGAATATGGATGCATTATTTTTATTGCCAATCATTCCAGATTGAAATTACGTTTGCTATAAAACTCCTAGCTTCTATTGTATTCCATTGTTCTGGAGAATCACCAAAAAGTTTATGCTGTCCATTCTTACACATAAAAGTATCTAGATCGGCTTCATTCAGCCAATTGACTATGTTACAGAAGGAGTTTTGATAACCATTGCCAAACTTTAGATGAGGGGCATTATAGACCAAGCATTCTAAAAAATAAGATGGCGGGTTGTCTCCCAGTAAATTACTTCTTAGATTTTTAAATATCCTAACAGTGGGTTTATACCATTCTGACGTATTCTTGTGTTTAGTTACACCATTTTCGTAGTGAATTTTTGGGTAGTTAATTATTTGCCTGCTACCACTCCAAAAGCACATTCCCTCAACATAATCATAACTATTCACGGTTTTATATTTTCTGTATTGACCACAAACAACAATATCAGCAGAGAGACGTCCATTCCCAGCCCTTAGCTTCAATGTCTTGGTGCCCTCTGTAATAAAACCCTGTCCATAATAATTTCTTAATACTTTTAAAACTTCGACCCTAAAATCTGACAAATGATAGGAAGCTGGAGATAGTCCGAGCGTTCCCTTTTGTTCCTCGGAGAGGTTGCTGTGAAAAGTTGAATTAAGTTGAACTACTACATCAACATCACTATCGCCACGAATGTGAGTGTCATTTTTATATGAACCCTGTAGATAAACATCAAATTCAACGCCACTTGGCCAGCTGCGATACGAGTTCAGAGCGTTCTTGATAGAATCTGCCGTAGTCTTTGCGGTTGTGCTTGCACCCGGGCGCGCCCAAGTTTCTAATTGTGATTCTGGTATTGGCATATTTTACCCCAACATTAGCATAAAAAACCCGCTTCATCAATGGTTTTTTATCTCAAAAAGAGTATAATTTTGGTTAAATGGATTACAAAATTATTATTAGTCTTATTTCTGTTGCTTTAGTTTTTGTAGGATATGGCCCTTATATTCGGGACATTTTTAGAAGAAAAACAACGCCACACACTTTTACCTTTTTGGTTTGGGGTATTGCAAGCTCTATCACGTGGGCTTTACAGGTGCATGGAGGAGCAGGAGTGGGTGCGTGGATAACCTTTGCTGTTTCAGCAGTTTGTATATTCATTTTCTTTCTTTGCCTTAAATATGGCGAGAAAAGTATTACTATTTCAGATGTAGTATTTTTAATACTTGCCCTATTTTCTCTTTTCCTTTGGCTTGTGGTAAAACAACCAGTGCTGTCAGTAATACTGGTAGTTCTTACAGATATTTTAGGTTTTGGGCCGACAGTAAGAAAGTCATGGAACAAACCTCACTCAGAAACATTATTCACATGGTGGGTAGCGGCGTTTAGGCATACACTAGGAATCATTGCACTAGAGAAATTTAATCTATTTACACTTCTGTATCCAGTAGCTTGGTCAGCCGCTAACGTGATTTTCTGTTTGATCTTGATTGTAAGGCGTAGGCAGGTCAAACAAGATTTTTAACGTAAGTATCTAGATATTAGATCTCCGTAGTCGGCTACTAATTTCTTACTCACCTTTAAGAATTTATCCCTTTCAAGTGGATATAATTTCCCTGTTTTTGCATAATCAAAAATTGTAGAAATCTGAAAACATGGTTCGTAGGGATGCAAAAGTAATATCTTTGCCTCCGGCCAATACTTTACGGCTTTGCGAAGCCACTCTTTGAAATACTGATCTTCCTCTCCGTTATTGCGATACTTCACTTCAATAAAAAACACATCACCATCTTTATTCATAACAATGAAGTCCGGCATGGAGCGAATCTTCTCGGCGGGTACAGTGCGCGCTTTCATTCTCGGGAGTCCTTTCTGTGCAAAGTTTTGCAGTATTCCCTCATAGCCAAATCGGTACACCGAATAGCCGGCTTCGCGCAACATTTCGCTCACAATATTTTCTGCGGTTCTACCGCGTATGATTCTATCTGTGATTGTCATCGTATCAAAAAAGGGCAACCTTACTCCCGGCTAACCCACAACTCTAGTCCCAAAGGACGTCCAATCGTGGACGGTTTCAAGTTGCCCATCTTTAATCGCGATTGCGAAAAGACGAACAAAATCCTTTGGAAAAACTAAATTATGGGTTAGCTCTTATAGAATAGCACCGAAAGAAAAATAAGTAAAAGAAAATTGTATCCATCCCGCCAAAAGAATGAAACGGGTATTGGGTGCGTGTATCCGCCCCTCTGGGCGGATACAGACGCTAAGGGTGGGCGGTGTACTCACCGCC
>MFTQ01000012.1 GCA_001785355.1 Candidatus Nomurabacteria bacterium RIFCSPHIGHO2_01_FULL_41_71 | reverse complement strand
TGTTAACACTTACGCTATAGCGTAAGTGTTAACAATTATTAAAAACAATAAAAAAACAATTAGTGAATTTTAAAAATCTTTTTGCGATAAATACAGAAAACTATAATCAAATTGAGTAATATGAAGTAGATACCGAAAGAATAAATGGAAAAAATCCAATTTTTAATAATAAACAAACCTGCGATATTACTAAAAATCCCTGTCAGATAAATTGAAGCGGACTCAGTTTCGGGAAATTTCCATGACTTGATAATAGTGGGAACAGCGGCTAGACCGTCGCTAACTATGGCAAATAAAATTGATATTCCCAAGTTATGCGTAAAAACATAAAGGACTAAAGATAAAAAAGAAAATAATCCGCAATAAATATCAAAAGTGTACAATTTCCAGTAAGAATTTTTATTGAGAACAGAAAAAATAATAACCAGCAGTGGTCCAAAGCCTGCCATAAAGACAGGAAGTACCGAAAGTCCGGCACCAGCTTTCAGTTGGAAAAATACGCCAATAAAAGGCGCCAGCATCCAAATAAACCAAGAAACTAAATTGGGTTTAGTGCCGCCCCAAACAACACTCCTGATATAGAAAAACTGTCCTAAAAAATTTACAAAAACTGCGAAAAAAAATAAATTCCTTGGGTTGGGAAGTGGGGGATACGGAGGATGGACAGAAAATTTCAAAAAGCGCAAAATAGCTATTTTTTTATTTCAAGTTTTTTCTCCACAAAACTGACACGGACCTCAAGTTCTTTGTGTGCTATTTTAGTAGCTTTGGTTTCTGCAAAATCGTCAATTCTTTTATCCACGCCTTCAAAACCAGTTTTCATTCTCGTTTCTAAACCTTTTAAGTCTTCTTTTGTAGCCATACGATCAACAACATCTTCCTTTATCATTCTAGCCAGGTCGGCAATGGTAACTTTTTTTGCTTTTTTATCATTCATATTAGTTTTCTTCGCTTATTGACATTCATACCTCGATTATATCAAACGATATTTTTTACGCAAGGTTAAAATTAAATTTGACTTTTCTACTATCTTTTACATATGTTCGAGATAGGCGAAAATTTTAAATTTAATTAATTTGAAAAGCCGCGCGGGTCACAAAGTGACGCCGCGCGGCTTGATGCCTCCTTTCACCCAGTCAAATTCTCAAAGTCGTTGAGCATCGCCGAGGTGGTCGGCTCCGCTCCCGCCCCCGGGCCGGAGAGGGTGTATTTCCCCCCGGACCCAAGCTCACCCTCCACGATGTGAAGGGCATTACCGACGCCACCCGGAAGCCATATAGCATCAGCGGGAGAAATCTGTCGGAAGCCGGCAGAAATTTGCCAACCACCTAGGGTGGCGGAAACTCCAGTTCCGACAACTTTCTCCCGGGGCTTTTTCCGGGACCGGGAAAATGACACGATCAGGCGATGATTTCCACCCTGCCGTGCCAACTTCTCCAGTCCCTCCGGGCCGAAGACAAATGACCCCAGACGCTCCGGGGTCAAAGAGTCCAAAGGCCCCGCAAGCGTTGTGTTAAAAAACACACAACACTTGCGAACAACATCCCCTAGCTCTCCGTTAATAAGTTCCAACGGAGAGCTTGCGCCCGGTTCGGCATAACCGAGGCGTGATGCCTCGGCGCAAGCCTCACCGAGACCCCGGCCTCGACTCATTTCGTCGAGGATGAAATTCGAGGTGCCATTGAAGACGCCCTGGATTTCCACGGGGCCGGCGAAGCCGACAAGGTTACGAGAACGCGCGTACTGGAGCATGAGCGTTCCGCCGCCGACTGCCGCCGAGAATCCGATCCTAGAGAGATGTTCTTTAAGAGCCATGGCATGGTACGCCAAGGCTCCCTTCTCGGCCGTGATGACCGGAATCTCGGCCTGCACACAGGCCAGGATATAATCCCGCGCCGCCTCTCCATGATCCAAGGTAGAGATGGCAACGAACACGACCCCCGGGTCTCGCCGGACGAGCAGACCTGGAAAATCCTCTGCCGCCTGGCGGCCGAGAAAGAACGCAATCTTATATCCCGCCTCCTCCAGACGCTCCCGAAGCCGCCTACCGATCAAGCCCTTCCCAACGATTCCGATTTTTTTCATCACGACTTTTCTCTCCATGTGGTTAAGAGACCAATTCGACCCGGGATAATACGAAACTCTTTCTTGGCATACTTTTTGATAGGCAATCTATCTCCGCAAGCTTGCGGAGCAAGCTGCTCGGCTCGTCAGCCTGCGCAGGGCCTCTCAAAAAGTACGCCTGCGACGAGTTTCGTATTATCCCGAAAGAACTCAAAGGAACAAAAACGACCTCGGGATTGAGGTCGTTTTTGAAAGTTTGTAATTTTTTTGGATTCTTTGAATGATTTACGAACGCTCTGAAACAACCTCAAGTTTTTGTGAGGTTGTGGTAGTAGCTGCGTAGCTATTATAAATATCTCGACCCGAATTTATCATACCCTTTTATTGTATCACCGCACACAAAAAATCTGCAAGTTCCAGTTATCCACATGGCGTATACTTGTTTGTTTATAATAAACCCCTTCTCTTAGGGAATAACTCATTGAATTTATCTTGCAGGGATTGAATATCTTCGGGGGTTGGTTTTTCTTTTGGTAATAATTTTATATGAGAAATCAAAATTATAACATTATTTGGGTTTATTGGATCGGCAACAGGGAATTCACCGTTCTGTAGCCCATTCAACAACTCTTGCATCCTATCCGTAATACGTTTTATCTGCGATTTATATATGTCACTGATACTTTCTTCCCACGCCTTTCGGTCCCTATAATAATCAAGCCTTAAGGGCGTCACAATGGTTAAAAACCAATGTGTTAAAAATGCTTCCGATTTTTGATCTTTTTGAGCCCCAGGGCCAGCTTCACTCATACTTAATTTATACCATGCATAACGGTTTATTTGCAAGTGTTTTTCCCATACCGAGTTGTCGTGAATTTTCGCATATGCTTAAATTAACCAACAGGATTTTCAAAAGCGACAAGATATCAAGATTTCCTGTAAAATTTTATCCAAGATTCTCTGGATATAGGAACGATCAACTCAAATCCCTCCACCAGTCCTGGCTCGTCAATATTTTCAAGCAAAGCCACATAGACACCACCCTGTCTCAAACATCTCGAAATCTCCCGCATCATTAAAGTTTGATCTTGGTTATATCCCCTTGAGTCAAAAACTTGGCTAGAATAAACAATATCGAATGATTTATCGGCAAAAGGTAATCTCTCTACAAGAGCCTGGACTGCTGGTGATTTACCTCGTGGCCTAGCATCGACTCCAATTATGTTTACTCCTTGTTTTTTTGCGTAATCAAAAAATATGTTGTTACCACTACCAATTTCAAGAATTTTTACCTCTTTTATGTCTATGTTCAGTTCTGTTAATTTTCTCTGAATCAAATTAAAAAATGTAGCGACTGTCTTTTCATCGCGTGTAGCATCGTCTGCGCCATAATCCATATTTATGAAGTTTCTTTTTCGAATCTCTTTTAGAAATTTTCTTGGTTGTTGGTCCATATAACACTTATTTAGTAACGAGCTAAATCCCCTCTTTTTGGAGTTGCTCTAGGAGTTCGCGAGATTTGCGGGAGAGTTTGCCCGGAAGCTTGATGTTGAGTTTAATGAGAAGGTCGCCGCGTTTGTTTTTGCCTGTCGGCACGCCTTTACCCCGCACACGCAGGATTTCGTTGATCCCGACTCCTTCCGGAATAGTAACTTCGATATCTCCGTCCAAAGTCTGGATATTGTATTTAGTTCCCAGAAGCGCGTCAGAGAGTTTGAGGTTTAAATTCATCACCAAATCATTGCCGTCACGCTTAAACACCGGATGTGAAGCCACGTTTATTTTGATATATAAATCTCCCGTTACACCTTTTGAAATCGCTTCTCCCATTTCCGACATACGAATCATCTCCCCGTCTCGTATGCCGGAAGGCACGACAATGGAAATTTCTTCCTCACGCCTCTCTACTCCTACACCCTTGCATTTTTCACATTTTTCTCTCGGCACTTCTCCAACGCCAAGGCAAGTTTCACACATTTTTGTACTCGAGATGGTGCCTAAAATGGTTCTTTTCATTTCGCGAATTTTTCCCTGACCATTACAGGTTTTGCAAGTTTCCATTTTTGTACCCGGTCTTCCTCCGGATCCGGCACAAATCGAACATTTTGATATTTTAGTAATAAGTATCTTTCTTTCAGTGCCAAAAACAGCATCAGCAAAAGATATTCGCACTTCCGTTGAAATATCTCGTCCTCGCCTTATTTCCCTCCTGTTGTCACCCATACCTCCACCAAAAAAATCGCTGAAAATATCGTTTAAATTTCCAAAATCGAACCCGGCATCGTTTTGAAAGCCATTGAAATCAAATCCTTCTCCGCCCCAAGCAGAACCTCCTTGATTGGAAAATCCGCTTCCGCCACCGGCGTGGGCATTTCCAAACTGGTCATACTTGGCCCGCTTAGAATCATCAGAAAGCACTTGATACGCTTCATTTACTTCTTTGAATTTTTTCTCGTCTCCTTCTTTTTTATCGGGATGATATTTATGCGCTAATTTGTAAAAAGCCTTCTTTATCTCGTCCTTAGAGGCTCCTTTTTTTACTCCCAGTACTTCATAGTAATCTTTTACCATTTTATTATTCTAATTCGTAATTAATAATTGTCAATTTTTGATTAAATCATGGGTTCAGCTTCTTGTGAAGCCTTGCTTGTTTTCTCCTTTTTCTCTTTCTTCTCTTTTTTAATCTCTTCTTTTTTATTTTTCCCCTCAATAATCGCCTTCTCTTCGGCACTTCTAATGATAGTGGCTTCTTCCTCGGCGATAAGCTTGGCCGCCGCATCTTTCGATATGGAATATTTCCGATGGGAAGCGGCTACGATCTCTTCCCGGTAAGAAGGATGGGTGGGCGGCAGAACCCTAAGAGTCTCGGCCGAAAATGGATCGTAAGATTCTCCGTCTATGGTCATCTTGATATAAAATTCCGTTACTGCCAAATTGATCATATCCTTCACATCGAAAAGCGGGGCAAATTCCGGTTTTAATTTTACCGCGTCTTCGCCACCCACACGAAAAGTGATGATGCTTCCGCAATTTCCGAGCACTGCCTGGTGAACCCTGGTAATAATCTGTCCGACGTATTGATGCGCCATAGTTAGATTGAGCCCATATTTGCGGGCCTCTGATAAAATATTTTCAAATGTCTGAGTAACCACATTCTGAAACTCATCCACATAAAGATAGAAATCAGTTCGGGCTGATTCGTCCATCGAGGCACGTTCCATACCAGCCTGCTTAATCTTGGTGAGAAATATGGAACCGAGAAAAGAAGAATTTTCTTCTCCGAGACGACCCTTAGAAATATTAATTAGGATTATTTTTTCCTGATTCATTAACTCGCTGATATCTATTTTGTTTTCCTTCTGACCAAAGATATTGCGAAGCAGGGGGTCTGAGAGAAATTGGCCAAGCTTGTTCACCAATGGAATGATAGCATCCGTATCAAATTTTTCCGACCAATCTGCAAACTCGATTGCGAAAAATCTCTTTACCATGTCATCCGTAATATATTCCACCACTTTCTGTCTGTAATTACGATCGGTCAGCATTGATATCATCCCGCGCATCGTAGCGTGAGGATAATCGAGAAGCGCCAAACAGGTAAAACGAAAAACGTGTTCCAAACGAGGCGTCCAATTCGCCCCGAATTGTTTCTGAAAAACCTCGATCAGGCCTTGAGTAAGAATGAATTTAAAAGCCGGATCCACGTTTGCCAAAGGATTGAAAGAAGCTGGAAAATCAACATCTGTGGGATCTATAACGCACACATCCTCAATTCGATCCCGTGGAATAAAGTCGAGAATGTTTTTAAACTCGTCTCCGTGAGGATCTATAAAGCAGAGCCCGTGACCATAACTAACATCTTGGCGAACCAAAAGTTCCAAGAGTTTTGACTTCCCCACCCCGGATTTTCCTATAATATAAAGATGTCTTCGGCGATCTACTCGCTTGATACCAAAAATAAATTTCTTTTCTTCGAGAGAAGCGACATAGTTTGTTCTCCCAATAAAAGAAACATCTTCCGGCTTTACCTTGCCGAAAACAGGCAATTCCGGCGGGGGTGGCCCATATTTGATTATTTGCACTCGATTCGGCTTGGACATATATGGTTATTCTAGCATATTTCTACCTCACTCCCAACCCAACTATTGGGGTTTCTTAATTTAAAGAATATCTAATTGCGTATCTTCACTTATATTTCTGCGATAGCAGAGTTATAAGTTTCCTTACTCGATTTTACAGTTTGTATTTTTACTTGTATCATATTTTGTATGCGTTTACATAGATTTATCGGGGACTTCGACCTGTCAAAAAACGAAGTAAAAATCACTGATCCCCAAATAATCAAGAAAATAAAGGCTGTTTTGAGGATTAAATCCGGCGAGAAAATTATTCTTTCTGACGGCAGAGGAGAAGAAGCGGAAACAACCCTTATATCCATTGGTTCAGAACTGATAAAAGGCCTAGTGGGGAAAAAAGAGAGAAGAGGAGAAGTTGAAGGAGGGATAAACTTGTATCTCTCGATCCTAAAGAAAGAAAACTTCGAACTCGCGGTACAGAAAGCCGTAGAAACCGGGGTATCAAGCATCACGCCAACCATAACAGAAAGGACCATCAAAACAGGTCTGAACTTTGAGCGTTTGAAAAAAATAATTAAAGAAGCGAGCGAGCAATCGGGTAGAAGCATCGTTCCCCATCTTCATTCAATTTTGAATTTCGAAGACGCAATCATTGATGGAAAAAAATCAAAAATTAAAATACTCTTTCATCCAGCAGGAAATTTTTATAGACCAAATAAAGAACAAGGTGCCATAAGCATCTTCATCGGACCGGAAGGAGGATTCACTGAGCGTGAATTAGAAAGAGCAAAAGAGGAAGAATATGATGTCTTCTCTCTGGGACACTTTACTCTCCGGGCCGAAACCGCCGCCATGATAGCCGTCTATCGCACCGCAAATAATATTTAAATTGACTTATTTTATCAACCATGTATAAGATTCCCGCATATGCAAAAATCTTATACAAGTAGCATACCCTGCTAATACACTTCCTGCCGATAACACTTCTCGCAGTATACTATTTCCGGCCGGTCGGGTGCATAATTTGTGATAATTTCTTTTTTGCACTTTCGGCAAGTGCGATTCCAAAATTTATACGGCCCGCGGCGAGTGATACGATCTTTATGACGACAATAAAAACATTTGCGGGGTATCGGAATATTCATTTTTCTATAAAATAAAAGTTCTTGTGCGATAATTTTATAATTTCTATTGCAATCTACACAAGCTAGAATCTCATTAACGATAGAATTCGGCGCGTTTTTAATATGGTCTGGAATATTTTCTATTTTCATCGTTTCTTTGCCTTCTGTTTTTTGAATATTGTCTTCCCATTTTAAACCCTCTTTCATGGCTTGCTCTTTTGTAAGCGGTATATTATCTTGGGCTATCGTTTCATTGTAAGCAAAAGGCGCGAGCTCTGGCGGTATCATCAACCCGTATAAGTCTTTTTCTTTCAATTCTTCTATGATTTTATCACGAAGTTTTTCATAAGCCGCCTTTTTATACTCCTTATTTAAAATATAATATTTGCCGTTTTTTAACCCATCGCAACCTATGCAATCTTTGCATTTTACGATATAAAATCCGTATAAAATATCTTGTGAATTTTCCGTCCCATATGAGCCTACAACATTACTGCATAAACCGGTAGCCACTACTTCCAATAAATGCTCCGAATTCACTCCATAGCCGATGGTACCGATAGAGTCTTTTATTTCTTTAGAGGAGAAGAGATAACGACAGTTTTCACTTTTAGTAATTTCAAAAGCATCTCTCACGTTTCGACACTCAAAAAGATAGTCTCCGGTGGAATTTACGGTCTGAATATTATTATTTTCTCTTCTTGGAAAATTTAAGCAGAATTTTTTAAATTCTTTTTTAAATTCTTCAATTTTTTGATAACTCCCCATGATTTCTGACACCTTTTTATTATATTCATCGACCGCCATCGGCTTATTCAAGAAATAATGTGATTTATTATTGAGATTCACGCAACCGAAACAATTAATCAAATTCCTGCCATTCAAAACAAAAGCGGAATCCACCGAACCCGTTATATTTTGACCCCATAGAATTCCGGAAGACTCTTGAGCATTGATGGATTCATAACATCTTTCAATCTTTGTGCCAAAATATATATCAGAACAATCAAGAGTATTTCTTAATCCGCGTGAATACATGCTATCTTCGGCTGGACCTGTGTTAAATACCAAGTAGCAATTTCTGCAACCACTCGCCATGTTTGTATATTCACTATTTATATTTACCCCGTAACCAAGAGAAAGATAGGTGGAAATTTTGGGAACTTTTTTCAAAAGTTTACCAAACTGCTGTACAAAAGATTCGTCGGGATTATAATCCATAGCGTAATCTCTAGCTTCCCATTTTTCTGAATAGAAACAATCATAACAAAAAATAGTATATGGAGATTTCGGATGATACATGGAAATAATGGACTTGCCGCAAAGCTCGCACTTGCGACCGGAGTAGAGAGTGGTTTCATTACGAAACATCGCTTTCATTTTAAAACGACAATCTGGACAGATCTTGGGATTTGGCACTTTCATCTTTTGATAGAAACCAATGTCGTCTTTATCTAGAATGAAGTTTTGTTTGCATTTTATACATATAATTTCCATATATTATTCTTCCAAAATTTTCCTAAGCACGTCTTCGGGAACCTCTTTGGTTTTCGGAATCTGGGCCGGTTGCGTTTCTTCTTGTTTATCTTCTATTTTTTCTTTAATTAATTCTTTTAATTTATTCATGTCCTCCGCGCTAGCGGCCCGATCGGCGCTTGGACGGGTGGGTTTCCGAACGATTAGGTCTTTGGTTTTTTCTTTCAGGCTATCCAACATTTCTTTCAGCCCTGAATTTTCTTTAGCTTTCTGCACCGGTTTGTATTTTGAGAACTTTTTAGATTTTGAAACAGAATTTGCGTTTGAGATAACGGATGATACATATTCCTTTTGTTCGAATTCTATTCCAAGATCGGCCAATGGTCTAAAGAATTTGGAATCGTCGTATTTTATCTGATTTTCGTTGTTCTTACTTACTTTCACCTCGCCGGATTTGATTTTAGCCATGCATTCTTTGCAATACACCGTCCGGCCCGGCTCGGGTTTGAATGGAACAGTAGTTTCTTTCTTACAGAGCGAACAAATTGTGGGAAATTTTTCTAAGTTGCCGCCACTCGAATCATCTTCATTACCTAAAGACATACCGCTCCAACTATTAATCTCAATTTCTACTTCTTCTCTGGGTCGGCAATAAAGTTTCCGGGAAGATTTAATAACTTCATCTTCCACTTCTCTGTTGCCGGATTTTACCATTTGTGGAAGGGTCCGAGCCGAAAAGGGTCGTGAAGTGACTCCATCAATCATGAGCTTCAGATAAATCTTATAATTGGGAAGATTTACAATGTCCTGCGGAGTAAATTCCGGCTCAAATTCTTTTTCTAAAAATTCCGCATCATCCGAACCGACTCTAAAGACTATCATAGTACCCACGTTGCCGAATACCGCATCGCGAACAGCGGAAGATTTATCTGAAATAAGCTGGGCAGTATATTGATGAGCTATAGTAAGATTCAGACGGTATTTTCGAGCTTCAGAAAGAATACCGGCGAAAGCATCAGTCACAAAATTCTGAAATTCATCCACATAAAGGTAAAAATCCTTGCGCTCATTTTCCGGAATACGCACCCGTTCCATAGCCGCAAGCTGTATCTTGGTGATAATCATACCTCCTAAAAGCGCCGAATTGTCTTCGCCGATACGTCCCTTGGATACATTCACCAGAAAAATTTTCCCTTCATTCATCATATCAAAGATGTTGATAGTACTCTTGGACTGACCCACCACGTTTCTGATAATGGAGGTGGAGAGAAACTGCCCGACTTTGTTCTGAATCGGAGCAATAGCTTCATTTCTGAATTTGTCTTGCCAAGCTTCGTATTCGTGAACCCAGAAAGCCTTGATCACAGGGTCTTTGAGATTAGAAATTATTTTTTGACGATAGTCCTTATCCACCAACATTCTGGGAATACCGAGCAAGGTGGTACCGGGAGTATCCAGAAGCGCCAAAATACAATTATTCAAGATATATTCCATGCGGGCAGACCAAGCATTGGCCCAAATTTTGGTAAATATGCCCATTAGCCCGGAAGCCACCAAATGCTTATACTTGGGATCGATAAGCTCCAGCACATTGAAACCTATGTGATATTCCGTGTCAGCCGGATTAAAATAAATTACATCCTTCATGCGATCCGGAGGAATAGCAGATAAAACGGATTCGACATTTTCCCCGTGCGGATCAACCATACAGACACCTTCGCCATTCATAATATTTTGAATAATCATATTGAACATCAGCACCGATTTACCGGTACCGGATTTTCCGAGTAGATAAACATGCTGGCGCCTATCTTTGCGCTTGATGCCAAAAAGCTGATTCTTGTCCCGATAAGTGGTAACACCCAGATAAGTAATATCCCTATTGATGGGTATTTTGGGCAGATCCATGCTTTAACTGTATCATTTTATTATGCTTTTGTCTCACCTTCTTCGCCCTTATCCTTTTCTTTGAATTCCGCGTCTTTTACTTCGGGAGGCTGTTCTTCGGGGGTGACATTGGCGCCCGCGTCCGCTGACGCGGGCGCGTTTTTTGCCATCGCTTCCCCTATCTTTGACATTTCAACAGATAGTTCTTCGGTCGCTTTTTTAATTACCTCCAGATCTATACTGTCTTTGGTAGTTTTAAGTGCAGAAATTTTTACTTCTACATTACTCTTTACGTCTGCTGGTATTTTATCTCCGGCATCTTTAAGCGCTTTTTCAGCAGTATAGACGATCATTTCAGCGGTATTTTTTGCATCCACTAATTCTTTTTTCTTCTTATCTTCGTCCGCATGCGCTTCGGCGTCTGCCTGCATTTTCTTTATATCTTCATCTTTAAGCCCGGAGCTTGCTTCTATTTTTATAGACTGCGTTTTCCCTGAAGCTTTATCCTTAGCTGTCACATTTAAAATTCCATTGGCATCCACATCAAAAGAAACTTCAATCTGCGGCATACCCCGAGGCGCCGGCGGAACACCATCTAATATGAATCGGCCAAGAGATTTATTGTCAGAAGCCATCGGCCGCTCGCCTTGCACAATGTGTATTTCCACCGAAGTTTGATTGTCGGCTGCAGTTGAAAACGTCTGGGACTTGTTGGCGGGAATAGTGGTATTTTTTTCAATTAATTTCGTCGCCACGCCTCCCAGAGTCTCAATACCGAGAGAAAGCGGTATAACATCGAGAAGCAAAACATCTCGCACGTCTCCCGCAAGCACGCCGGCTTGCACGGCCGCGCCGAGAGCCACAACTTCGTCGGGGTTGATGGAGAGGTTTGGGGTCTTACCGAATATTTTTTTTACTTCTTCCACGATCTTTGGCATTCTCGTCTGGCCTCCCACCATTACTATTTCATTCATATCTTCTATTTTGAATCCGGATGCGTTCATTGCCCGCTTTGTTATTTCAATAGAACGGGAAATGTATTCGTCGGCTATAGATTCGAGCTGGGCGCGGGTCATTTTTAGGAGGAGGTGTTGGGGGCCCGTCGCGGTAGAAGTGATAAAGGGAATATTTACTTCGCTTTCAACGGCTGTGGAAAGTTCAATTTTTGCTTTTTCAGCGGCTTCATCAAGACGCTGAAGCGCAAGCTTGTCTCCACGCACATCCACACCGGAAATTTTTTTAAATTCTTCCGCTATCCAATTTATGATTTTGTGGTCTATGTCGCGACCTCCCAGATGGCTGTCACCATCAGTAGACTTTACTTCTATAACATCATCTCCTATTTCAAGTACCGACACATCAAAAGTTCCGCCTCCGAAATCATAAACTACTATCTTTTCATTTTTCTTTTTATTAAAACCATAAGCCAGAGCCGCGGCCGTGGGCTCGTTGATGATACGCTTTACATCAAGTCCAGCAATCGCTCCAGCGTCTTTGGTGGCCTTCCTTTGCGCATCGTTAAAATAAGCGGGCACAGTAATGACTGCCTCGGTAATTTTTTCTCCCAGTTTTGCTTCCACATCGGCTTTTATTTTAGACAAAATCATTGCGGAAATTTCTTCCGGACGCATCCATTTATCGCTAAGCTTTACCTCTACTCCACCATTTGCGGATTTTTGTACTTTAAAAGAAGCATTCTTCAAATCCTTCTGCACTTCCGGATCACTAAAACTATGGCCCATAAAACGTTTGATACCATAAATAGTGTTTTCGGGGTTAGTAACGGCTTGTCTCTTAGCCAAAAGACCGACTAGTCTGTCACCATTTTTGGCAACCGAAACAACAGAGGGCGTAGTGCGATTACCTTCTGTATTTTCGATAATCTTAGGAGAGCCTCCTTCGATTATTGCTACAGCTGAATTTGTCGTACCCAAATCTATACCTATTATTTTACTCATATTTTTGTTGATTATTTTTATAATTTACTGATATTTCGCGACCACGAATAATTTGTATAATTAGAGTATATATGATAGGATATATTTATGTCAAGTCATTCTAAAAAAATACTAAAAAAATTAGCCGAAAAACCGGCAATTCTAATAGAAAATCTAAAGGAGGAAGATGCTAAAAGCTCCTATGCTGTTTCCCGAGCACTCAAAGCCCTTGTGGAAGGTAAATACGCGGAAATCCATCAGTCGGAAAGACAAAACTATGCAAAAATTACTCCTCAAGGTAAAAGTAAATTAAACACTATGTTATTGCAAGGTGAGGATGCATTAGTCCCACAGACTTGGGATGGATTTTGGAGAATTATTTTGCTGGACCTGCCAGAGAGCAGAAAAAACGAACGCGAGAGCCTGCGTTATCTCCTCAAGAAAGCCGGCTTTGTGTGCCTGAAAAATTCCGCCTGGATCTCCCCCTACCCTTTCGAACATCTCTTCACGAATATAAAAAAAGACCTCGATCTCACCACCGAGATGATGATAATGGTCACCCAGTTTATTGACAAAGAAACTAAAAAAGTTCTATTCGAAGCTTTTGGGAAATAGAAATTGTAAATATATACGCTATAGCGTAATTTAGTACAATAAATTTTATTTATAATTAATACACCTCCTGTTGGTAACAACGTTCGCAGTAGATTTTTTCCTTTATATCCGGCGAATAACAGGTTTCAAATTCATTCGAGCATCCCATAGATAAGTGGTTGGGGTGAGCTTCGTTGTTACACATACACTTTCTATGCCAAAGTTTTCGTAGGGGACGAAGGTCAAATCGACGCTTGTATCGGCAATTCGGGCATCGTCTGGGAAATGGAATTTTTTCTTTGCGGTAAAAAAGGAGTTCGTTTTGGGTAATGTTATAGTTTTTCGAACAAGAATCGCAAGCAAAAATTTCTCCCAGATATGAATCCGGCACGTCTTCTATTTTGTCTGGAATGGACGCGCTTTTGATCGTTTCCTTCCCAAAAGTCCCAGGAATATTTTCTTCCCAATGCCAGCCTTTCGCCAAGACTTTTTCTTTGGTCATCGGCGCATAGAACATACCCTGGGTTTCGTTGTAATATACCGGAGCTATTTGGGGCGGGAAAAATTCGCCGTATTCGCCGGTCTGCTTCATATGCTCAATAATTTTCTCCTTTAGCTTTTCATATTCTTCTTTAGGATATTTTTTGTTAAAAATCATATATTCGCCTTTTTTTACACTGACACAACCAAAAAGATTTTGGCTGTTTTGGCAGGTATCGGAGTACATAACATTCATATTGTCATAGCATAAGTGGCAAAATTGGCAATTAGAAACTCGAGTGCAACCATGCAATTCGTAACAAAGTTCAGTATTTAAACCAACATGGTAAAGATCCATGCAGTTTTTTGATTCTATGCTACCGTATACATATTTTGAATCTTCTCCCCTTGTAACTTCAAAAGATTGATGTACATTTTTACAATCATAAAGCAGGCTGCCGACGGAATTCACATTTCTTTCACTGATGATATAACGATGAATAGCATTTTGCTCCATTAAATCTTGAAATTCTTTATTCAGGCCTTCTCGCGTCAAAAAAGAAGACAATTCGTATTCCTTTATTTTTTTTAAATATTCCTCGCGGGAATATTGCTTATTCTTAAAAACATAACTTTTATTGCGTAAATTGGCGGACATAAAACAATTGTTGCATCCTCGGCAGTCATAGCAATACAGACAATCCGAGCAATCTTTCAGAAATAGGCAAAATTGGCATCCATAAGAAGTCCGGGAGTCTATAATTTCATACAGTCGTTCTCCTTTTTCATACACGAAGCTGGAGTCCATGCAATCCCGCGAGTGAAAAACCCAGGTGCTATACATAACATTTTCATTGAAAAAGGCCGCGAAAGAAAGATAGACATTTTTGTTATCACCGGAATGGTTTGTGTATTCGGAATTTACGCTTCTCTTGTTGAGAAGGGCCATACGCGGCACATCATGCTGGAGTTCGGCGAATTGATCAAAAAATGGCCTGGTAAAATCAAAGTCCCGCCCGTACTCTGAAGCATCCCAGCCATCGCCCCACCAGCATTCGTTGCAATAAACTTTGTAGGGCTTGTTTGCAGAATAAATCGTGACTGCGCTTTTGCCGCACAAACCGCAATTTCTCCTGTATAAAGTGCGTTCGTTCCTCCAGGCATATCTTCTCTGTTGCCGGCATTTCGGACACCAGGTCGGCAGCGGGACTTTGATTTTTTCATAAAACCCAAAATCGTCTGGTTCAATGGTAAAATCTTTTTTGCAACTTTGACATGTTTTGGTTTCTATTTTCATAATTTTTGTAGACGTCGGACGTCTACAAATCGTCTACAAATTTTAGGCGATATTTTGCTTATAACACTCCTCGCAAGCAATTTTTTGATAGCCCCACTCTGGAGGATAATAGGCCATTATATCATTTTGGCAGTAGATACATTTATAAGGGTAACTTTTTAATACTGCTGTTTTTCTGGCTTTTTTGAGCATTCTCAAATCAAAATGGAAACGTGCTAGAGCAAAATTTTTATTTTTATGAAATTTATATTCGGCTTCTGATATGTTAAATCTGTATTTGCTTTCTGGACAAATCAACGCTTGTAAAGTAATACTTTTTTCAGTTTCCAAAATACTATCAGGCAATTCGAGCGAAGAAATACCATCTTGTGAAGAAAAATCTTCATCGGACCAGTAGCCTCCGTGTTTTAATATTTCTTCTTTTTTAATATCTTTGAAATACATCATGCCTGTAGATAAATTATATGGGCAAAATCCCATAGAATATGGAAAAAATTTTCCATATTCTCCCCGTTTGGACATATCACTAATAATTTCAGATTTTAATTTTTCATACCCTTCTTTGTTGTATTGCTTATTTAAAATGCAATATTTTTTCTTACGAAGACCAACGCAACCAAAGCAATACTCGACTTCATAACACAAATCCAGGTATTCGGAATATCTGGCATCGGACCAGACCGAATGTTTTATTTGGTATCCGCCAAAAACACCGCTATTGTTGCCAGAAAGTTCATTATTCCAAGTGCCAAGCTGATCTATACAATCTTTAGTATTCAATCCTCTTAAAGAATTCCTGCAATTTTGCGAATTTTCCCAAGTAAAAACATTTACGCATTTGTCGCAATTGGTCAGATAATTTCCAATAGAGTTAGTGGTTTTAATATTCATATTCTCTCGGTGTGCGGCATTATTTTTCAAAATATTTTCAAATTCATTTTTTAAATTTTCAATATTTTTATGTGAATCTAATTTTATTTTTTTTAATTCGCTTTCATATTCTTCTTTGGTATATTGTTTGTTTCTGATGTAATAATTTTTATTGCGCAGGTTCCAACACATAAAACAATTCTGACAATTGCGGCAATCAAAAAGAAAGTATGAATCTATACAATCCCTTGAACTTTCCGAAAAGTTTAAATTGTAAGAATTGTGACAAGCAAGACAGTCATAGGAATTCTGTAGATAATAGCAAAGGGTGAGATCAAAAGAATCTTTTGATTCCACAACCCTGAAACAATAATTTAGATTTTCACATTTTAAAAAAGCCCTTGAAAGATAACAATTTTTGGATTCCCAAGCATCATCGCACCAATCGCAATTTGTATTATTTTCTCCCATTTGATGCGGACGCGGAATTTTTTCCTGAAGCTTTTTTAATTGATCAAAAAAAGATCTGGAGGAATCATAATCTTGCCCGAAAGACATCGGGTCCCAAGCATCACTCCACCATTCGTGCGATTTATAAATAGGATATCTGGCATTACTAGGCAATATAGTTATCAAGCTTTCACCAGATAAATCTGAAACACCTTTTCTAAATTTGCCAAATACCCAAAATGCAAAATATTGTTTGAGTCGGCAATCAAAACATTGTTCTGGAATTTCCAAACCGACTTTTTGGTATAAAATTAAATCACCGGAATTTATTATGAATTCATTTTTGCAATCAATGCAAGTTTTTATTTCAGATTCCATTCTACTTTAGATATTTTAGAATGTCTACGGAAATGAACATATGTTAAAGTTGGTAGACAAAACTTAATTCATTATTTTTATTCGTTTTCTTTGTATTCGTAAATATTTATTCTGGCCGGACGAAGTACGCGCCCTGTCCCGCCCTGGTGCGGATCGCTCAGTCTGTAACCCTTTTGAATCACACTTGCGACTGTGTGGTCTTTTTCTTTTTCATCGGTCAACACCATTTCTATGGACTGATGGATATTTGGATCGAAACTCTCTCCTATCACGCCTATCTCTTTTACTCCGTATTCTTCAAATATAGCATTCATCTGCGCATAAATGTACTCTACCCCCTTGCGCCAATTAAGGTCTACTTTCTCCCAAGACTCCTTGTTGGCAAATGCCATATTGAAGCTATCAAGCACAGCCAGAAATCTGGAGAGTATTCTCTCGCGCATCGCTTCCGAGAAAGATATCCTTCTGGCATCTTCTTCTTTTTTATAATTGGCAAAATCGGCTCGCTCTTTCTGCCAGCCGGTCAAATATTCCGCTTTTTCAGTCTTGCAAACCTTCAAGTCAGTCCGGAGCTTCTTTAGGGTTTTTTTTAGGTCTTCTTCTCCGTCTTCATTAAATTCGAATTCCAAGACTTCGGAATCTTCCGATGGTTCCGAGTTTTTTTTTATATCTTCGTCAGACATAAATTTATTTTAACACAATATTAACGTTTTGACCATTGCGGAGCCTTGCGAGCCTTTTTTAAACCGAACTTTCTGCGTTCCTTGGACCTGGAATCGCGTTTGAGATATCCGAGAGCTTTGAGTTTTGAACGAGATTCGGTATTGATCTTTGTAAAAGCCCGGGAAAGACCGTGACGAAGCGCTTCCGCCTGGGAATGGACCCCCCCTCCCTTGATTTTGGCTTCGATAAACCATTTCTGTCCGGGTAGAAAAACAGATATGCCTTTAATTATCGGATCTTGGATTAATCTCCTGGTTTCTTCTGTCTTAAAATAATCTTTAGCTTCAATTCCGTTTACCGTAAATATAGCCTTGGCTGACTCCTTGACTCGCACCCGAGCGGTAGAGGTTTTTCTTCGCCCCACCGTTTCAACATATTTTTCTTCAGTTTTTGATAATTTTTTATCCATAAATTTAAATTATTTCTCGATTTTTAAATTTCTCATCATAATTCTCCGTAATTTATTATTGGGAAGCATCCTGTAAATAGCAAGCCGTATAAGTTCCGGAAGACCTTTGGTGTCCTTGGTATAGCGTCCCGAAAGAATACGCAAGCCTCCCGGAATGCCGGAATACCTGGTATGAAAAATTTCAGATAACTTCTTGTCGGTAATGCGAAGTTTCGCCGCATTTAATATTTTTACTTTCGCCCCGCTATATACATGTCGCTCGAATGTCGCTTTGTCCTTGCCTTGAAGCGATACGGCCGCCTCGCTTGCCACTCGGCCCAGAGTCCTGCCGCTCGCGTCTATCACTTTTTCTTCTATTTTCTTTTTATCTTTTTTCATAACTATACAAATTCTATACTTGCCATTTCGGCGCCATCGGAAACTCTTTTTCCCATCTTGGTTATTCTCAAATATCCACCGGTTCTGTCTTTATACTTGGGAGCAATCACTTCAAAGAGTTTTTTTACTTCCTTTGTTCGGCCAGAAAGCTTGGAAATCACCAGCCTTTTTGGCGCCAGACCTCCCGCTTTGGCGGAAGAAACAAGCTTCTCTATAAATGGCCTTAATTCCTTTGCTTTTGGAAGAGTGGTTTTAATTTTTTCTCGCGCGATAAGATTGAGCGCCAAAGAATTCATAAGCGCCTTGCGTCCATTTCTTTTCATGCCGAATTTTCTCTTGTTATTATGATGCCTCATTTTATTCTTTTAAATTTAGTCCGAATTTACCAAGCACTTTCTTTATCTCGGAAATCCCCTTTTCTCCTATTCCTTCAACTTCGAGCAAATCTTCCCTTTTTTTTCTGGCCAGGCCCCCCAGGGTGCGAATATTGGCCACAGTAAGAGCATTTAGAGTTCGAGTGGAAAGATCCAAGCTGTCCGTACGAGTTTTTAAAATATCACTAACATCATCTTTCTTTTCTTCTTTTTTCGCGCCGTTTTCAGATAAAACCCCGGCTCCTGTCTGGATAGACGAGCTTTTAGCTACCAATATTTCTTCCGGCTCTTTAAAATCTATTATCGCCTTGAGTTGGTTAATCATGATAGTGATAGATTCGGAAAGGGCTTCACGGGGAGAAAGAGTGCCATCCGTTTCAATAGAAATTCGAAGACGGTTGTGATTGGTCTTGTCTCCTACACGCATATTCTCCACTTCATAAGCCACCCGGCGGATCGGAGTAAAGATGGCATCTACCGCGATAGTGCCAATATCCACTTTTTCTTTCTGAAAAATTTCTTTGGGTATGAAGCCGAGACCTTTTTCGATTTTAATCTCCATATTCAAATTTATCTTGCCGGTAACTTCAGCGATATGAGAATCGGGATTTAAAATTTCTACCTGACCACCGGTTTTTATATCGGAAGCTTTAATTTCTTTCGGACCTTTAACGGATAAAGAAACCGTCTGGGGTTCGTCAGAAAGCATTTTAAAACGAAGTCTTTTTAAATTTAAAATTACCACAATAACGTCTTCTTTCACTCCTTCTATGGTGGAAAATTCATGGGGAACGCCGTCAATCTTCACCGAAGTGATGCTCGCTCCGGGAAGCGAAGATAGAATAATGCGGCGAAGGCTATTGCCTAGGGTATGCCCATAGCCAGGATATAGTCCGTCTATCTCAAACACTCCCTTACTCCCTTCTTCTAAAACCGCCCGAGGCTTAGAAGGAATGATTATTTTATATTCAGACATAATAACGGTTTATTTTTCAGCCTTAGGGCTGATCCGCCGTTTGGCGGAAAAAATTAATAATAAATTAACGGCTATAAAACTCAAGCACTGCGTTTAAATCCAGGAAAGTTTCGGTATTTTTCGGCTTTTCCAACACTTTGCCTTCCAGCTTTTCTGTATCAAATACAATCCAAGCCGGAGAAACATAATCTTTCAATCGAGTTGCCAGATTTTCAAAAAGTTTCCTGTTCTTCGAACCCTCGCGTATCTTGATAATATCGCCTGGCTTTAACTCATATGAAGGAATTGTGATTCGATGGTCATTTACAAAAAAGTGACCGTGGGAAACCATCTGCCTGGCTCCCCGACGACTGGCGGAAAGACCCATGCGATAAATCGCATTATCCAAACGCAACTCAAGCTCTTCAAAAAATTTCTCCGCCGTACCTAAACCTTTGGCGAGGGAAGCTTTCTGAACATAATTTGAGAGCTGGCGCTCGGATATCCCGTAAGAAAAACGGATCTTTTGTTTTTCTATAAGCTGGGCTCCATATTCGGTCATTGGTTTGGGGCGGGATCCCGCCGTTCTACCCTTAGTCGCAGCCGAAGAAAACTTGGGAGTTTGACATTTATCATAAACTCCGGGTCCCAATCTTCTGCAAATTTTAAATTTTGGTTTGGTTATCATTTTTGTCTATACTCGTCTGGGTTTTTTAGGCTTAGGTCCATTGTGCGGTATGGGGGTGGCGTCCTTGATAGAAGTAATATCTATGCCATGGGCCATAAATGCCCGGATGGCCGGCTCACGTCCGGATCCAACCCCAAGCACCACCACATCTGCCTCTTTCACTCCCATGACGACGGCCTTGCTTCCGATTAAATCTCCCACCTTGGAAGCCGCGAAAGGAGTGCCTTTTTTTGCCCCCTTGAATCCCATAGAGCCAGCGCTGGACCAGAATAAAGTATTGCCTTTCTTGTCGGAGAAAAGCGCTTTTGTATTATTGAAAGTCGCCTCGATAGAGAGAATGCCGGACGTAATCTTTTTTTTCGGAATTTTCATTTGAGGCGTTTCTTTGGCTGGAGACTTTATCTCCTCCGCCTTCTCTTCTTCTTTTTTTATTTCATCTTTTACCATCCAATTTTAATTATGTCTTACTTTCTTTTCTTTTGCCGGAAGCCATGGTTTTTCTGACATTTCCTCGCACTGTTCTGGAATTAGTCTTGGTTCTCTGACCATGAACCGGTAATCTTTTCATATGCCGAATTCCGCGATAAGATTTAATATCCTTAAGTCTTTTAATATTAGCCGACACTTCTCTTTTTAAATTTCCCTCTATGGTGATACCATCCACAATCGCTCGAATTTTATTTTCTTCTTCTGCATTCAAATCTTTCGCCTTTTTGCCGTGAGAAATTCCAACTTGGGTAAGAATTCTTCTGGCAGAAGGAATGCCGATGCCATAAAGCGCCGAAAGACCTATCTCTAATCTCTTTTCATTTGGTATTGTGATTCCTGAAATTCTCATAAAAAAATTATTGTTTTTGCTTGTGCTTAGGATTGGAACAAATTACTCTCAAGTGTCTTGCCCTGCGAACCAGCTTGCAATTGTCGCAGATTTTTTTCACCGATGCTTTTATTTTCATAAATTTATGCGCAAAATAATTTAAAAATTACCAAAACAAGACAAAAACAAGGGAAAAGCCCTTATTTTTCAATGTATTTTATCTTTTACGAACCGTAATTACAATAGTACATTATTAGAGAAAAAAAAGCAACCCAAAACTCACCCTTAAAGTCTTTTCACTATTCTTCCTTTGCCTCCATAAGGATCAAGTATCACTTCCACTTTATCTCCGATTAAGACTTTTATCCTATGCATCCGCATCTTACCAGAGAGATAAGCAAGCACTTCACCTCCATCTTCCATTGAAAGCTTGAACAATGTGGAAGGCAAAGCCTCAAGGACCACCCCCTTCGCAGTCGAAACTTTTTCATTATCTAGTTTGTTCATTTATATCCCTAAAATATAACAAAATATAAGCAAAAGTCAATGTCGATTTTTATTTATTCCGGGTAATTGACAGTTATATTTATATTTTTGGCTTTATTTGGAAAAGACATCCGCCAAAAAGGTTTGAGCACCATGTCAGCGGAAAGAACGTTTGGGTATTGCGATATGATCAGATTAAAATCTTTTTTATCTTTACCGAGAAGATCTTTTTTTAATTTCTCCGAGTTAAATTTCCATACGATTTTCTTTTCTCCTTTAAGGGTAAAATTTATATTTTTCATTTCGGCAAATGAGAGATTGTCTCCGTTCTCGAAACCTGCCTGCGCGAATAGAGAAAAACCTAAATTTTTTATATTCGGTATATAGACATCACTGCCATCATACCCTCCTGTCATTTCCTCCGCAATTTTTTTTGTAAGTTCCGCTTCTTCAAATAAAAAACCATACAAAGTGCCTTCAAGCTTAAGAGGAACTTGAGGATTTGGAGAAAAAGAAGCAACATTAGTATCGCCGACATTCAAAAATACCGCCTTATCAAAAAGAATAAAGCCTTTTGGAATCTGTTCACTCGCCTTTTTTAAAAGCTTTTCCTTTAGAGAGTTTTTCAAGCTGTTTACAATTTCACCCTTCTTGGATTCGGAAATAACATATAAATTCCCCTTTACTCCGCCGGATATTTCTCCGTTGGATCGTCCATAGAATTTGCCATATTTGGGCGTATCCTTAAAACCTACAATATTGAAATCAAGCGGAGGACTGTCATACTCCACTCCCGGCGAAGATGCATAAATACCCACTTCCACCGCCCCGGGTTTTCCATCCTTTCCCCTACCCGGCACTACTATTTTCTTTTCAGTCTTGTAAATTTTACCATTCGAGCCCAAAAGACGAGTATCAATATCGAGCGTTTGTGGAACGGAACTAAAGTTGTTGTAAATCACCGCTTTACCCCTAGAAGGAACTTCAATATTTCGTTTCTCTTCCGTCTCCACTGTTCTTTTTTCTTCTCCGGAAATCACCACCAGGTCAAAAGAAATCGGAGAAGAATTGGAATTCTTGACGGCAGAAAAATTTTTCTCTATAGTTACATCTTGCCACTTTGGATTTATAGTAATATCGGCTGAAGAAAACATGTAGGAAAAAGAGAAAAAAAGGAAAATTACCGATATTAAAGCCACCGGCCACAATCTGTATTTTAAAACAGGATGTTTGCCGATCTTTTTGTTCGGATCTTCTCGCTTTACTATTTTGATTTTTATCATATCCTGCATATGGTTGTTAGTCATTGTAATGATGATTCAGAAAGCGATTAATATAAATAGCGTCGATAATGAGAAAAGTGTCCCTGATGACATTCTCTTCGAATAGAGCGGCACCGTGAAGTTTTTCTGTATTTAAAAATATAATTTGAAACTTGGATTCGGTAAGAGTGTATTGATTGAATTGTTCAGTCTTGATGATTTCAGCGAAGAAATTCTCAAATTCTTTATCAATGGTGATAAAAACAGCGGACGGAATGGAAATATCACTGGAGAGACTCGCTAAAGAAGATTGAAAATTTTTAAGCCATTCTGTTTTCAGGCGATCCATAGCGGGCTTGAGTTTGTTTAAAAGCTTACTTTCGACATGCCCGTCCTTATAAAGAGAGAAAATAGATTTGGCTTTTTCTAAACTGGAACGCAACGCCGATGAAAGACCGCGAATCATAAAGTTGCGCCCTATGGGATAGGAAGCGGATTCGCGAAGAATATTCTTCTTTATCATTGTGATATCCGTCACTTCCCCGCCTATGTCAACTAGAAGAAAATCATTCTGTTGCGCATTCATATCTCGGACAGCTGTAAAAGAAGCCATAAGAAAAGAAGAAAAATGCACTTCAGAATGGCCGAAATGTCTTTCGATAATTCCTTCTATTTTAGACAAAACTTCCTCTCCGCATAGAGAAATAAATATAGCCATTTCGAGTTCTTTCGCTTTTTGATTGCAAGGATCAAGAACTTCATAGTTGTTGAGCATTGTCCTTAAATTCTTGATTTCAATAGTCCTTGCTCCGCCTTCCGCTTTTTGATATTTAGGTATGCTTCTTTCTTCGAAAGATTTGATTTCTTTCTTTATCAAATCATCGGCCAGTTTGGTGTTAAATATAAAAGGGATGTCCTGTTTGAAAGTAATGGTTCTGCTCTCCGACACATACCAAGGAGAAGCAAGCACGCAAAATATCTTTTTAGGCACGCCCATGCCGGAGCGGGAAATTTTTTCCGCCGCGACGTCCAAAGCTTTTGTCGTCAGATTCATAAACTTTTTTGTCTCCAATTTTTCTTCCGGATTTATGGGTTCCTTAACAGAAAAAACTATTTTAGGAATTCCGGATTCTCGCATCCAAAAAAGCGCTCCGCATACCGAAGAAGAGCCTATATGAAAAACAGCCGCGAGGGTGTCGGTATCCTTTTTTAAAAAAGAAGAAAAAATTTTGGCAATCATCCCCATGGGAATAATTATATCATAAAATAAGTATTTCCAATGCTGAAACTACCTCAAGATCGCTTTTATTCTTCGTACCCCAAAAGACACCGCTTCCTCTTTTAAAATCTTAAAACTACCAAGCTCTTTTGTGTTTGAGACATGTGGCCCGCCACAAAATTCTTTACTCACTGCATCATGTTCTTTATTTAATGGTCCGATAAAATATACGGATACCGTATCGGGATATTTTGCCCCAAATTCCATCTCGGCCCCCATTTTCTCGGCAAGATGTTTGGGTAATTCTCGGCGAGTAACATCAAGCCCGGCTTTTATTTTTTCATTCACCCAATCTTCTACTTTCTTTTTTTCGTCATCAGTCAGCTTATGACCACACAAGAAATCCATACGCAGGCGTTCTTCGGTAATATTACTGCCCCGTTGCTTCACCCCATTCCCCAACACCGCTTGTAATCCGGCCAGAAGCAGATGATGGGCGGTATGGTGCTTAATTGTTTTTTCATTATGATTTACTAGCCCTCCTTTAAACATGCCCATAGAAGAAACACGGGAAAGATCTTGATGTTTTTTAAAATTTTCATCAAAAATTTTTTTAATATCTATTATTTCTTGTTCCGTAAATTTAATTCCCTTCTTTTGCAAAAGTTCGATTGATAATTCAAAATTGATACCGAGTTCCTGATGAATATTGGCAAGTTTTTTCCCCAATTCCTCCAATGTATCCCAAACAATTTTATTTACAACAGCTGCTCCGGTGGCAATTACTTGTTTAAATTTTTCTTCTTCTTTCGCAATTTCCCCCCTGTCTTCTAGTATATATGTTCCCTTATAAATTTTTTTTACCATATTTATTTGATCTTCAAGCGAATTTTTCGAAAAAACCATTGCTCGTCTAATCAACCTGCGTAAGATATATCCTCTGCCTGTATTGGAAGGCGTGACGCCGTCTGAAATCATAAAAACGGAAGCTTTCACATGATCCGCGATAATTCGTTCTTTCTCATTCTTTTCATTATTATAAAGATCGGTTTGGTAAATATTTTTCTTTCTCTGCACCTGCACCAAAAGCCTCTCCAGCCCCATACCCGTATCAATACCTTTGGTCTTAAGCGGTTTATATTCTCCTTCTTTTGTTTTATAAAATTCATTAAAGACGATATTCCAAATTTCAACTCCATTTATATAAATTTCTGTCGTCGGCCCGCAAGGACCCTCTTCGCCCGTCGGACCCCAAAAATTGTCTTCCTTCTTGTGCTCTTTTATTTTAAGACCGGGATCAATCGTTTTCCAAATTTCCCTGGATTCTTCATCTGCCGGAATTCCGCTTTCATCATCCCTAAATACTGAAACAAAATCTATCTCCAGCCCCAATTCTTTGGTCATAAATTCATGAGCGTATTTTATCGCTTCCTTTTTCCAATATCCGCCGAAAGAAAAACTGCCCAGCATTTCGAAAAAAGTCAGGTGTGTATCATCGCCGACTTCTTCAATATCCGAAGTTCTTACACATTTTTGGACCGTAACAACATTTTTTGTTCCGAAATCCTCTTCTGCATCTTTTTCTCCAGTATAATACGGCTTGAATTGCTGCATCCCGGCAGTAGTAAAAAAAACCGAAGGGTCATTTTCCGGAACAAGCGAAGACGAGGGAATTATCTTGTGTCCCCTTTTTTCAAAAAATTTTAAAAACTTTTTCCTAACTTCATTTGATTCCATTGCTGATTTAATTTGAAGGTATTTCCGTGTCTCCGGATATTTTTCTTATCGGCTTTTCGAAGAAATTTACCACTACAAATACGAAAAGCACGAAAATCGCCGAAATAACGGACAGAGTATAAAGTCCGAATCCGGCGGCCATACCCACTCCCGCGGTCACCCATAGACCGCCTGCGGTAGTAAGACCCGTCAAACGAGAACCCTGCAGAATTATGGATCCGGCGCCCAGAAACCCGATGCCCACTATCACTTGCGAGGCAATTCTTCCCGGATCAAAATTCCCAATACCGACATAATTTATAGCGATCATTTCAGAAATTATTACAAACAAGGCCGAACCCAAGGACACCAGGGCATGAGTTTTCATTCCGGCTTCCTTGCGCACAAAGAGTCTCTCCGCTCCTATCATTATGCCTAAAACAAGGGCCAAAAATAACCTAATAATCATTTCGCTGTTTTGCATAATAAATTGAAACATAAAAAAAATTATATAACAATTCCACCGCCTAGGCAAACATTACCATCGTATACGACGATAGACTGACCCGAGGCAACCATAATAGGATTAGAAAAATGAATTTCCGTTTTTTTGTCTCCGGTTATTTTTACCCTACAGGACAGGAGCTCTCCGTGATAGCGGATTTGGGCTGTGTATTTTTTATTTTCATTTGGAAGTTCCGAAATCCAGTTGGTATTTTTTATTCCAATATTCGTTAGAATTTTAGAATGAGAAATATTTCTATCTTGAGACACAATCAAAATATTTTTTTTAAAATCTTTGTCGACAATATAATATCGCTTATCATTCGGGCTTTTTTCGGTAATAAAAAAACCGTGTCTCTCGCCCAAAGTATAAAACATGGCACCATCATGATAGCCTATCTCTTTTCCGTTCGCATTGACCACTTTTCCTTTTTTTAATTTGATGTAATGCCTTAAAAATTCCTTTAAATCCACTTTACCCAAAAAGCAAATCCCTTGGCTGTCTTTCTTTTCCGCCACCGGCAAGCCAAACTTTTTAGCGAGTTTGCGGACTTCTGTTTTTTTTAAATGCCCGACAGGAAATAAAATTTTACCCAACTGCTTTTGGGAAAGCGTCCAAAGAAAATAGCTTTGATCTTTGGTTGGGTCAATGCTCTTTATTAATGAAAGCGAGAGATGCTTTTTGGAAGGAGTGGCTGAGCGGAGCGAAGGACCGAGCGATTGAGAAAAAGCATCTCTCGCTGAAATGCAAGCGTAGTGCCCCGTGGCCACATAATCCGCTCCCATTGCCAGAGCTTTTTTTAAAAACACGCCAAACTTTACTTCTTTGTTGCACATTACATCCGGATTGGGAGTACGGCCGGCTTTGTATTCGGCAATCATATAATCCGCAACCTCTTTTTTATAAACATCTTCAAAATCAAAAGTAAGAAACGGGATATTTAAATGCGCCGCCGTCCGCATAGCGTCCAGACGTTCTTCTTCTTCATTGCATGCTAAAAATTCCGGATGCCAGGTGCGCATAAAAACACCCACCACATCTTGACCTTGCCTTTTAAGCAAAGCGGCCGACACGGCAGAATCCACTCCCCCTGACATCCCGACGAAGACCTTTCTTTTAAGAGGGGTATTTGTTTGTTTGTGTTTATTCCAAATTCTAGCCATATTCGTTTCGTTCACCGGGCCTAATGTGGCCCCAGCATTAAAAGTACCGGGAATGTCAGTTTTGTCCATTTCCCGTTCGTAAATCTTGTACCGTTCAGCTTGTCTGTCTGACTCGAAACAAGACCGACCGGCGGATTGTTTTTGCGCTTCTTACCGGCATGCGAATATGCTTCGATCTTTATTTCCTTATGTTCATTTTTTGGCGATTTCCTTGGCATAAAATTATTTTTGTTCCTCGGGGCTACTCAAGGATTCCTCTCCGATCTTCCACACGCCCTTTTCCAAGAAAGCCTCAATAGTCTGACGTGTGGCTTTATTGATAAGGTTGGAATGAGAGATTTTATTGCTCTTTGCGTAGTCGGAAAGCAGGACAATTTTCTTGCCCTCAAGATATGCCAATCGTTTGTGGTAGCTATTGGTAAGTGCTTTGGCTACAATCCCTTCCATGATTCCGGTCGCACCTTTTTCATCGAATTCTTTGAAAGCATCGTAGTATTTCTTTCGGTCGATGAACTTGATATTTATAGGTACAAAGCCTTCCCGTATGAGGAGATAATTGTTGATCACACGACCGATGCGACCATTTCCGTCCATGAATGGGTGAAGGTATTCAAACGCAAGATGTAATCGTGCGATGCGCTTGATAATATTTTCATGACTCGTCGCGTTGTATTCTGCAAACATTTTCTCAAGACTTCCGTTAATTTCTTTCGGAGCGGGAGCAATATGACTTCCAACACGAACATACTCGTCTTCTTTGCGGAATCGTCCGGCGATTTTATCGCGGATATTCGACATAAGCATTTTATGGAGAGAGAGGATAACATCAGGATTGAGCTCTTGCTCTTTAGCTCTTTTGTCGATATAGGATACGACTCGAGCAAGATTTTTTGCCTCAAATAGTTCTCGTTCGGAAATATAGCGGTCGAGATCGATTTGAAGAAGGATTTTTTCCGTCTCCTCCAGCGAAAGAGTACTGTTCTCGATAGCATTCGAGTTGTATACCTGATCAGCAACTTCCGCTTCGCTCACTAGCTTAATAAGCGCATCCTTGCCGATGGCCGCTTGATAGAATCGTTCTCTAAGCAGATTGATTTTATTAAATGCACTAGGTGTCTTTGCCATATGAGTTAAGTATAGTCTTTTTCACGGCTTTGTCAACTGTAATCGTGAAA
>MFTQ01000011.1 GCA_001785355.1 Candidatus Nomurabacteria bacterium RIFCSPHIGHO2_01_FULL_41_71 | reverse complement strand
GGAGCTTTTATCGGACACTGTCTTTCCGAGCAGTATTATAATTTTGTGAAGGTGCATCCCAAGATTGCTTCGGTGCTTTACGCGGCGGACCGTTTTGAATCAAGCGATAAAATTAAGAACTGGCTCGAAGAAGGGAACATAGTGATAGCCAATAGGTATGCCTCAGCCAACCAGATCCATCAGGGAGGTAAAATCTCAAATACTAAAAAAAGAAAAGTTTTTTTAAAATGGCTCGCCAAAATGGAATACGAAGTTTTCAAGATTCCGAAACCGGACGCTGTTTTTTATTTAAGCGTGCCGATTCCCGTAGTTTTAAAATTGATAAAAGAACGGGATCGAAAAAAAAATAGAGATTATTTGGGTAAAAAGAAAGATGTTCATGAAAAAGACGTGAAATTTTTGGAAAATTCCCGCAAGAGCGCCCTCTGGCTCGCTCGGACCCAAAAGGGATGGTTAAAAATAGAATGTGTAAAAAATGGTGTTTTAGAAAATCGCGAAAGTATTCATAAAAAAGTTTATGAAAAAATTAAGAAAATCATCCAATAGCAGAAAACCGGTTGTTATTTTTATTTACGGTCCTCAGGCTGTAGGCAAGTTTACTGTAGCGAAAATTTTAAGCAAAAAGACAGGATATAAATTAACCCATAATCACGCTCTCAATAATCTTATAGATGAATTATTTAATCGCGGAACATACGAAAATGGCACGATGAAAGATCGATTGAGATATGATTTATTGCAAAATGCCGTAAGGGCGGGAATTAATTTTGTCACAACTCATTGTTATGCGCATGATTATGTTTCTCCCGCGGGACTTACTGATCCTAAATATGTAGAGGATTTAGAAAAAAAACTTACAAGACTTGGCGCAGTATTTTACCCTATTCAACTAAAAGCAAGCCCCAAAGAATTACTAAGAAGAGTTGGAATGAAGTCTCGTAAGGAATTTAAAAAACTTACAGATAGAAAAATTATGCGCGCTTTGATCTTAAAACACAATTGGCGGAGCTCTCCTAAATTAAAAAATAATTTTATTATTGAAAATACTTATATTTCGCCTCAAAAAGTCGCAAGCATGATAATTAAACATTTTAAGCTAAAGGTTTGAAAATCCTATTCAGCAATAGTACGCGACCGCGCACTAATGCTGGGGTGGTCTTTGGAGTGGAAAAGATATATTATTGGAAGAATAAAGTGCGAATTAAAATTAAGAAATTAAATAAGGATGCGAAATTGCCGAAATACGCGCATCCCGGGGATGCGGGTATGGACATGTATGCCATGGAAAGCGTCACCATCCCGCCCATGGGACACTATAGATTTTGGCACGGATTTGCTCTTGAATTTCCCGAAGGCTACGTAGCGCTAGTGATGGACAAAGGCGGCATTTCAAAAGCGGGACTGCAAACCATGGGCGGGGTGTTTGATGCCGGATATCGAGGAGAATATAATACGCATTTGGTAAATTTATCAGATAAGTCCTATACTGTTGAAGAAAGTGACAAAGTGTCTCAACTGGTGATCGTGCCGGTCGCTATCGCCTTACTCGAGGAGACGGATACGCTCAGCGAATCTGTTCGCGGAGAAGGGAGGTTTGGCAGTACGGGCAGGAAATAAAAACATGAAAAAAGAAATTAAGAATTTATTCAGAAAGGTGTTCAAAAATCTCGGTTTTGGAGAAGTGAATTTTGTTTCAAACAATCAAGAAAATTCAAAAAGCGATATGGACTCACATAAAGAAAAAATAGTCCGAGATGGCATAAAAAGACTCATCCGAGATGTTCTCTCAAAGCTTAATTTAGGAGGAGCGGAATTTAGCTTGGAACATCCGGAAGATTTAGCCAACGGAGATTACTCCTGCAATGTAGCCATGGTCCTCGCTAAAAAATTAAAGACCAATCCGAAAGATTTTTCCGAAAAGTTGGTGAACGAAATAAATAAAAATTTAACAAAAGATATTTCGAAAGCAGAAGCCAAATCAGGCTTTGTTAATTTCTATCTATCCCGCCAATTTTTCGCCGCTTCTGTCGAAGAAATCGTGAATAAAGTGGAGAATGTAGGCAAGAACAACGCTCTCTCCGGGAAGAAAATAATGATCGAGTATACTGATCCGAATCCCTTTAAACCTTTTCATATAGGGCATCTGATGACCAACTCGATTGGCGAGTCCTTGGCCAGGATTTTAGAATACTCGGGCGCAAAAGTATGGAGAGTAAACTATCAGGGAGATGTGGGACTTCATGTGGCTAAAGCTATGTGGGGGCTTATCAATAATTCGCATCTGGCGCAGGATGATAATATCCCGATTAAACTCAAGGCTGCGAATATTGGTGCCGCTTATGCGTTTGGTAGCGAGCAGTATGATAAAAATGATGAAAACAAAAAAGAAATAGATGAAATTAACAAAAAAATTTACGATCGAAGTGATAAGCTTGTAAACAAAGTATATGATTGGGGTTTTAGAGTAACCATGGAAGCCTTTGAAGATCTTTACAGAATGCTTGGCACTAAATTCGACTATTATTTTTTAGAAAGCCAGATGGCTCCTATCGGCGAGAAAATCGTAAGAGAAAATACAGGAAAAATATTTCAAAAAAGCTCCGGCGCTATTGTCTTTAGAGCTGAAGAACATGATCCAAAGCTTCATACCAGAGTTTTTATCACTTCGGCCGGATTGCCGACTTATGAAACCAAAGAACTTGGATTGACGGTGGAGAAATTTAAAACTTGTTCTGACATAGATCTGTCAATTGTCGTCACGGCGGATGAGCAAACGGATTATATGCGCGTGGTTGCCAAGGCAATTTCTCTGATATATCCGGATTTCGGAAAAAAAATGAAACATGTTGCTCATGGTATGATGCGTTTTGCTGAAGGGAAAATGGGCTCGAGAAAAGGGAATGTCATAACCGGAGAATCTCTACTCAATGATGTGCGTTTGTCCATTATAGAAAAGATGGCGGATCGAAATTTTTCAGAAGGAGTTATGGAAAAGGTTTCCGAAGATGTAGCTGTTTCAGCCGTTAAGTATTCAATATTGAAACAGTCCATGGGCGGTGATATTGTTTTTGATATGGCAAAATCTATTTCTTTTGAAGGAGATTCCGGACCTTATCTCCAATATTCTTTTGCCCGAGCGAATTCAGTGTTGGAAAAAGCGCAAAAGGAAAATATTTTTCCAGATCCGCACGCGTACCCCCCGGAAGTTTTTGAAGTGGAAAAATTATTATACAAATTTCCGGAAATTGTTTTACGTTCATCACAAGAATACAAACCGCATTATATTACCAACTATCTGATAGAAATTGCCCGCGCCTACAATAGCTTTTACGGCAATACATTGATCGTGGATAAAAAAGATTTGTTCTCGTCGTATAAAATAACTTTGACGTATGCCTTTTCTTTCGTAATGAAAACCGGCCTGCACCTTCTCGGCATCCAGGCCCCGAAGAGGATGTAATATATGTCAGAAAGAATTAGACTTAACCCAATACCAGAAACTCATACTATTCCAAAAACTGGAAGAGTAATGAAAAGGCGAATACGAGAAGTTGAATCAGCAGGTCGCTCAGATATGCCAAATAGCGCAGGATATGAAAAGAAGTATTTACATGAAATAAGCTTGAGATCAGGAAAAACGATTTCTTTGGTAGAAAGAGCTTTTGATGATCGTCTTGGAATTGCAGATCCTGATAAATACATTAAGAGATGGCAGGCATTCAAAGATGCGGGGCTTCCAGTCGTAAGATTTATAAGAAGATCGGAAAAAGGGATTTTTATGAAGAATCTTAAACATGACGGTTCAGAAATTTTTGGAAAGGGATATTTGACGATCATTGAAGATCAAGAAGATAATTCTAGAGGCAAGATTCCTCTGTTAACAGAAATGGAAAATAAATTTATTAGAATCATGGAAACAGATTTACCAAAAATAAGATTAAATTTAGACGATATCGTGAGGAAAGCAAAAGACAACGATTTACTTTTACCATCAGATGATCCATTTGAATTACTCATCCATCCTAATGGAACATGGGAAATTATTATTTTAGATTTGTCATATGCTCGCATTGATAATGATACTCATTTTAATGGACCTCTTGTGACAAATGCCCTAGAGCAGTTGATCGAATTAAAAGATCATTTGCTTGCTCGGCCAAAACCTTAAGTTTTTTTCTTAAACGATAAAATAGCATTTGTAATTTTTTAATGGTTTTGTTATACTTTTCATATAAGCGTTGAAGAGGTAATCGCCTCGGAGCTTTGGGAAGAAATTGTGCTAGGTCTTGCCTAGCACAAAAATAGAACCCGGTAATAAGGTCCGCTTTCGCTTGAACTTATGGCGGACGAAACAAGGTGGTACCACGGGCATTGTCCTGCGAAGCTTTAGCGAAGCAGGAGAAACTCGTCCTTGATTTACAACTTCGGTTGTAATTTGGGGACGAGTTTTTGTTTTACAAAAATGATATTCCAATATTCTCAAGAATATAAGAATAAGAATTATGAAAGAGGAAAATAGAAATTTAAATACACCCGCCGCCACTGAAAGCTTTGGCGAGGCAAAGAAATCCGAAGCCGCTTTGCGGGAAGAGCAGGTTTTAGAGTTTTGGAAGACAAATAAAATTTTTGAGAAATCTCTAGAGAAAAAATCCCCGAAGGGCGAATTCATTTTTTATGACGGTCCGCCGACGGCCAATGGCATGCCCGGCATACATCACCTCTTGCCACAATCTTTTAAGGATGCTATCCCGCGTTATAAAACCATGCGAGGTTACCATGTGCGCCGAAAAGGCGGATGGGACACTCACGGGCTTCCAGTGGAGCTTCAAGTGGAAAAGGAACTCGGATTGAAATCCAAAAAAGAAATTGAAAACTACGGTATTGTCGAATTTAATAAAAAATGCAAAGAAAGCGTTTGGAAATATGTCGATGTCTGGCATAAATTTCGCGATCGGGTCGGCTACTGGGTAGATGAAGACAATTCGTATGTTACCTATCACAATGATTACATCGAATCTCTTTGGAATATTGTAGAAAAAATAAATAATCAGAAACTGCTTTTCAAAGATTACAAAGTCGTGCCATGGTGCCCGCGCTGTGGCACCGCTTTATCTTCCCACGAGCTTGCGCAAGGGTATCAAGACGACAAGGATTTATCGGTGACGGTGAAATTTAAAGTAAAAGGCCAAAATAATACTTTTATTCTGGCTTGGACCACTACACCTTGGACTTTGCCGGGGAATTTGGCGTTGGCAGTGGGGGAAAAAATTGATTATGTGAAAGTAAAAAAAAGTGACGAAATTTTCATTCTTGCGAAAGAAAGAATTTCAATTTTGGATGGCGAATATGAAATAATGGAAAATTTTAAAGGCAAAGATCTTGTTGGCTTTGCATATGAGCCGTTGTATCCATACTTTGCGGATATTATTTCGGAGAGTGAAAAATCCAAACTTGATAAGGCATACAAGGTTTATCCTGCTGATTTCGTGACAACAGAGGACGGTATGGGGGTGGTACATACGGCCGTCATGTATGGTCAAGATGATTTTATCTTAGGCACGAAAATTGGTTTGCCAAAACATCATTTAGTTGATCCGGAGGGCAAGTTTATGAAAGGAACCGGATTTTTAGAGGGCCGGTTTGTCAAAGACGAGGAAGTGGCGGTGGACATTATTAAGGATTTGGCGCGCAGAGGACTTCTTTTTAAAAAAGAAAAATACGAACATTCGTATCCGCATTGTTGGCGTTGCAAAACGCCACTTATCTACTACGCGCGCGACTCGTGGTATATCAGAATGTCCGATCCAAACATTAAATGTAAATTAATTAATGAGAATGAAAAAATAAATTGGGAACCGGATCATATCCAAAATGGACGTTTCGGTGAATGGCTCAAGGATGTTAAGGATTGGGCTATTTCTCGCGAGCGGTATTGGGGCACTCCGCTTCCAGTATGGGTGGCGGAAGACGGCGAGAAACTGGTGATTGATTCATATGAGACGCTGAAAAAATATTCTAAAAAATCCGGCAATAAATATTTTGTAATGCGACACGGCGGGACTAAAAGCAATCAAAAAGAAATTGTGAGTTATTCCGCTCAGGCGACCGATGACCTGACCGAGAAGGGCGTGGCGGAAGTAAAGAAATGCGCTGATGTTCTTAGAAAAGAAAAAATTGATTATATTATTACCTCTCCTTTTGTCCGTACCAAGGAAACTGCCGAGATTGCGCGTGAAATTTTTGGATTATCTACAGAAAGAGTGGTAGAAGAGCCGGGGCTTCAAGAAATTAATCCGGGAGATTTTGACGGTAAAAATTGGAATGAATTTCATGCTTGTGTTTACAATGTCGGGCCGGGATGGTTTGACCGGAAAATAGCCGGCGGAGAATCTCTTTCTGACGTGAAAAAACGCACAGCGAAAGTTTTATATGGTCTTGAAGAAAAATATAAAGGCAAAAATATTCTTTTAGTTACTCACGGTGGGCCGGCTTGGCTTCTTTTTGTAAATGCGAGACTTTTTTTACCGGATAGAGAGAAATATTATCCCGCGAGCGATTATGTTTTTGTGGAAAAATTCAAAAAATTTGAGAATGCCGAGGTGCGAGAACTGCCTTTCGTACCGATTCCGCATAATGAGGATTATGAACTGGATCCGCATCGCCCTTTCATCGACCAAGTGGTTTTAGAGAAAGATGGCAAAGAATTCAGAAGAGTAAAGGAAGTAATGGATGTTTGGTTTGACTCCGGAGCTATGCCTTTTGCTCAAGATCATTATCCGTTCGAAAATAAAAAATGGGTGGATGGTCCGGGCTATCCGGCGGACTATATTTCCGAAGCAATTGATCAGACCCGCGGATGGTTTTATACATTGCATGCCGTCGGGATGCTCATGGCTCGGGGTAAGGCTTTTAAAAATGTAATCTGTCTTGGACACCTTTTGGATGCGGCCGGAAAAAAAATGTCCAAGTCTCTCGGCAATATCGTCGATCCGTGGATGATGATAGAAAAATACGGAGTAGATACGCTTCGTCTTTGGATGTATTCAGTCAATCAGCCGGGCGAATCAAAAAATTTCGATGAGAAAAATGTGGCTCTTCTTGGTAGTCAGATTTTCGGATTGCTATATAATATATTGGCATTTTATGAACTTTATAGAGATCGTTCTTTAGAAGCTATAAACTTTAAACTAAAACCTAGCTCTGTCTTAGATCAATGGATTTTGGCGCGCCTGGAAGAATTAATAAGTGAATGCACAAAAAAAATGGATGATTATAAACTTCTGGAATCAGTACGTGCCATAAAAGAATTCATCGGGGATCTCTCCACTTGGTATCTGCGTCGTTCTCGTGAGCGAATAAAAAATAGTGATCAAGAAACAAAACAAACTTTGTATTACATATTAAAAACTCTTTCAAAACTAATGGCCCCCTTTGCGCCTTTTTCAGCGGAAGATATTTGGCAAAAACTAAAGAATGAAAATGGTGAAGAGAGTGTGCATTTGGAAAATTGGCCGAAAGTAAACATCACCCCTTGGCCCCTCTTCTTTTTAAGGAGAAGGGTTGAGGATGGACCTCGTGTCATTAAAAGTATGGAAATAGTGCGCAGAATTGTCACTCTTGGCCTGGAAGCGAGGCAGAAAGCGGGCATTAAAGTCCGTCAACCGCTCCCCAAACTGGAAATAAAACATTTCAAATTAAACGAAGATTATATTGAACTTATTAAGGATGAATTAAATGTGAAAGAAGTAATTGAAAATAAAAATATTGAAACTGAAATTATGCTTTACACCGAAATTACTCCGGAGCTCAGGGCAGAAGGAGAGTATCGGGAATTTATGCGTGAACTACAGGATAAAAGAAAAAAGTTGGGGCTTCTTCCAAGAGACAAGATGGTTCTTCCGATTGGAGAGATATACAAACAATACAAAATTATGCCGAATTTACAGGAGCACATGCTCCGGGTAGCGGCAGTAGCTCTTTTGATTTGCGATTCTATTGATGCGCTTGCAGATCGAGAAAGTATTATTACCGCATGCCTATTGCATGACATGGGCAATATCATCAAATTCCAGATGAACGTCCTCCCTGAATTTTATAAGCCGGAGGGCGTAGAGTATTGGCAGAAAGTAAAAGAAGAATATATAAAAAGATATGGAGACAATGAACACGAAGCGACAATAAAAATTATTAAAGAAGAACTTCGCGTATCTCTCAAAGTAGTAAATTTAGTAGATCAAATTCGTTTCTCATTTACATGCAAGCACCGCGATTCTGATGATTTAAGTATCAAAATAGTTCATTACGCTGACGGCAGAGTTGATCCGCACGGGGTGGTGTTATATGAAGAACGGATGGAAGAAGGAAAAAAACGATATAAAAACCATAAAAGTACTTTCGGCGCTACGGGGGAAGAAGAAAGACAGAAACTTGTTGCATGCGGTAAAGAAATAGAAAAGCAGATTTTTGCGAAATGCAAAATAAGGCCGAAAGACATAAATAATGAAGCCATAGCGTCTATTATTTCAAAGCTTCGAGATTTTGTGATAAAATAAAAATGAAAATAAAAAAGCTAGTCCTTTTTGATTTTGACGGGGTTTTGGTGGATACCCTCATAATGAGTTACGAAATTAGCAAGGAGGTTGATAATGATTTATCTATGCCTGCATTCAAATCTCTTTTTGATGGCAATATCTTTCATTCGTTAAATAATCACCCGACAATCAAGCAACACCCTGATTTTTTTGGAAGATACGCGGAAAAATTGCGAGAATTCACAATACCTCAATCTCTCAAAGATTTGGTGCGAAAGTTGAGAGAAGAGTATCAACTTGCCATTGTTTCTGCTATCCCAACGCATCTGATCAATGAAATACTGAATCGCGAAAACGCTTTGTTTTTTGCCGATGTGTTAGGCGGCGATATACATACTAGTAAGGTTTATAAGATAAAAATACTTTTAGAAAAATACGCTATCGCTTCTCAAAATGCGGTCTACACCACTGATACGGTGGGCGATGTGCTGGAGGCCCGAGAGTGTGGTGTCAAGGCTGTCGCGGTGGCTTGGGGTTTTCAAGAAGAAGCAACGTTGCAAAAAGCCACTCCCGCAAAAATCGTACATACCCCCGAGGCTCTTTTAGAAGCCGTGAAAGAAATTTTGTAAGAAATTTTGTAAAGCTTCCCATAGCCTCATGATTGTTATGGACACGGCCGTGTCTAAGTGATATTATATCTCTATGAGAAACATAGATAGAGAATCAAATACAGGGAAAATTATTCGAGCGCTGGGGTATGGTGTCGGAATCACTTTCGCTTTGGCGAATCAGCGAACCAGTTTCAAGATGGCTAAAACTTTGATCAAAGAAATTTTTGGAACAAATAGAAAGCCGAAAAATGTTAACCAATATTTTTACAAATTAAGACAACAAAAAATTATTTCATTCAAAGAACAGGATGGTTTTAGAGAAATTATGCTTACCGAAGAAGGCAAAGAAATATTCTTACGGTTTTCTTACGAAGATATTTGCATTAAAAATCCTAAAATTTGGGATCGGCAGTTTCGGATGATAATTTTTGACATACCTGAGAAAAAGAGAAAAGCGCGGGATGCTTTGCGTGATAAATTGCGAGATTTGGGTTGCGTAAAATACAATGACAGTGTTTGGGTGTATCCTTATCCTTGTCAAGAAGAAATAGATTTTATAGCGAATTATTGGAAAGTGGGGAAGTATGTGCAATTTGCCCTAGTTAGGGATCTAACAAATAAATTACGCCTAGAGAAAATTTTCAATTTATAGATTGTATATTTTCTGTTTTTAAGTACTAGAGAATATGACTATGACACGGTCGTAGCCATAATGATATTGAGTGTTGTCTGGATTAACTCCCAACTAAGGTTGTTTAGGTTAAGAAGTTTGTGATACAATAACTAAATTATGAAAATAAAAAAATTAGGACATTGCTGTTTGGTTGTAGAAGTAAATGGCAAAAGGATTATGACGGATCCCGGGTCTTATACCGTAAAAGAACAGGCGCAGGAAAAAAATGTTGATTTGATTTTAATAACCCATGAGCACGGAGATCATTTACATATCGAATCACTGCAGGAAATTATAAAAAACAATCCAAATGTAAAAATTATTACCAATGCGGGGGTAGGGAAGCTATTAGATGAAGCGGGGCTAAAGTATGAAGTTTTAAAAAATAAAACTGCAAAAGATATTTTGGGTGTAGAGTTGGAAGCACACGATTGCAAGCATGAAGAAATTTTTAAAGAAATAGGACAAGTGCAAAATACTGGATATTTTATTGGTCGGAAATTATTTTATCCCGGCGATGCTTTTTATAATCCAGGTCGGCCGGTTGAAATTTTAGCGCTTCCGATTGCCGGACCATGGGTACGGGTTCGAGATTTTATGAAATATGTCTTAGAAGTCAAACCGAAGGTTTGCTTTCCGGTACACGACGGCATGCTAACTTCTTTTATTGAGAGCGCTTATTTTGTGCCTAAATTAATTTTACCTCAATTTAATATTAAATTTAATGATCTTAAATTAGGCAAAGAAGAAAATTTATAATGCATCATATTTACCACACCGAAGGAATAATATTAGGGAGCAGAAATTTTGGCGAGGCGGGGAAATACTATTATATATTTACTCGCGACCTGGGTATGATATATGCGAGGGCGCAAGGCGTGCGCAAGTTGTCTTCCAAATTACGCTATATCCTTCAGGATTTTTCCCATGTGAAAGTGGACTTGGTGAGGGGGAGGGATTTTTGGCGAGTGACCAGTGCGTCCAAAACCGGTAAATTAGAAAAGTTGGCAAAAAACCCTAAAACTTTCAGGATTTTTACGAACATGGCTTATCTGCTTCGAAGGCTTTTATCCGGAGAGTATCCAAACGAAGCCTTGTTTGATGATTTGGTGGGCGGTCTTTTTATTCTGGAGAGTATAAAGATGAATCAGTTTTCTGATACCCAAGGAAAATTGGAAGACGTGGAGACTGTGATTGTTCTTCGGATTTTAAATAATTTGGGATACATAGGGAGTAGGGATAAGTGGAATGTCTTTGTTAAATCTCCGTTCGAAAAAGATCTTATTCTGAAAGTTGCGAAAAATAGAGGAGAAATATTAAATGAAGTTAATAAGGCTCTGAAAGAAACACATTTATGATACAATGCACATATGTCGCAAGGTGACGAAGGAAAACTCAGCAAAATAGAGGATTTAAAAGCCAAGCTTTTTTCCAGAGGTTTTAAAACGAAGGTTGAATATCGGGACGGTTTCTCCAAGAAAGAAATAAAGGAGGTGGCGGATTCTTGGGAAACGAAAGATGACCCTCTTTCCGATTTTGGCCGGAAGTTTTTTATGAGAACATCCATATTCAAAAAGTTTTTTATTTTATCTATTTCTTTTTTCGGATTAGCTTTGTTGTATGGAGGTTATATGTTTTTCATCGGAAAAAATACTGTTTCGAACGAAAATATAGATATTTCTATTTTAGGTAATTCTTTCGTTGCCGGTGGAGAGGAATTATCGCTTCAAATAAGCATCGGGAACAGGAATGCTGTAGCGCTTGAGCTTGCGGATTTGGTAGTGGAATATCCCAGAAATTCCGGCGGAGAACTTATTGGAGATACTGAACGCATTCGGGTTTCTCTCGGCACCATTACTCCAGGACAAGTGCATAATAAAAATATCAAAGTTATTCTTTTCGGTGAGCAAAGTTCCGTACGCCCGGTCAAGTTTTCCCTAGAATATCGAGTGGAGGGCTCGAACGCCATCTTTGTCAAAGAAAAAATCTTTGAAGTGAATATAAATTCCACCCCGATCGATATTTCTCTGGAGGCGCCGGAAGATATAAGTCCCAATCAGGATATAACACTAAAGATAAAAGCCACTCTAAATTTTACCAAAACTGCTTCTAAAATTCTGGTACGAGTGAATTATCCACTGGGTTTTCAGTTTGTCTCGGCTGATTCTCTTCCTTCATTCGGGAACAATGTATGGAATCTCGGGGATATGACGCCCGGAGCTTTGCGTGAAATATCCGTCAAGGGCAGAATGATTGATGTTTTTGAAGGAGAAGAGAAAATTTTCAAGGCGTGGATTGGTTCACAATCGAGAACGGATAAATCCGCCATTGATGTGATATTTAATTCCGCCCATCATGCTTTTGTCGTCAAGAAACCTTTTATCGAAGCGTATTTCGTGACGGGGAGCTCAAGGCAGAAAGAATACGCTGTCGATAGTAAAGCGGAGGTCCTGGGTGAGATTAGATGGATCAACAATCTGGAGACTCAAGTGAATGATTTTCAAATCAAAGCAAAAATTTCTGGCAATGCCATAGATAGAAAAAGCATAAGATCTCAACAGGGATTTTATAATTCAGCTACAGACACTATAATCTGGGACAGAAATTATATTTCCGGTTTCGGAGAAATAGGTCCGGGATCTTCAGGATCAGTATTTTTTTCTTTCGCTCCGATTGTTTCCCTTGCTTCTCCCATGATTGTGAGCGATCCTTCTATTGTGATAGATCTCTCCGTATCCGGTCGGCAGGATATTTCAGGTTTTGAACTTAAAGAACTTCATAATTCAGATTCGGCCATCGTCAAGGTGATTTCAAATGTTGGTTTTGCCGCCAAAGGGCTTTATTATTCAGGCCCCTTCACGAATTCCGGGCCTATTCCTCCGAAGGTGCAGACTGCCACGACTTTTACTATAATCTGGAGCCTTTCCAATTCCTCGAGTAATATTTCCAAAGGAGTAGTACGTTCCAGTTTGCCTGCCTGGATAAATTTTATCAGTCCTGTGTCTCCGGCGAACGAAAATCTTATTTTTAATTCTTCCACCCGGGAAATTACTTGGAATGTAGGAAATATCGGGAAGGGCATGGGTATTACTTCTCCCAGTCGGGAAGTTGCCTTTCGTGTTTCTATCTCGCCTTCACTCTCTCAGTTGGGCACGGCTCCCATTCTCATAAATGAAGCGATTTTGACCGGGCACGATGATTTTGCTAATGTGGATGTGAGGGTATATAAATCTCCCCTCTCTACCAGGCTAACTAACGATCCGAGTTTTCCCGCGAACGGCGAAAGGGTGGTGGAATAAATTTAAATATTCAAATACTAAAAAATTCAAAGATGAAAAAAAAAGAAGAAAATGATTTGATGGGAAAAATAGTTTCGCTTTGCAAGAGGCGTGGATTTGTTTTTCAAGGTTCGGAAATTTACGGGGGACTTGCCGGTACATACGATTACGGACACTATGGTGTGGCGCTCAAAAATAATATTAAACAAAATTGGTGGAAGAAATTTGTAGATAATCGACGCGATATATATGGAATGGACGCGTCTATAATAATGAATTCGAAAGTATGGGAGGCATCGGGTCATGTGGCTGGATTCTCGGACCCCATGGCGGACGGGAAGCAATTTAATGTGATGTTCAAAACTTCGGTAGGCGCGGGAGAGGAAGCAACCGGGGCACATCTCCGTCCAGAAACTGCGCAGGGGATATTCGTGAATTTTAAGAATACGGTGGATGCTTTTCATCCGAAATTACCCTTTGGCATCGCGCAGATAGGCAAGGCTTTTCGGAACGAAATTGCTCCCAGAGATTTTTTGTTTCGTCAGAGAGAATTTGAGCAAATGGAAGTGGAGTATTTTATCCGGCCTGAAGATTGGGAGAAATATTTTGAATATTGGAGAGGAGAAATGCTGGAGTGGATGGAAGATATTGGGTTAGATATGACAAAAGTGCACGAGCTGGAAGTGCCTGATGCCGATAGGGCGCATTATTCAAAGCGGACGATTGATTTTGAGTTTGATTTTCCTTTCGGACGCAAGGAGCTTTTTGGTCTGGCTTACCGGACGGATTTTGATCTTAAAAATCATAAGCTGGAGTATATTGACGAAGACGCGCCTTCCGCCCCGGGGAAAATCACACCCCATGTGATAGAGCCTTCTATGGGGGTAGACAGGATTCTCCTTGCGCTCCTTGTTTCCGTGTATGCGGAAGACAACAAAGACGGAGAAGCGCGCTCATACTTAAAGTTTAAGCCGAACATCGCTCCGGTCGTCTGCGCCGTGTCTCCGCTTCTAAAAAATAAGCCGGAGCTTGTGGAATATGCAAATACAAAAGTTTTTGCTCCATTAAAAATAGAATTTGGCCGGGTGGCCTGGGACGACAACGGCAACATCGGCAAGCGTTATCGTCGCCAAGACGAAATCGGCACTCCATGGTGTATTGTGGTGGATTTTGACACTCTCACCGATGACACGGTAACTGTCCGGGATCGGGATACCGGGAAACAGGAGCGAATAAAAGTGAATGAATTAAAAAATTATATTAAAGAGAGAATTTAGAATCACCAATATTTTTTGAGATGTGAAAGAAACATCAGAAGATAATAGCTCAAAATAAAGAATAGAATAACCAAGTCCTTATTGTAATATTATACGCTATAGCGTATAAATTTACAATTGTGTACAATATAAAGATGGGGAAGTTAGAGAAGGAATTAAAGAGAAGAGTTAAAAGACAGAATATACAAAAAGCTATTCTTTATGGTGTTGCTGCAGCGGGGCTTTTGAGCGTGGCAGTTTTGGCGCCAAATGCCCTGCAAGCTTTAAAATTTTTTGGCATTGAACCAAAAAATAAATGGCAGAAATATAATATTAATCACAGTATAAAAAGATTGAAAAACAATGGCCTTATTTGTTTCGAGAAAACAGATAGGGGGACTTTTGCGCGTCTTACTCAAAAAGGGGAAGAAAAGTTAAGAAAATTTAGATTACTTGGATATAAACTCAAAAAGCCGAAAAGATGGGATAAGAAATGGCGCATGCTTATTTTTGATATAAAAGAAGAAAGAAGAGGGATCAGAGATAAAATTCGTTTTACATTAAAAAGAATCGGGTTTTTACGTCTCCAAGATAGTGTATGGGTATATCCTTATGATTGCGAGGATTTAGTAATTCTTATGAAAGCTGATTTTAAAATTGGCAAAGACCTACTTTATTTAATAGTTGATACTATTGAAGGAGATACTAAAATTAAAAATTATTTTAAGTTACCCATTACCTAATTAAATATTCGTTTTTTAATATTGTATTAAATTACGCTATAGCGTAATTATTTACAATATTGTAATGCAATATGTAATATGTAATATCGTCTTGTAACTTATAAATACATGAATTGATAATTGTGTTTGTTTTGTGGTATATTTTCCAAATGAAATTTTCCGAAAAAGTTTTACCCAATGGCTTGCGAGTGGTCACAATCCCAATGAAGGACAATCCGACAGCTACGGTCTTGGTCTTGGTGGAAGCCGGAAGCAAATATGAAGAAAAAAAATTAAACGGAGTTTCCCATTTTTTGGAGCATATGTGCTTCAAGGGCACTGAAAAGCGGCCGAAGGCCATAGATATTTCAAAAGAACTTGATGCACTCGGAAGCCAATATAATGCTTTTACCGCCCAAGAATACACCGGCTATTATGCCAAAAGCGATGCCAGGCATTTCAAGCAGATTTTTGATGTTGTTTCGGATATATACTTGAATTCGGCTTTTCCAAAAGCGGAACTGGAGAAAGAAAAAGGAGTAATCATAGAAGAAATAAATATGTATGAAGACATGCCGCATCGGCATGTGCAGGATTTATTGATGAAGCTTCTATACGGAGATACTCCGGCCGGGTGGAATATTGCCGGTGTTAAAAAAAATATTCTAAAAATGAATCGGGGGGACATGGTGAAATATAAAAGCATGCATTATTTGCCGGAAGCAACCGTAATCGTAGTGGCGGGATCTCTCAAAGAAAAAAACGTGTTTTCAGAGGTAAAAAAAGTTTTCGGTAGTATTCCGCGCGGCCATAAAGCAAGAAAGATAAAAGTAAAAGAAACTCAAAAAAAACCAAAAGCTCTGATTAAATTCAAACAAACAGATCAGACGCATTTTGTGCTTGCGGTGCGCGCTTATGATTTGTTTCACAAGGACATTCCCGTTCTTTCTGTTTTAGCTGGAGTTTTGGGTGGAGGTATGAGTTCGCGTCTTTTCCAGAGAGTTCGCGAAGAAATGGGGGCTGGATATTATATTCGCGCTTATGGAGACGCCTATACTGACCATGGATTATTTCAGATTTCTGCCGGGGTAGACAACAAAAGGGTTGCGGAAGTTCTTTCTGCTGTAATTGAGGAGTGCGACAAACTTCGAAAATATCCGGTTAGTGAAGAGGAATTAAATAAGGTAAAAGAATGTTTGATAGGCAATATGAAACTTTCACTGGAATCCACGGACGACATCGCTAATTTTTACGGCGGGCAAGAACTTTTAAAAAAAGAAATCAAAACGGCAGAAAATAAGGCGTCGGAACTTCGGCAGGTAAGTGCGCGAGATGTCCAGAGAGTGGCTAGGAATATTTTTAAGAATAAAAATCTGAATCTGGCGCTTATCGGCCCCTCTAAAGATGCGAAAAACTTTCTTCCGACGCTTAAGTTTTGAGTTTTCAGTTGGTGTGCTATCATATAAGCATGAATGAGGAAGGACTCAATAATATTTCTATCTCTACCGGCACCATGATTCGAGCTATGCTAGTCTTGATCGGAGTGATTTTGATCTGGGCTCTACGAGATATGATGCTTATCATACTTACTTCCATTGTTATTGCTTCTTTCGTAGAGTCCGCAGTGCCACATCTGGCGAAAATCGGTTTTGGACGAGTGTTTGGCATAGTGGCTTTATACGCCCTTGGCATTGTTCTCTGTGTGGCGATGTTTTATCTTTTTGCTCCGCTTTTGATCACTGAAATTTATAATTTTTCCGGAGCGATTTCCTCATATGTGCCCGGCGTGTCTTTTTTGAATTATTTTCAGAATGAAGCCTTTTCCGGAGCCAAAGACATAGTGGTGGGGCTTTCCGATAATTTTTCTTTTCAGACTTTGACGGCAGTATCCAAAGCTTTTATAGAAAATCTCTCCGGAGGGCTTTTTCAGACTTTAACGGTTGCCTTCGGCAGTTTATTTAATGTGGTGTCTATTATCCTTATTTCTTTTTATCTTTCTATTCAAGAGAAGGGCATAGAAAATTTCTTGCGTTTAATTTTTCCTATCAAATATGAAGATTATGCGGTAGATCTCTGGAATCGTTCCTCGAGAAAAATCGCCTTGTGGGTAAGGGGACAGATGCTGCTTGCTTTCGTGGTGGCGGTTCTTATTTATCTTTTGCTCTCGCTTCTGAATGTGCAATATGCCCTTATTCTGGCCATTATAGCCGGTATTATGGAGATGGTGCCTTATGGAACTTTAGTAGCCCTTATTCCGGCTATGGCCTTCTCTTACTTTTCCGGAGGAGTTTCTTCCGCTTTTATGGTCGCCACGGCTTATATCATAGTACATCAATTTGAGGTTTTTCTTTTCGCTCCGCTTATCATCAAGAAGATAGTCGGACTTTCCCCGATAGTCATAATACTGGCGGCTCTTATCGGTTTTGAACTTGGTTCCATTTGGGGAGTGGTGCTTTCCATTCCGGTGGCGGTAGTTATAATGGAATTTTTAAGCGATATAGAAAAAAATAAAAATCTAGCCAGAATCAAACATGAGTCGAAATAATAAAAGTTTTTACATTACCACCACTATCCCATACGTGAATGCGGATCCCCATATTGGTTTTGCCCTCGAACTCGCGCAGGCGGACGCCATAGCCAGGTATCAGCGTCTCGCGGGGAGGGAGGTATTTTTCAGCACGGGCACGGATGAATACGGGCAGAAAATTTGGGAAGCGAGCCGGAAAGAAGGCAAATCGGTGCAGGACTATGTGGACCAATATGCGGAAAAATTTTTGAATTTAAGTAAATCTCTGAATATTTCTTACGACAATTTTATTAGGACCACGAGCTCGGAAAATATCGGGGCGGCGCGGGAGTTTTGGCGTTTATGTAAAGAGAAAGGCGATATTTACGAGAAAGAATATAAGGGGCTTTATTGCGTAGGCTGTGAAAGATTCTTAAAAGAAAAAGATCTCGCGGATGGAAAATGCCCTTTTCACCCGAGTTTGTCGCCCGAGCAGGTAGAAGAGAAAAATTATTTTTTTAAACTGACTAAATATAAAAAAGAACTTTTGCAATATTTATCGAATGAAAACGCAATTGTCCCAGAATGGCGAAGGCAGGAAGCCATTGATTTTATAGAAAATGGCATGGAAGATTTTTCCATTTCCAGAAGCTCGGAGAGATTTTCTTGGGGAATACCCGTATCCGGAGACGAAAGTCAGGTTATGTATGTCTGGTTCGGCGCATTTGTAAACTATCTTTCCACTCTGGGCTGGCCCAAAGACAAGGAAAAATTTCAAAAATTTTGGATAGAAGGCGAGAAAACGCAGAACGCGGGCAAAGATATGGTGAAGTTTCAATCCGTGATGTGGCAAGGAATGCTTTTGTCGGCGGGATTGCCCGTAACCGACACCGTAATATATCATGGTTTCATAACCGGCGAAGGAGGAATCAAAATGTCCAAATCTCTCGGCAATGTGGTAAACCCAATGCAAATTATGGAAGAATATGGCGTCGATGCGCTTCGATATTTTCTGTTACGAGAAATCTCTTCTTTTGAAGACAGTCCATTTACAATGGAGCGATTCAAGGATGCTTACAATGCGAACCTAGCTAATGGATTAGGAAATTTAGCTTCGCGTATTTTAACTTTGTCAGAAAAATATTCAGATAAATGCCCGAATATTCCAGAAAAATCAGACATGGGTGAATATTTTAGTTTTTTTGAAAAGTTTGATATTAAACAAGCCACGGATTATATTTGGAATAAAATAGCGGAATTGGACAAATTTATTCAGGAAACCGAACCTTACAAAGTTATAAAAGTGGATAAAGAAAAAGGTGAAAAAATAATCTCTGATATGGTAGTTAGATTGTATGAAATAGCAAGAATGCTCAATCCTATCATGCCCGAGACAAATAAAAAATTAAAAAAATTGATTCGCGAAAACAAGAAACCAGAAACACCATTATTTCCACGCAAAGATTAGCACCCCCTCCCACCCTCCCCCTTAGCGAAGGGGGAGGGTGATACACAAATGCAAATGACCATAACTCATAATCATCCAATTCTAAAGCCTCGCCGAGTTGAATTGAGGAAAAATCAAACTCCGCAAGAAAATTTGCTTTGGGCTCGACTTCGGCGCAACCAGCTTGGCTTGAAATTTAAACGCCAGCATTCTGTGGGCCCATATATTCTAGATTTCTATTGTCCGGACAAAAAGATAGCCATTGAGTTAGACGGTTCTCAGCATCTTGAAAATCGAGAATACGACAATGAAAGATCTGATTATTTGGATGTTCTAGGAGTGAAAACCATTCGTTTTTGGAATAACGAAGTCAATGTTAATATGGATGGTGTAATGAATAAAATTATTAGCGAATTGAATTCCCCCTCCTCTTAGCCAAGGGGAGGGTTGGGGAGGGGTGCTTATGCCCAAATACAAAGATTAAAAATTAATCCCCATAACTAACAAAGGCCCGACAAGACCCTTGTTAGGGTCTCGTTGGGCCTACCGCCTTGGAGGTAATCGTAAGATTACCTCCATCAAGACTAGTGCTGACACTAGCAGTCCTAGTCCCGCAAAAAAACTTAAAAGAGTCATAGTTTCCTCCTCAAATTTTTTAACATATATATATACGGATTGCAACTTTTAGGAATTTCCAAATGGAAACACATCATAATATCATTTAGCCACGGCCGTGGCTATAGTGATATTGAGTAACAAATGGACAGATGGAAAATTGGATCAACACGGGCGCTTGTTTGTTTTTTTTGTTGAGTGTAATATGTGAAATATGTTGCCAAAATACATAGACATACACAGCCACGTGAATTTCAAAGCCTTTGACGCGGACAGAGATGAGGTTATTCGCCGCGCGCTCGAGAGTGATACTTGGGTGATAAATGTCGGCACCCAGATTGACACATCCAGAAAAGCGGTGGAGATGATAAATCAATACCCCGATGGCATATACGCCATTGTCGGACTTCATCCGATACATACTGGAGCGTCGTATCATGATGAGAAAGAACTTGGTGCCGAAGGCAAGGCTTTTACTTCTCGCGGGGAGATTTTTGACAAAGATGCTTATCGAGAACTGCTGAAAAATCCGAAAGTGGTGGGGATAGGAGAATGCGGGCTGGATTATTACCGGATGGATTCGGATTCAATCGAAAAGCAAAAAAAAATGTTTATAGAGCAGATAGAACTTGCCAACGAATTTGATAAGCCCTTGATGCTTCATATCAGAAATAATCCAAAAGACAAAACTAAAAATGCTTACATGGACAGCCTTGAAATTTTAAAAACTCATTCAAGGGTCAAAGGTAGTGCGCACTTCTTTGCTGGCACATGGGAAGATGCAAAAAGCTTTTTGGATTTCGGATTTGCTCTTTCTTTCACCGGAGTCATCACATTTACGCATGATTATGATAAAATTATTGAAAATACTCCGCTTGGTATGATCATGTCCGAGACGGATTCGCCTTATGTCGCTCCGACGCCATTTCGAGGCAAGCGCAATGAACCGGTATACGTGAGAGAAGTGGTAAAAAAAATAGCTCAAATTAAAAATCTTCCGGAGGAAGAAGTAGCGCAGGCGCTCCTCGCCAATGCCAGGCGGACATTTGCTATTTAAATATTTTTTTGATATAATAAAAATCATGTTGGATATGGAAAAAGAGCCGGGGTACGGCAAGATGGAAGACCGAGTGTATGAAGTCGGATATATTTTACTGCCTACATTCGCTTCCGAAGAAGTATCGTCTTTGTCCGTAAATTTGAAAGATATAATAGTATCTTTTGGCGGAGAGTTTATTTCCGATGAGATGCCAAAAATGATTCCGCTTGCTTATAATATGGTAAAAGTAATTTCGAACGTAAATCATAAATTTAATACCGGCTATTTTGGCTGGATAAAGTTTTTTATGGATCCGGAAAAGGTGCCTGAGCTCAAAAAGAAACTTGATTTAGATCCGAACATTGTCAGGTTCCTGATTTTAAAAACGGTCAAGGAGAATACTCTGGCTTCGAGGAGATTTGTCGGTCGGGATTCCGCTTACCGCAGGCCATCCAAAAAAAGCGAAAACGAGGAAGCTGTGCCTATTAATAAAGAAGAGATTGATAAAGAAATAGACGCCATGGTGGCAGTATAATTATGTATTTAAACAAAGCGATTTTAATAGGTAATCTGACTCGCGATCCGGAGATCCGATCGCTTCCTTCCGGAGTGAAGGTGTGCAATTTTTCTATTGCTACAAACCGTGTATGGAAAGATAAGAATGGCGCCAGGCAGGAAGCCGCGGATTATCACAATGTGGTGGTATTCGGACGTCAGGCGGAAACGGTGGCTCAATATATGAAGAAGGGGAGTTCCATATTGGTGGAAGGTAGAATGCAGACCAGAAGCTGGGAGGATAAAAATTCCGGGGAGAAAAAATATCGCACGGAAATAGTGGCTGATCGCACTCAATTTGGGCCTAAATCCGGTGGATCCGGATTTGCTCCGGGCAAAGTCGAGGGGCAGGCTCAATCTACCTCCTCCGACAATGTAGACGAAATAGAATACCCGGAAGAAGATATCAATCCTGAAGACATTCCCTTTTAATTTCCAATTGACCCAATTATTCTAATTTCTAAATACAATGAAGCAAGACTATTTTTCAGCCAACAATATCAAATACATAGATTATAAGGATATAGAAATCCTGAAGAAGTTTCTGAATTCAAGCGGAAAGATTATGAATCGCAAGCGCACCGGAGTAACTTCCAAGAATCAGCGCGCGCTGGCCTCTGCCGTCAAACATGCGCGCTTTCTGGGTCTTTTGCCTTTTGTGGTGAAGTAAGTCTGCGGCAAGTCGTATCTATACTCGTTCCACATATTCACCGGTTTCGGTATTGATGCTTACCATATCTCCTTCTTTTACGAACATCGGGGCATTTAGAGTAGCGCCGTTTTCAAGGGTGATGAGCTTCATGCCCCCCTTGGATGTATCGCCTCGGACTGCCGGAGGCGCTTCTTTTACTCTGAATGTCATTTTTATCGGCAGGGTGATTTTTATCGTTTTTTCCTCTTCGTTTTCATTTATCCAGACCAGCGCGATGACATTGGAATTTTCTTTCAAGAATTTATTTGAATTTTCTAAAAGTCCCGCGTCCAGTTTAAATCTGTTTTTCGGATTGTTTGGTTCACAAAACCAATATTCTCCCCGGTTATGGTACAGAAATTTTATTTCCTGTTTTTCCACGTCCGCTTCCTCCGCCGATTCGGAGACATGAAAAGTCGCCGAGATAGTCTTGCCGGATATGAGACTTTTGAGCTTCACCTGGTTTTGCGGTTTTCTCTGCTGGGTGCGAGCGACATGGCTTTCCACCACTTCGCAGGGTTCATCATCGTAAATAATTATTTTCTTTTCCCGGATTTCGTTATATTGCAGTTGTGACATAGGAGGTATTTTAACAGAAAAAAATTTAAAATCAAATACATTTACATTATAAAATTGTAAACAAATACGCTATAGCGTAAACTTTTACAATTCGACAAAAACAGATCAAAAGAAAATTCTTTTTTACGCTTCCGCGACAAATTTCTTTTTGATTTCTTTTAGAATTTGATCCGCGATTTTTTTATTTTCTTTCAGAAAGGTACGGGTGGAGTCGTAACCCACGCCAAGCTTTATTTTTTCCTTTGTTTCGCCTGCGCCGATAAAAAAATAAGAATTTCCGCTTTTTTCTATAATTTTGTATTTTTCTCCAAGCGCCATTATTTCTCCTTCTTTGGAGATACCTTCGTTGTATATGATGTCGAATTCTGTTTGCTTAAAAGGAGCGGCCACTTTATTCTTCACTATTTTTACCCGGGTGCGATTTCCCACTATCTCTTCCCCCTTTTTTATTTGCGCGATTTTTCTGATATCGAGCCGAACGGAAGTATAGAATTTCAACGCCTTGCCTCCCGGGGTAGTCTCCGGATTGCCGAACATCACTCCGATCTGCATGCGAATTTGGTTGATGAAAATAACCACTGTTTTGGATTTAGCCACGATGGCGGTAAGTTTGCGGAGCGCTTGGCTCATCAGTCTAGCCTGCTTGCCCACATGATACGCGCCCATATCCCCCTCGATTTCATCCTTTGGGGTGAGCGCCGCCACCGAGTCCACCACGATTACGTCTATTTTTCCGGTGCGGACCAGACTTTCCACAATTTCGAGCGCTTGTTCTCCGCTTTCCGGCTGGGAAATCAGCAGGTCGTTTATGTTTACTCCGAGTTTCTTGGTATATTCCGGATCCATGGCATGCTCCGCGTCTATGTAGGCGCAGATTCCTCCTTTTTTTTGCGCTTCCGCCACGATATGGAGCGAGAGGGTGGTTTTACCGGAAGACTCCGGCCCGAATATCTCGATGATTCTTCCGCGCGGTATTCCTCCTACCCCAAGGGCCATATCAAGCCCGATGGATCCGGTCGGTATGACATTGATATCTACCTTGGGAGAATCGCCGAATTTCATTATAGACCCTTCTCCGAATTTGGTTTGGATGGCTTTAAGAGTATTTTCTAGGTTGGAGGCCGACTCATCTTTTTTATCGTTTTTTTCTTTTTTCATTATTTTACATTTTAATACATTATTTGATAATTTTTTTCATCTTCATATCCAAATTTGTCTTCTGCCCATACGGTTATTATATTATATCCCGAAAGAAGCACCAATGTCTCGCTCCAGTTTCCGGCTTGGTCTATCGATATTTCTCTTCCGTTTAAAATTATCATTTTCGCGTTTTTTGCCCTGCCGGTTATTTTTACGATATTCGATTCTTCGCCCTCTCCGCGAATTATACCGACATCTTTTATTTTTACTCCAAAGATAATGTCTCTGGCTCCCCAGAAGGAGTATGCAACCATCAAAACGAGAACCGCAAGAAATGAAAGAATCTTCAGTATCTTTTTTGCATTAGTATTCATGAATGATTTATGGGATGTTTTCTCCGCTTTCGGTATGTTCGATTTTTTCCAAGACTTCTCTGGGTTTTGCTCCTTCTCCCGGACCTATCACTCCGCGTTCTTCGAGCTTGTCCATCAGTCTGGCCGCTCTGGCGTAGCCAAGCTTTAGTTTTCTCTGAAGATAAGAAGTGGAAGCTTTGCCAGCTTCAATTACCGCCGCTCTGGCTTCTTCATACATTTCATCATCATCACCTACTTCTTCATCATCAAGCGCGCTTTCAAATATGCTCTTATCGACAGAAATCGATCCGTTGGAGAAACTGATTTCCTCGGTAATCTCGTCTTGATAAGCGTCCGCAAGATATTTCACCACTTTTTTCACTTCCGCTTCCGAAATGAACGCGCTTTGCAGTCTCTCCGGCTCCGCCTCGCCACTTGAATAAAGCATGTCTCCGGCTCCAAGCAGTTTTTCCGCTCCTCCTTGGTCCAAGATAGTTCTCGAATCCACCTGCGAAGAAACTTTCAGCGCTACTCGCGCAGGGATGTTTGCCTTGATGAGTCCGGTGATAATATTTACTTCCGGACGCTGGGTAGAGAGGATAAGGTGTATGCCTACCGCCCGTGACATTTGCGCCAGGCGCACTATGGCCGCTTCGAGTTCTCGCGGATATGAGCTCATAATATCCGCCAGTTCATCTATAATAATGATTATGTAAGGCATTTTATCGCTGTCGGGTTTCTTCGCAACCACATTATTGCGGTAACTTTCCACATCCCGCACCGTTTCCGCCTCCAGGATGTCATATCTGCGATTCATTTCTTTTGCCGCCCATTTTAGAGCCAGGATGGCTTTTTTAGCTTCGGTAATGACCGGCGTAAGCAAATGGGGAATGTTCTTATATAGGGTAAGCTCTACGCGCTTCGGGTCTATCATAATGAATTTCATGTCGTCCGGGCCGTTTCTGTACAGAAGGGAAGAGATCATAGAATGGATAGTGACGGATTTCCCCGCGCCCGTGGTGCCAGCCACCAATACATGCGGCATCTTTGCCAAGTTTCCGAAGATGGCGCGTCCGGAGATGCCTCGGCCGAGAGCGATAAGGAGAGGTTTGGTTCCGTTTTGAAATTTCTCGTCGGCAAGCAAAGTGGCCAGACCGACCACCGACTTGGATCTATTCGGAATCTCAATGCCCACCAGAGATTGTCCCGGTATCGGAGCTTCGATTCGAATCGGGTGAGCGGCCAGCGAAAGCGCCAGATCATTTTGCAGACCCACGATTCTGGAAAGTTTTACCCCCTCGGCTGGTTTGAGCGCGTAGCGGGTGACCGTGGGACCCACTGTTATTTCATCCATTTCCACCTCAATACCGAAGTTTGCCAGAGTTCTTTTTATAATATTCGCATTCGCTTTGATGTCTCCGGTATTGGGCTTGCCTTTGTCTTCTTCAAGGAGAGAAAGCGGGGGAGGAGTGTAGGTCGAAGCATGAACCCCTTTTCTTTTTCTAATCGGCATTTCCTCTTCTGTTTCGTTTTTAGCATGCGAGCCGGATTTTTTGCCCATACCCAAGGCCTCTTTTGCTTTCTCTATCGCAGACTTGGATTCTTTTTCTGTTTCATTTTGTTCGGATTCTGACGAAGAGAGAGATATCGAAGGATCATCCGCATTCTCCGGATTTTCTTCATCTCCCTCTTCATCAACTTTTTCCTTTTTGAAGATTGCCAGAATTTTTTTCCAGATGATTGCCAATTCGAGCTTGGCGTCAAACATTACCAGAATGGAAATAATCAAAATTGCTCCCAGAAATGCGATGCTGGCATAGACATCAAAGAGCGCCACTAAAGGCATGGATAACACCTCGCCCAATATTCCTCCGGAATGTTTTCCGGCTTCGGCGGGCCAGTCGGAAGCTATGTCCACCAATCCGAGCGAAGACAGCAAAAATAGCGCGGAAGAAAAAACCCTGGCCCAGCCCACATTGGGAGTTTCGGATTTTATGAAAGAAGATCCGAGTAAAATAAATAGGAACGGAAGCAGGATGTATCCGATGCCAAGCAGATAGTGAAGTTTGTCATAAACAAATTCTCCCGCCACTCCGGCCAACTCAAATACCGACATCAAGAAAAAAAGCGCTAAAACAAAAAAAATAACCGCCAAGATGCCATGTTTTGTTTCTGTTTTTAATTTTAAAAAATTTTCTCCCTTGGTTTCCGTTTTGTTATTTTTGCCTTTTTTATTTTTCATTACAAAAACATTCTAGCATATATTTATTTTTATCGATATTCTTTAATTTTTTTTTCTTGCTTTTCTTTATGTCTTATATATAATGGACACATGTTTGGGGAAGAAAAAAATCTAAAAGACATGGAACAAAATTTATCTCTAGGACATAGTATGTCTGTAAAAGACATGACTTTTCCAATCCCTTATTCTAAAACAAATAAGCTTATAATAGCTATGTATATGGTTACGGACATTATGGAAAGAGATGAGCCAATTAGAAATAAATTGCGAACTCTCGGTATAGATATTATATCGGACATCTATTTTTCTCCTTCCGGAATTCTTTCGAAAATATCCGAAATTATGTCCTTGCTTGACATTGCCGGCACGGTAAATATGATCTCTCAAATGAATTTAAATATACTCCGAAAAGAATTTTTTGAACTCAAAAATGCTGTTGAAGAATCGGTAAAAATATCTACCCCATTGTATTCCAAATCAGAAATGGGGGCTGATTTATCGGAACTTTTTAGAAACGATAATTTTCCAGAAACTAATCGAACCGTCCCTACTCGCATTGGCGTGCAAAAGGGAAGCACATTGCTTAAAGCTCTTAGTGGAGTAAAATATCCAAAGGCCATGTCCGATAAAAATTTGATGTCCGATAGAACTAAAAATAACATCCAATTTAATTTTGAAAAATTAAGAGAACAGAGACGCGCTGATATCATAACCGTCATTAAAGAGTTTAAAAATGGGGCTACAATAACGGACATCAAAATTAAGGCTATTGGATCTTTGATCGATTGCGGAGAGAAAACCTTACAGAGAGAATTATCCGCTATGGCCGGGAGCGGACTTTTAAAAAGGACAGGGGAGAAAAGATGGAGTCGATATTTTGTTAGTTTATAGGGACTGACAAGCCGTCGTTTATCCCCCTTGCTTTTATACACGGAGTATGACAAAATAGTTTTGTGGAGGTTATCCACATAATATATTGCCCTATTTTTAGGCATTATATTATAATATTCTTGTGTTTTGAATGGGCGCTTTCCGCGCACTTTCTTGGCACACAAGAGAAAGGTCATTGAAAATAAAATAGTCGTTTATTTTGTTTTCAGTGTATTAGTTTATCTCTGTTCACTGTTTTCTTTTCGCTACATTATTATTTTTTATTAGTTTAATAGCGGGTTGAAACAGTGATGGGAAAATATACGCTTTTAGTTTTTCTCCGATGTTAAAGTCGGAGGAAGTCGAAACTAATTCAATAGCGTAAAATGAAAAAAATAATTTATGAGTAACTTATTAAAATCAAAACTCTTTCTTGGAGTGATGATCGCGGGAGCTATGCTCGTAGCTGTGAGTCTATTCGCTTTTGCGTTTGTCTCTACGGCTGACGCGCAGGCTTGCTCGATCACTTCCACGTTAAGAGTCGGTTCAAGAGGAACACAAGTGCAGTGCCTTCAGTCATCTCTAGGCGTTACTGCTGACGGAGCTTTTGGTCCTATCACCAAGGCTGCTGTCCAGGCTTGGCAAACTTCAAAAGGCTTGGTAGCTGACGGAGTCTTCGGACCTCTGTCGCGAGCCGCTTGGTCAGGTTCATCTGTGTCAGGTCTTCCGGCAGGTTGTACATCAACCGCAGGATTTAGTCCTACCACGGGTGTGCCATGCAACAGCGGAGGAACCACTTCGCTTCCGGCAGGTTGTACATCAACCGCAGGATTTAGCCCTACTACCGGACAGTCATGTTCCGGCGGAGGCTCTGTCGTAGTTGGCGGTCCTGTTTCTGTTTCTTTGGCGGCGGATAATCCCGCTCCTTCCACTTTGGTCGCCGGACAGGCTACCG